>JBNKHC010000252.1:0-13978 GCA_050290145.1 Kiloniellaceae bacterium | reverse complement strand
GCCTGGGAGCCGGTTTCGAGCAGGCCCTTTTCATGCTGGGCGCCGACCCGGTCCAGCAGGGCGTCGCAGCTGCGCCGCGTCGGCGTGCCCTCGCGCGGCAGGATCCAGGGGTAGCGCGCCAGGTCCGCGATCGACGCCATGCCCTTGACGATCAGCGGGTGGTCGGCGCGGGCGACGACGGACAGCCGGTCTTCGAAGAGCAGGACCTCAACCACGTCGTCGGTGGGCAGGGGGCGTCCGGCGGTGACGATGAGGTCCAGGTCGCCGGCGCGCAGGCCGTGCAGCAGCTGGTCGTAGGTGCCGTCCTGGATCAGGAAGTTGGCCTCGGGAAAGGCGCGGGCCGCCCGCGCCACCGCTCGCGGCACCAGCTCGGTACGCCCCAGGGCCAGGGCGCCGATGGCGACACGGCCCTGGTGCCGGCCGCGGGCCTCGTCCAGGTCGTCGGCGACCAGGTCGATTTCCTTGAGGATCAGGCCGACCGAGGCGGCGAAGTCGGCGCCGCTGCGGGTCGGCGCCAGGCCCAGGCTGGTCTGCTCCAGCAGGTCGACGCCGAGCACGTCCTGCAGCTGGCGCACGGCGCGGTGCACGGATGGTTGAGAGATGCCCAGACGTTTCGCGCCGGCCTTGAAGCCGCCGGCGCGCGCCGTCGCCACGAAGGCGTCGAGCTGGGACAGGGTCAGCATGCGGTCGGGCAGGGCGCCGCCGGAACCGCGGTTGCCGCGCCCGGCGCAGACGCGCTGGGTCGCTGCGCGCAGCCGCTCCAGCGCCCGGTCGATGCGCTCCACCGCCACGCGGCCCAGTTCGGTGGGGTAGACGCCGGTGGTCCCGCGCTCCAGCAGGCGGCAGCCGTAGTGGGCCTCCAGCCGGGCCACTGCCTGGCTGACGGCGGACTGCGTCACCCGCGCCGCCTCTGCCGCCCGGCTAATGTTTCCCTCGCGCACCGCCAGGCTGAAAGCCCTCAGATGACGCAGGTTCGGCCGGGTCGCGCGCGTGATTTGACTGCCCATGAATAGCAACATGTAATGCGTCGTACCGTGAATTTCTTATACAAACCCGGCCCCGGCGGCAATACTGCCGACCGGAACCGGAACTGAGTTGCAGGAGGAGTTAATGGCTGGGCAGTCCGCCTTGGTCGTCAGCGCGCACGCCGCTGACTTCGTTTGGCGCGCGGGAGGGGCCATCGCCCTGCACGCTTCCAAGGGCTACGCGGTGACCATCGTCTGCCTGTCCTTTGGCGAGCGCGGCGAGTCCGCCAAGCTGTGGAAGCAGGACGGCATGACCCTTCAGGCGGTAAAGGATGCCCGCCGCAAAGAGGCCGAGAACGCCGCGAAAGCGGTGAACGCCCACGACATCGTGTTCTTCGACCTGGGCGACTATCCCATGGTGGCCGGCCCGGAGGCCAAGGAGCGCCTGGTCGACGTGATGCGCAAGGTCCAGCCGGCCTTCATGCTGACCCACTCCAAGGCCGATCCCTACAACAGCGACCACCCCTACGCCACCCAGGTGACGCTGGAGTGTCGCTCGACGGCCCAGGCCTGGGGCCACAAGCCGGGCGAGAAGGTGCTGGGCGCACCGCAGCTCTACCTCTTCGAACCGCACCAGACCGAGCAGTGCGACTGGCGCCCCGACACCATCCTCGACATCACCGACGTCTGGGAGCAGAAGTGGGCCGCCATCCAGTGCATGGAGGGCCAGGAGCACCTCTGGAGCTACTACACCAACGTGGCGGAGAACCGCGCCAACCAGTTCCGCCGCAACTCCGGCGGCCAGGCCGGGGGCCGGGCGGCCAAGTACGCCGAGGCCTTCCAGTCGATCTTCCCGCGCACGGTGGATGAACTATGACTGGGGGAGCTGTAAGGGAGGACGCGCGATGAGCAATCTTGTCGTCACCAACTGCCCTCGTACCGAGCGCGCCATCGTCGACGGCCTGGCGGCCTGCGGTGTCGCCACGGTGCACGAGGCCCAGGGCCGCAAGGGCCTGATGCAGAGCTACATGCGCCCGATCTACCCCGGTGCCCGGGTGGCGGGTACCGCGGTGACCGTCTCCATGGCCCCGGCCGACAACTGGATGATCCACGTCGCCGTGGAGCAGTGCCGTGAAGGCGACATCGTCGTCGCCACGCCGACCTCGCCCAGCGACCAGGGCTATTTCGGCGAGCTGCTGGCGCAGTCGCTGATCGCGCGCAAGGTGCGGGCAATGGTTATCGAGGCCGGCACCCGCGACACCGCCGACCTGACGAAGCTGGGCTTTCCGGTGTGGTCGAAGGCGGTCTCGGCCCAGGGCACGGTGAAGGAGACCATCGGCTCGGTGAACGTCCCCATCGTCTGCGCCGGCGCCGCAGTGGCGCCGGGCGACGTGGTGATCGCCGACGATGACGGCGTCTGCATCGTCAGGCGCGAGGAGGCCGAGGTGGTGCTGGCGGCGGCCCGGGCCCGCGAGGAGAAGGAGGACGGCACCCGCGCCCGCCTTGCGGCCGGCGAGCTGGGCCTCGACATCTACAACATGCGCCAGCGCCTGGCCGACAAGGGCCTGAAGTACGTCGACTACGCGGACGTCGCCGCGGGCAAGTCGGAGGGCTGACCCCTTGTCGGGCATTTCAGGAAGTTCCGGGATTCCCTGCACGATGATGCGCGGCGGCACCTCCAAGGGTGCCTACTTCCTGGCCAGCGACCTGCCGCAGGACGAGGCGGCGCGCGACGCCCTGCTGCTGTCGATCATGGGCTCGCCCGATCCGCGGCAGATCGACGGCATAGGCGGCGCCGATCCCCTGACCAGCAAGGTCGCCATCGTCGAGCGCTCGGCGCGCCCCGGCATCGACGTCGATTACCTCTTCGCCCAGGTCTTCGTCGACGAGGCGCGCGTCGGTTACGGCCAGAACTGCGGCAACATCCTGGCCGGCGTCGGCTACTTCGCCATCGAGCAGGGCCTGGTCCCGGCAAGCGATCCGGTCACCCACGTGACCATCTTCATGTCCAACAGCGGTCAGACCGCGGTCGCGGAGATCGCCACGCCCGGCGGCAAGCCGAGCTACAAGGGCGAGGCCCACATCGACGGCGTGCCGGGCAAGGCCGCGGCGGTGCCCCTGAGCTTCACCGACGCCGCCGGCTCGACCTGCGGCGCCCTGCTGCCGACCGGCAACGCGGTCGACGAGGTCGCGGGGACCAAGGTCACGCTGATCGACAACGGCATGCCGGTGGTGGTGATGCTGGCCTCCGACATGGGCATCACCGGCGAGGAGACGCGCGACGAGCTGGACGCCAACAGCGCGCTGAAGGCGCGCCTGGAGGAGATCCGCCTGGCCGCCGGCCCGCTGATGAACCTGGGCGACGTCGCCGAAAAGACGGTTCCCAAGATGACCATGGTCTCGGCCCCGCGCCACGGCGGCTGCATCTCCACCCGCACCTTCATCCCGCACCGCTGCCACGCCACCATCGGCGTCTTCGGCGCCATCAGCGTGGCCACGGCCTGCCTGCTGCCGGGCTCGCCGGCGGCGGAGATCGCGGTGATCCCCGAGGGCACGACGAAAAAGCTTTCCGTCGAGCACCCGACCGGCGCCCTGGACGTGCTGATGGAGGTGGAAGAGGGCAGCTCACCGCCGGAGATCAAGCGCGCCGCTTTCCTGCGCACGGCGCGGAAGCTCTTCGAGGGGGCGGTCTTCGCCCACGACGACTAGCGCCGCTTCTCTCACAGAATAGAACGACCCCCGGGCGGCTGTTCAATCGGCGGCCCGGGGATTTTGTCGTCCTGGATCCAGCTGCTGCTACGTCAGCGGCCAGGGCAGGCGCACGAACTCCTGCAGCAGGCCCGGCGGGAAGTCGCGTCCCAGGGTGCCGGCCAGGAAGCAAATGAAGCCGATGGCGATGGCCGTCAGGATGACTGTCCTCAGCCAGGAAACCTCCGCGCGGATGCGCAGGAAGGCGAGGAAGAAGATCGTTGCCGCCAGGACGAAGCCGAGCAGGCAGGACAGCACCAGCAGGAAGGCGAACCAGGCCAGCGTGGCCCAGAGGCCGTGCGGGGCGCTGGCGTCCTCGCCGCCGCGCTCGAAGTCGGCGAAGAGCGCGTGGGTCTCGGGCAGGCGTATCATCTGAATCAGCAGCGCGAAGCCGCAGACCAGGGTCACCGCGCCGACGGTCACCGGGAAGATCTTGTCGCCCATCCGGCCAATGCCCAGCGCGTCGAACCAGGCGACCAGCAGGTAGCCGAGGATGCAGAGCAGGAAGATCATCGGGGCGCGCTTGCCGCCGGTCGGCGGTTCGTCGGAGCCCAGGATGTGCTTGCCCTGGCGGATGCCGATGATGATGGAAATGACGATGAGCGCCAGGATGACCAGGACGATGGGTGAGGCGATGTATTCCAGCCCGTCCATGAGACCCTGGCGGAAGCGCGCGCCGGCAATCTGGTTGGCCATGTTGGAGAAGGACTCAGCCTGGGCCGAGAGCACGAAGCCGATCAGGAAGGCGGGGCGCGAGAACTCGAAGCGGCGCAGGAAGATGCCCAGCACGCCCACGGCCATCAGCGCCACCAGGTCGCCCAGCGACTGGCGCGACTGGAAGGCGGCGAAGGCGATGACCATGAAGAGGAAGGGCGCGACCAGGGTGAAGCGGATCGTCGTCAGCTTGGCGATCTGGTTGGACAGCGCGATGCAGAGCCCGGCGCCCAGCACGTTGGCGATGGCCAGCGACCAGACGATCGTATAGGTGATGTCCAGGTTGTGGCGCACCATGTGCGGGCCGGGGTCGTAGCCCAGCAGGGCGATGCCGCCCAGGAAGACGGCCATGCTGCCCGAACCCGGGATGCCGAAGATCAGCGTCGGCACCAGGCCGCCGCCTTCCTTGGCGTTGTTGGACGACTCAGGCCCGATGACGCCGCGGATCTCGCCTTTGCCGAAGTTGCTCTTTTCCTTGGTCGACTGCACCGTGAAGCCGTAGGCGATCCAGTCCACGACCGAGCCGCCGAGGCCGGGGATGACGCCGACCAGCACGCCGATGGCCGAGCAGCGGATCGACAGCCAGATGTTGCGCCACCAGTCGCGCACCCCGTCCAGCCAGCCCTTGCCCAGGCCGCCGGTCTTGGAGATCGCGCGGTCCTGGCGCAGCAGGGCGACGATTTCTGGAATGGCGAAGATGCCCAGGCCGACGATGACCAGCGAGAGGCCATCGATCAGGTAGGGAATGTCGTAGGTCGCCATGCGCAGGCTGCCGCCGGCAGCCGCCTCGCCGATGGTGCCGACCATGAGGCCCAGGCCCGCGGCGACCACGCCCTTCAGCGGGATGCGGCCGGCCAGGATCGCCACCATCGAGAGGCCGAGGATGGTGATCATCAGCATCTCCGGCAGGCCGAAGGCGAGGATCAGCGGGCGGGCGATGAGAATGAAGAAGGTCAGGACGCAGGCGCCCAGCAGGCCGCCGAACAGCGAGGAGGCAAAGGCGGCGGAAAGCGCCCGCGCGGCTTCACCTTTCTTCGACAGGGGAAAGCCGTCCAGCACGGTCGCCTGGCTGGCGGTGGAGCCGGGAATGCCGAGCAGCACAGAGGCGAAGGTGTCCGAGGTCGGCACCACGGCGATGAGGCCGACCATCAGGGCCAGGCCCGATACCGGGTCCATGCCGAAAATGAAGGGCAGGACGAGCGACAAGCCGGCGATGCCGCCCAGCCCCGGGAAGACCCCGACCGATAGACCCAGCAGAACGCCGATGAAAAGAAACATCAGCTGTTCGGGCTGGAGAATAAGGGCTACCGCCTCGCCGAGGGCGGGCAGTGCGGTCGCGAACAGGTCCATTGAATACTCTTAGCCGAAAAGGCGTACCGGCCCCACGCGGGGGTGGGGCCGGTTGCCGAAGCCCCTGCTACTGCAGGGTGACGTTGTAGTCTTCCTTCAGCCAGTCGATGACGAACTGCTTGGCCGAAGGCGGCACGGTGGTGGCCAGCTTCTTCGCATTGTCGGCAGCCTTGCCGGTCATCTGCGGGTCCTTGCCCAGGGTCTTTTCCGCCATCTGCGCGAAGTCGGCGCGGGCATGGATCTTCTTGAAGGCGGCCTCATAGCCGTCGACGACTTCCTTGGGGGCCGTCTTGGGCAGGAAGACCATCTTCTGGGCCGGGAAGCCGGCGATGAAGAAGGCTTTCCAGGCGTCCCAGGCGTCGCCGCTGGTCTGGCAGGCCGCCGTCTTCTCGCAGACCTCCTTGAAGGTCGGGATGTCCGGGAAGGTCGGATCACGGACGATGTTGCCGTCGTCATCCAGCGAGCCCCAGGTCATCATCGGCACGGCCAGGCCCTGCTCGACCATCGGCACGACGCTGCGCAGGTAGGCCGGCGAGGTCTGGTAGTCGATGTTGGCTTCGCCGCGCTCGAACATCAGGCGGCCGTCGCCGCGCCCCTCGATGCCGAAGACCGGCACCACGTTCATGCCCAGCATCTTCCAGGCCAGGTTGGCGACCAGGTCCAGGCGCGTGGCGCCCTGGCTGCCCCAGATGAAGTCGATGTCGCCCAGGTCATCGGCGTCGCCGTCGAAGCGCTTGGCGATGTCGGGCGGCAGGTAGCTGACGCCGCCGACGCCGGAGGCCAGCACGACCTGCCAGTCAGCGTACTCGTAGCGCACGCGCGGATCGCCCAGCAGGTAGGGGAACTGGGTCGAGCCGGAGGAGCCGAAGATCAGCGTGCCGTCGGCGGTATCCTGTTCCTGGAACCAGTTGGCGCCCTTGGTCGAACCGGCGCCGGGGCGATAGCGCACCACGACGGTGGGATTGCCGGGCAGCGCCTCGCTGAGCAGCGGCGCGTAGAAGTTCGCCCAGCGCGCCGAACCGCCGGACTCCGAGAAGGGAATCACGAACTCGACGGTCTTGCCTTCAAGGTTGAAGTCAGCGGCATTTGATGCTGCAGGGGTTGCAAGGGCCGCGGCTGCGGCAAGGCCGAATGCCACCCCACGGGTGGTCTTAAAAACAGACATGTAGTCCTCCCTCGAGTGAGTCCCGCCCAAAAGGGCGTTGTCCTGCCTTGAGTTTTCCGGTGCATGCTGCCCGGTTGATATCACCTTAATGAGGTCTGATGCTTGCGCCAAGCACTCAGGGATTACTTATGTGCGATGACTATTACTTTCGTGTGCAATGACTTCCTGGCCCTGGCGGGAGCATGTTGAGTTGAGTTCTAATGATTGCCGCGCCGCGGGCATCTGCAGATTCCACCCCCTCACGTGAAGGACGACACCCCATGGCCATGCCACAGGAAGCCCCCAAGATCGATTGCACGCCCGAAGAGTGGGAGATGCGCGTCGACCTCGCTGCGGCCTTCCGCCTGGTCGACCTCTACGGCTGGTCGGACCTGCTGGCCACGCACCTCTCGGCGCGCGTGCCGGGGCCGGAGGACCACTTCCTCATCAATCCCTTCGGCCTGATGTTCGACGAGATCACCGCCTCCAGCCTGGTGAAGGTGGACCAGGAGGGCAACATCCTCTCGCCGACCGAGTATTCCATCAATCCGGCGGGCTTCGTCATTCACGGAGCCATCCACATGGCGCGCCCGGACGTCGCCTGCGTGATCCACACCCATACCCGCGCCGGCACCGGCGTCGCGACCCAGAAGCAGGGACTGCTGCCGATCACCCAGCACGCCATGGCGGTGATCGCCCAGACCAGCTATCACGACTACCAGGGCATCGCCACCGACTTCGCCGAGCGCGAGAGCATCGTGCGCGATCTGGGCGACAACAACGTGCTGATCCTGCGCAATCACGGTCTGCTCACCGTCGGCCGCACGGCGGGCGAGGCCTTCATGTGGATGTACCGCGCCGAGCGCGCCTGCTACATGCAGCTCTCCTTCCAGCAGTCGGGCGCCGAGCTGAACCCGATCCCCGAGGATGTGCAGCGCACCACCATCGAGCGCAACAAGTTCAACAATTCGGAAAAGGGTTACCGCCCCATCGGCAAGGTCGAATGGCCGGCGCTGCGCCGCAAGCTCGACCGCATCGATCCGTCCTACAAGGACTGATGCGCGGAGGACGGAGTTTCCCTCAGGCATGAGAGTCTGTTCACGAACTCGCGGGAGGGGTCGCAACGGCCTCTCCCTTTTTCCTTGCCGCGTGGAGCGGGCCGCCTAGCGGTAAGGCGAACGCTGCGGGCGCACGGTCATCTCCATGACGCAGGCGTTGCCCGGCAGGGTGACGGCCAGGGCCGCCATCTCGGCGATGTCCTCGACTTGGATGCACTTCGCGGGGTCCAGCCGCTCCGGGTTGGTCATCTGGGTGTTGACGAAGCCGGGATGCAGCAGCGTCACGCGCACGCCGTCCTCGCGGACCTCCTCGAAGAGCGCCTTGGCGAAGCCTTCCAGGCCGTGCCGGCCGGCACAGTGGGCGGCCATCTTCGCCACCCCGATCTTGGCATACATGCCGCAGAGATAGAGGTAGGCGCCCTCGGCGGCGCGGACCGCCGGGAGAGTCAGCGCCGTCAGGCGCATGGGCGCGTGGAGGATGCCCGCGAGGGTGCGCTCCCATTCCTCGAAGCTTTCGGGCGCCGTCGGCACGGAGCGGCCGCCGGCCGCCGTCCAGATCACCGCGTCCAGCCTGCCCCCGCGCGAGGCCCAGTCCGCCAGGGCCGCGACCTGCCCGGGGTCCGTCAGTTCCGCCTGAAAGCTCTCGCCCGCGCCGCCGGCCTCGGCCACGGCCGCGAGCGTTTCCTGCAGGGCATCCGCCTTGCGGCCGTGCGCGAGGATCGACCAGCCGTCGGCGGCCAGGCGCACGGCGATGCCGCGGCCGATCCCGCCGCTGCCGCCAACGATCAAGGCCCGCTTCTCCATGACTGTCCCCCCTTTCCTCCGGACCCGGCTGTCAGGGCCCGTTTATGGGGCCATGCTATCTTAAGGCGCCGCCTGCGCGCACCACACGGGGAAGGCACTGTCGGACCCGGCCGATCAACCCGGGGGCCGCGGGCCGGCGGGACATAAGAGAGATCGCCCTGACCCGGCGATACCGAATAAACGTTCGCCGAATTTCCCGATGCCGCAGCCCGCCCCTGGAGGAGGCCGGGACCGCGGCGGACAAGGCCGCGGCGGCCATTCGCGGACAGCTCGATCTCATCAAACCGGCCTGGCCCTCGCTGCTCTACGGTGCCGCCGCGCGGACCGAGATCGCCACCCTGAAGCTTAAGGGGTAGCCGCCCGATCAGGGGCGCTTGTCACTGGTCAAGGGTCGCGGAGCGCGCCAAGCTGCCCCGCACAGCCTCAGCACTGTCTTGTTTGCCTGCCTGCCATTCGAGACCGACGGGAGAGCCACGATGACGAAGCCTGTCTCGCGCCGCCTGCACGCCGTGCTCTGGACGCTGATCCCCCTGCTCACGGCGCTGCTGGCTGCAGCCTCGACTCAGGTTCGGGCGCAGGAAACACTCGCCGGGCTTCACATCGACCCGGACAGGATCTCGGTTTCCGGGATCTCCTCCGGCGCCTTCATGGCCAGCCAGCTTCACATCGCGCATTCCGAGCTGATCATGGGCGTCGGCCTTGTTGCCGGCGGCCTCTACGGCTGCGCCGCCATCAGTGTCGACGCGGAAAGCGGCGAACTCGCCGGCTCCGTCAGCCGCGCTCTCGACCGCTGCATGGCCGCCCGGCCTCCGGTCGCGGCGGTGGAGACCTTTCGTGCGCGTACGGCGGAGCTTGCCGCGGGCGGCTGGATCGACCCCCCGGACGGCCTGGCCGGCGACAGGGTCTATCTCTTCACCGGCCGGGCGGATGAAACGGTGAGCCACGTCACCGTGGAACGCAGCGCCCAGCTCTATGAAGCCTTGGGGGTCGAGCCGGGGAACATTGCGCTGGACAGCTTTCGCGAGCAACCGCCGGGGCCGGGCAGCGAGGCGGGCCATTCCTGGGTGACCGAGGACTGCTGCCAGCCCTGCGCTGTCACCGGCCCGCCCTTCATCAACGACTGCGACTACGACCAGGCCGGCGCGATCCTGAAGCATATCTACGGCCCCCTGGCGCCCAAGGCCGCGAACCTGACCGGCGAGACGATCCTCTTCGACCAGCGCGAGTTCGCACCGGCGGGTCAGGCCGTCATCAACGGCCTGGACGAAACCGGCGTGCTCTACGTCCCGGCGGACTGCGCGGCGGGGGAGACCTGCCGGCTGCACGTGGTGCTGCACGGCTGCCAGCAGGCGCGCGAGGTGCTGGGCGATGGATTTTACAGCAGGATCGGCATGAACGAATGGGCGGACAGCAACCGCATTGTCGTTCTCTATCCCCAGGCGCACAGCGTCACGCGCGCTGACCTGGACGCCGCCTACCCAGGGCGCTGGTTCCGCAACGGCTTTGCCGTCAACCCGAAGGGCTGCTGGAACTGGTGGGGCTACGCCTACGACGACCGTTTCGCGCTGAAGGACGGCGTCCAGGTCAGCGCGATTTTAGGCATGATTGAACGGCTGATGGACAACGCGCCCGAATAAGCGAGGAAACCCAGGGAGCAGACCTTACCGGCCTTGGCCCGACTTCGCTTTCTGACCCGGTACGGACATTCGTCGCGCGCAGCGAACTGGCCCCCTATTGCAGGCAGTAGGTCTCCTCAACGACCTCCCGAGGAGCGAGATGGATGCGGGTTTCGATGCGCTGGGTGACGCGGCTGCGATGGCCTGCACGGGCGGCGGTGATACTGGCGGCGAGAGGCGTTCAGAAATGGTTTCGAAGCGGGGTAACGAGGTTGATCTACGTCAACGTATGGCTTTCCGGCGCCCATTAATGTGCGCTATGGAGAGCCTCCAGAGCATTCAGCTGGATGGGACGGGACTTGGTGACCTGGAGCCTTAGCGGACATCAGCACGATGTGCTGGCAGTCGTGTTCGAACGCAAACCTGTCGGCTAGTTATCAGAGGAACGGTCAAATGCCTGATGAACCGATGGAGATCTTCACGCAAGATGAATTCGAGGCGATCGAAGACAAGATTTCTACGCTTGAGGACATGCGATTCCTCGGAGGCGAGGAGCCAGCAATAGATAGTGACGGCGCACCGATTGTTCTTGTTATGCCGCTCGAGGACGGCCCGCCACGCTATGTAATCAGAAAGCGAAATGGCCAATTCTCCTTGTTGACCGGAGACGCCACGACAACCCTTGTTACCGGCAAATTGGACGACATTCTCGCGGCTCTTCCATAAGGCATACCATCAATGTGTCGCGGTCCAGCCCGAAGGTCTGTTGGTGGCACTTAACCGACATCGTCTGCGACCAAGGAGCCGTCCTACCTTGCTGGTGAAGCGGACGTGCCGCCGCCGTTCAGCCGGCGTCCTTCGCCTTGCAGGGGAAGGCCTTTTCCATGGCTTCGACCGTGGGGAAGGCGTCGTCGATGAGGCCGGCCTTCAGCTCCTGTTCGACGGCCCAGGCGATGCGCTTGGCCGCGGCCTCCGCCATCAGCGGCTCGATGCCCATGTCGCGCAGCATGGTCGCGGCCTCGGTCATCTCCGCCGAGCGCCTTGTGCCGTGCAGCGCGGCGCGCGAGGTGAGGTAGCGCGCCCGCTCCGGCCAGTCGAGGCCCGGCAGGCTGGGCTGCAGGGACTCCAGCACTCGCTGGGAGGCGCCGAACTGGCTGGCCGCCGCGACGCACTCCAGGAACAGCGCCTCGACCCCCTTGATCATGATCGAGCGCAGCATCTTGGTGGCCGAGGCCGCGCCCAGGGTCTCGCCGCCGTCTTCCACGTTGAACCCGAGGGCCGCCAGCTTCGCCGTGCCTTGCGCCGCCTTGGGGCCGCACAGCAGGATCGGCACCTTGTGGCGGTGCTTTGGGACCGGCGACAGGATGGCGCCGTCCAGCACATTGCAGCCGCTGGGTTTCAGGGCCTCGGCGACCGCCAGCTTGGTGCGCGGCGCCGCGGAGTTGAGGTCGATGTAGATCTGGCCGGGTTTCATGTACGGCGCCGCGGCCTCGGCCACGGCAACCGCCTGTTTGGCGACCACGGTGGAGAGCACGACCTCGCCGGCGGTTACGGCCGGGCCCAGGTCGTCATGGCAGACAGCCTTAAGGGCCGCGGCGGCAGCGCGGATTTCCGAGCTGTCTTCGCCCTTGAAACGGATGTCCCAGAGATGGATCTCCAGCGCGGGGTTTTCCTCGCGCAGGCCGGCGACCATGGCCCGGCCGGCCTCGCCGAAGCCGATGAAAGTCAGGGCCGCCGGCGCGGTGTCTTGCTGCTCGCTCATATCGCTCCTCCGGATGGGGCCAGGATATAGGGCCGGCGGAGTGCGGGCGAGCCGGCAGTCGCCGCCGCCATAGAAATTCTGTGCCCCGGCGATAAGAAACGTGCGCGGGGCTGCCACTTTCGACGGCCTAGCCCTATGTGGAGCCAGTCTTGCCGCGCTTGCGTGCTTGCTGCTGGGCCAGCGCGACGAAGCGCCGGGCGGCGGCCGAGTGGTCGGCCTTGCGCGCGACGAGGCGGATCGGCGCCGCCAGGCCCGGGGGCGCGCTGAGCGAACGGTAGACGATGGCCTCGGCCTGCAGCCCGCTGAGCGAGCGCGGCACCAGGGTGACGCCCAGGCCCGCGGCCACGAGGTTCAGGGTGGCGGTGATGCGCGGGGCTTCCTGCTCCGTGCGTGGCGTGAAGCCGGCGGCGCGGCAGGCGCTGACGATGGCGTCGTAGAGGCCGGGGCCGGAGGCGCGGCGGTACAGGATGAAGGGCTCCGCCGCCAGCGCCGCCAGGCGCAGCGGGCGGCGCGAGGCGGTGGCCAGGCGGTGGCCTGCCGGCAGGGCCGCGACCATCGGCTCCTCCAGCAGGTTGTAGAGCGCCACGCCTTCCGCCGGCGGGATGGCCGGGCGGATGAAGGCGACGTCCAGGCGTTCGGCCTGCACCGCCTGGACCAGCTCCGACGACCCCATCTCCTCCAGAGTCATGGTGACCCGCGGGTGGGCGGTACGGAAGTCGCGCAGGACGCGGGTGACGAAGGGATGGAAGGGCGCCGAAGCGGTGAAGCCGATGGCCAGCCGGCCAAGCTCGCCGCGCGCCGTATGCCGCGCCCGCAGCAGCGCGCCCTCGACCTCCGCCAGGATGCGCCGCGCGTCTTCCAGCAGGCTCTCGCCCGCCTCGGTCAGCTCCACGCCACGCGGCTTGCGGCGGAAGAGCTGCACCTCCAGCTCCGCTTCCAGCGCCTTGATCTGCTGACTCAGCGGCGGCTGCTGGATGCCCAGGCGCTCGGCGGCGCGGGTGATGTGGCCTTCCTCGGCCACGGCAACGAAGTAGCGCAGGTGCCGCAGATCCATGACATACAATTCAGATATGAATAATCGCTTATCAATATATTAGAAGTCTGGATTGAGGGCCAGTAGGTAGAAGGGGAAGCATTTCTGCGGAACCTTGGGCGCCGCGCTGCCCGGCCGGATCTCCGGCGTCTTTTTGCGCAGCGGCACGCCGGAACCGGGAGGAGGAAAGATGACCTCTCATTCAAACTGCCGGGACGTAGAACTCGGCATCGCCTTTGCCGGCACCCGCCCGGCGCGCGGCGCCGCCCGGGGCCCCGTCGGCCGCGCCCTGGCTGCGCTCGACGGCTGGATCGCCTCTGTCCTCTTCTGGCAGAGCGTCAGCCGGACCATTCGCCGGCTGTCCGTGCTCAGCGATACGGAACTGCAGCGCCTGGGCTTCGAACGCAGCGAGATCGTCGCACGGGTCTACGAAGCCGCCCGCACGGAGCAGGAGCGGCGGCGCTAGCGCCGCCGGAGCGGTTTCCTCAGCGCGACGCAGGCAGCAGCGCGAAGAGCAGCTCACGCGCCGGCGTGTCCGAGCCTGCGGCGACCGCTTCCAGGGTCTGGTCGGCGGAGGCCACGTCGTAGCCGCGCTGCTCGAGCGACGCCACGAGCGCCTCCGGGGTGGTCTTCAGCACCGGCGCCAGGTCGGCGAGCGGCGCCTGGGTCAGCAGGGGAACGGCCCGGAAAGCCGGGTTGCCGCCCTGTCCGCCTGCGAACCCGGCGGCGGCGAAGGGGATCGCGACGAGAAGCGAGGCGATCAGCGGCAGCACCAGGGTCTTGC
>JBNKHC010000251.1:0-8762 GCA_050290145.1 Kiloniellaceae bacterium | reverse complement strand
CAGAAGGGGCGGAAGCGGTGCACCGCCGGCGCCTTGCAGATGGGGCACTTGCGCCGCCCGCCGTCCTTGCGCGGCAGCGGCACGACCCGCTTGTCGGACTCGTCAGTCATGAGTTCAACCTAGCACGAGCTCGTAGGTGGCAACCAAGGGGTCGGCGGCGACGTCGACCGCGCGGCCCAGGCGGCGTTCCACCGCGGCCAGCGCCCCGGCCTGCCCTTCCTTCAGCGCGGCAGCCACCGGCGGGGCGGCGCGCAGGATGATCTTGGTGACCGCCTGGCCCAGGGCGCCGGCGACCGTGGCGCGCAGCGCCTCGTAGGCCAGGGTCTCCGGCGTCTTCTCGCGGCCCGAGCCGGCCAGGCCGCAGGGCCGGCAGAGGATCTCGTGCAGCGGCAGGCGGCCGCGCCGCCGGGTCATCTCCAAAAGGCCCGAGGGCGAGACGCCGAAGACCTGGCAGGGCTCCGGGTCGTCGGCCACCGCCTGGCGCAGCGCCGCCGCCACCGCCTTGCGGTCCAGGGGGTTCTTCATGGCCAGGAAGTCGACGACGATAAGGCCGGAGAGCCCGCGCAGGCGCAACTGCCGCGCAATGACCGGCACCGCGGCGAGATTCACCGCCTTGGCCTGGGCCTCGGCCCCGCCGCGCCCGTCGCTCTTGCCCGCGTTCACGTCGATGGCGGTCAGGGTCTGGCCCGGCTCGACGAGCAGGAAGCCGCCGCCGGGCAGCTCGGCGCGCGGGCTCAGCAGCCCCCCGATCTCCGCCTCCAGGCCCTCGGCCTCGAAGAGCGGGGCTGCCGTGCTGTGCAGCTCGAAGTCGCCGCCGCCGCCGAGGAGGTCCTTCAGCTGCGTCAGCAGGGCCGCGTCGTCGCAGACCACCCGCTGCGGCGTCGCCCGGGCCGCCAGCGCCGCCAGCGGCCCCTGGATCGCCCCCGGCGCCCCGCCGCCCAGGCGCGCCGGGGCCTTCAGGTCTCCGGAGACCGGGGCGCTGACCCCCTTGGCGCTGACCCGGGCGCCCTTGTCGGCCGCCGGGGCGCGCAGCACCTTCACCGCCAGGGCGGTGCCTTCCGGCGGCACGCTGGCTCCCGGGCCGTCCTGCAGCTCGCGGCGCGGCAGCAGGCCGGGCCGCTCGAGCCCCAAGTCCACGAAGGCGCCGTCCAGGCCCTTGTCGAAACGCTGCACCCGCGCGAGGAAGAGGTCACCCGCCTGCGGCGGCGCGTCGTCGCGCAGGATCAGCAGCTCGTCGAGAAGGTCGTCGCGCAGCACCGCGGCGCGCAGCTCGCCGGGCAGGACGGAGACGATCAGTTCCGCCGCCACGGCCGCCTCAGATCCGGTAGCCGAGCCCGGTCAGGAGATTGCAGGTCTCCACCAGGGGCAGGCCGACCACGTTGGGATAGGAGCCGATGATCTTGGGGATGAAGGCCGCCGCCGCGCCCTGAATGGCGTAACCGCCGGCCTTGCCGCGCCACTCGCCGCCGGCCAGGTAGCGGCGCAGTTCCTCCTCCGACAGGCGCTTGAAGATGACGGCGGTGGTGACCAGGGTGTCGACGCGCCGCCCGTCGGGGGCCTGCACGGCGATGCCGCCCAGCACCCGGTGGCGCCGGCCGGAAAGCAGCTCCAGGCAGGCCCGCGCCTCGGCCTCGTGCTCCGGCTTCGGCAGGATGCGCCGCCCGACGGCCACCACGGTATCGGCGGCCAGCAGGAAGCTGTCCGGATGGCGCGCGGCCACGGCGGCCAGCTTGTCGAGGGCGACGCGGCGCGCGTAGTGGTGCGGCAGCTCGCGGCGGCGCGGCGTCTCGTCGATGTCGGCGGGGTCGACCTCGCTGGGCAGGATGCCGACCTGGTGCAGCAGCTGCAGGCGCCGCGGCGAGGCCGAGGCGAGCACAAGCGGCGCCGCCGGCTGCATTTCGGCCAGCGGTTTTTGCCCGGCAGGAACTACGGCCATGACCTGGCCCGTCGGTTTACTTGTAGCGGAAGGTGATGCGGCCCTTGGTCAGGTCGTAGGGCGTCATCTCGACGTTCACGCGGTCGCCCGCCAGAACGCGAATACGGTGCTTGCGCATCTTGCCGGCGGTGTGGGCCAGCACTTCGTGGTCGTTGTCCAGCTTCACGCGAAACATCGCGTTGGGCAGCAGCTCAACGACGGTACCTTGGAATTCCAGCAGATCTTCCTTGGCCATCTGTCCTTCTTATCTCGGTGCAGCGGCCGTCGCGTCCTCTCGCGCCGGCCCGGTTCATCTCCTTATCTCCCGCCCGCTTTTTCGGGTTCGAGAGAGCGCGCGGATCATACAGAAAAGCGCAGAAGAGGACAAACACCCGCGTTAAGACGCGGGAAGACCGCAGAAAAGCCCTGATTTCCGCGGTTTCCGGCGGAGTCGGGCCGCTCAGTGCGGCGGTTTCAGGTCCAGGGTGAAGCGCGCCTCGATGCGCTTCTTGAGCTGGTCGCGCACCTCCCGGTAGGCCTGAAGGCGGGTCTCCCGGCTGCCCTCGACCAGGGTCGGGTCGAAGGTGTTCCAGAACTCCACGTCGCAGGCCATGGTCCGGGTCAGGTCCACCGCCTTGTGCTGGGCCTCCGGCGACAGCGAGATGATGAGGTCGAAGGAGGTGTCCTCCAGGTCGTCGAAGGACTTGGCGCGGTGCCTGGAAACGTCGATGCCGATCTCGTCCATCACCTCGATGACGAAGGGATCGATCTCCCCGGAGCGCACGCCGACGGAGTCGACGTAGATGCGGTGGCCCAGCAGGTGCTTCAGCAGCGCCTCGCCCATGGGCGAGCGCACCGAATTCTGTGTGCAGGCGAAGAGCACCGCTGCGGGAAGATCGCTCACCTGCGGCTAGCCCCGGATATGCAGAACGCAGATCAGCGTGAAGAGGCGGCGCGCGGTGTCGAAGTCGATCTCGACCTTGCCGTCCAGACGCTCCTGCAGCAGCTCCGATCCCTCGTTGTGCAGGCCGCGCCGGCCCATGTCGATGGCTTCGATCTTCGCCGGGCTGGCGGTCTTGATCGCCTCGTAGTAGCTCTCGCAGACGCCGAAGTAGTCGCGGATCACGCGCCGGAAGGGCAGCAGCGGCAGGGTGACGGTGCCGAGCTGATCTTCCTGCTCGCTGCGGATGTCCAGCAGCAGACGGTTTTCGGCGATCGAGAGGTGCAGGTGGTAGGGCCCGCCGTAGTCACCCACCGGGCGGAAGGTGTTGTCCTCCAGCAGGTCGTAGATGGCCACCGCGCGCTCGTGCTCGACCTCCGGGCTGCGCCGGATCACCGCGCTGTCGTCCAGCGTGACGTTGGTCAGCCGCTCTTTCGGCGGGGCCTCCTTGTGGCTGTCGTCGTTCATGCCCGCGGGACCGCTCCCCCCTCAAAAAGGTGGCGCCGGAGTCAGGATGGCTCCGGGTTGGCCGCCAGGCGCAGGGCGACCGACTTGGCGTGCGCGTCCAGGCCCTCGGCCTCGGCCAGGCGCACGGCGGCCGGACCGATCTCGGCCAGCGCCTCGGCGCTGCAGGCGATCAGCGAGGAGCGCTTCATGAAGTCCAGCACCGAAAGGCCTGACGAGAACCGCGCGGAACGCGCGGTCGGCAGCACGTGGTTGGGCCCGGCCAGGTAGTCGCCGATGGCCTCCGGCGTGTAGCGGCCGAGGAAGATGGCCCCGGCGTTGCGCACCTGCACGGCCAGGGCGTCGGGATCGGCCACCGCCAGCTCCAGGTGCTCCGGCGCGATGCGGTCGATGAGCGGCAGGGCCGCGTCGAGCCCGGCCACGGTGATGACCGCGCCGTGGGCCCGCCAGCTCTCCTGCGCAATGGCGGTGCGCGGCAGCGCCTCCAGCTGCTTGGCCACCTCCACTTCCACCGCGTCGGCGAAAGCCGCGTCGTCGGTGATCAGGATCGACTGCGCGGCGGTGTCGTGCTCGGCCTGGGACAGCAGGTCGGCGGCGATGAAGTCCGGCCGGTTGCCGGCGTCGGCCACCACCAGGATCTCCGAGGGGCCGGCGATCATGTCGATGCCGACAGTGCCGAAGACCTGGCGCTTGGCCGCGGCCACGTAGGCGTTGCCGGGGCCGACGATCTTGTCGACCTTGTTGATGGTTTCGGTGCCGAAGGCCAGGGCCGCCACCGCCTGGGCGCCGCCGACGCGATAGACCTCGGTGACGCCGGCCAGCTTCGCCGCGGCCAGCACCAGGGGCACCACCACGCCGTCGGGCGTCGGCACCACCATGACCAGGCGCTCCACCCCGGCGACCTTGGCCGGCAGGGCGTTCATCAGCACCGAGGAAGGATAGGCCGCGGTACCGCCGGGCACGTAGAGGCCGGCCGCCTCGACCGCCGTCCAGCGGTGGCCCAGGCGCACGCCGGCCGCGTCGTGGTAGTCCAGGTCGTCCGGCTTCTGGCGGCGGTGATAGTCGGCGATGCGCTCGGCCGCCAGCTCCAGCGCCGCGATGGTCGCTGGATCGCAGTCCGCAACCGCGGCGTCGAGCTGGCTTTGCGGAATGCGCAGCTGCTCGGCCGTCAGGTGCAGCCGATCGAAGCGCTGGGTGTAGTCCAGCAGGGCCGCGTCGCCGCGCTTGCGGACGTCGGCGATGATCCCGGCCACTATGGCGTCGACATCGGCGGCGGCCTCGCGCTTGCTGCTCAGCAGGGCGGCGAAGTCTTCCTCGAAACCGGCGGCGGCGGCATCCAACCTAAGCGGCATCGGCGGCCTCGCGGAAGCTCTCGACCCAGCCGGTCAGCTCCTCGGAGCGGGTCTTCAGGGCGGCGCGGTTGACGATCAGGCGCGAGGTCACCTCGGCGATGGTCTCCACCTCCACCAGGTCGTTGGCCTGCAGTGTCGAGCCGGTGGAGACCAGATCGACGATGCGCCGGCACAGCCCCAGGCCCGGGGCCAGTTCCATGGCGCCGTTCAGCTTGATGCACTCGGCCTGCACGCCGCGCGCGGCGAAGTGGCGGCGGGTGATGCCCGGATACTTGGTGGCGACGCGGATGTGGCTCCAGCGGCTGGGGTCGTCGCTCTCGGCCAGGCGCCGCGGCGCGGCCACGGAGAGCCGGCAGGCGCCGATCTTCAGGTCGACCGGGGCATAGAGCTCGGGGTAGTCGAACTCCATCAGCACGTCGTTGCCGGCCACGCCCAGATGGGCGGCCCCGAAAGCCACGAAGGTGGCCACGTCGAAGCTGCGCACCCGGATGATGTCCAGGCCCGGATGGTTGGTGGAAAAGCGGAGCTGGCGGGCGTTGTCGTCATTGAAGGCCGCCTCCGGCTCGATGCCGACGTGCGCCATCAAAGGACTTAATTCCTTCAAGATCCGGCCTTTGGGAACCGCCAGGATCAAGGGCTCGTTGGACGTCACGGGTTGTGCTCCGCTGCTACACACAAAAACTCGACCGCCCGGCAGCCGGGGGGCTGCGGGTTCAGGTCATGGTCTCGGGCCTTGGTATGGCGATTTTTCCCCGGAATTGCCACCGCCTTTTTTACCGCAAGCGGCCAGGGCTTTTTGCCGCGCGGCGGCCGGGGCCTCTCGTCTCAGCGCGGCGGCGGCCCGGGGCTTCTAGGGCTGCTCGCCGCCGCCCTCGGAGCCGGGGCCCTCGTCGTGGTGGGGGCGCCAGCGGGTCGGCCAGGGCCGGCCCAGGTCCTCCAGATGGCAGCGGATGGCTTCCACCTCCAGGCGCACCGCCGCCTCGCCGGCGAAGATCAGGGTCACCGAGCCGGGATCGGAGGTGATGGTGAGGAGGTTGAGGATCTCGTCGTCGCTGCCGGGCTTCAGGCCGCGGTAGCGCACCCGCGCCACCTTGTCGAAGCAGATCCCGCTGTTGACCCGCTCGAAGGGCGGCCGGCCTTCATCGTCGAAGGCGACGTCCTCGCCTTCCGGCGGGGCTTCGGGCGCCGCGGGCCGGTTGTCCTCGGCCGGGTCGCCGTGCCAGCGGAAGCGGTTGGCCACCAGGACGAAGCGCTTTTCCTGGGGCAGGTATTTCATGTCCCCCAGGGGTACCAGCGCGTCCTGCAGCAGCGCCGCCAGCACGTCCATGTCCTGCGGATCGTGGGCGCGCAGCTTCAGCGGCTTGTCTTCGGATGCCTCTTGGTCGGCCATGCCCCTCTTCCCTCGAACAGGTTTACTCCGGCGCCCGGCGCCGGGTGATGGCGGCGCCGCAGGCGGCCAGTTTCTGCTCCAATTGCTCGTAGCCGCGGTCCAGGTGGTAGACGCGGTTCAGCACCGTCTCGCCCTGCGCGGCCAGGCCCGCCAGCACCAGGGAGACCGAGGCGCGCAGGTCGGTGGCCATGACCTCGGCGCCGGTCAGCTGCGGCTGGCCGCGGACCATGGCGGAGGCGCCGTGGACGTTCACGTTGGCGCCCATGCGCGCCAGTTCCGGCACGTGCATGAAGCGGTTCTCGAAGATCGACTCGGTAATCATGGCGGCGCCCTCCGCCGTGGACATAAGTGCCATGGTCTGGGCCTGCAAGTCCGTTGGGAAGCCCGGATAGGGCTCGGTCATCACGTCGACCCCGCGCACCGGCCCGTTGGCGCGCTTCACGTGCAGGCCGCGGTTGGTCTCCTCGACCGAGACCCCGGCCTCCTCCAGCACCTTGATCACCGCGTCCAGGTGGTCGGCGCGCCCGCCGATGAGGTCCAGCTCGCCGTCGGTGATGGCCGCGGCCATGGCGTAGGTCCCGGTCTCGATGCGGTCGGCGACCACGCTGTGCTCGGCGCCGTGCAGCCGCTCCACGCCGCGGATTGTGATCTTGTCGCTGCCCAGGCCCTCGATCTCGGCGCCCATCTTGATGAGGCACTCGCCCAGGTCGCTGACCTCCGGCTCGCGCGCGGCGTTGATCAGCTGGGTTTCGCCCTTGGCCAGGCAGGCGGCCATCAGCAGGTTCTCCGTCGCCCCCACCGAGACCTTGGGGAAGACGACCGCGGCGCCGGTCAGGCCCTTGGGCGCGGAGGCGTGGATGTAGCCCTCCTCCAGCGCGATCTCGGCGCCCAGCAGCTCCAGGCCGTGCAGGTGCAGGTCGACCGGCCGGGTGCCGATGGCGCAGCCGCCCGGCAGCGAGACCTTGGCCTCGCCGACCCGGGCCAGCAGCGGGCCCAGCACCAGGACCGAGGCGCGCATCTTGCGCACCAGGTCGTAGGGCGCGACGACGGAGGTGATGGTCCCGGCCTTCAGGTCCAGGACGCCGCCCCGTGAAGCATCCCCCGGACTGCCGTTCTCGGCGTGGCCGTTCATGTGCACCTCGACGCCGTGCTGGGCCAGCAGGCGGGCCATGGTGGCGATATCGGCCAGGTGCGGCACGTTGGAAAGGCGCAGGGTGTCGGCGGTCAGCAGGCTTGCCGCCATGAGCGGCAGGGCCGCGTTCTTGGCGCCGCTGATGCGGATCTCGCCTTTCAGGCGCCGTCCGCCCTGGATAACGATCTGGTCCATCCGGTCTCTTTACTTACTTACGCCGCAGGCTAGAGCCGCGGCAGGGTGACGCCGCGCTGGCCCATGTACTTGCCGGCCCGGTCCGCGTAGGACACCTCGGGCGCCGAGGCCCCCTTCAGGAAGAGGAACTGGCAGGCGCCCTCGTTGGCGTAGACCTTGGCCGGCAGCGGCGTGGTGTTGGAGAACTCCAGGGTCACGTGGCCCTCCCACTCCGGCTCCAGCGGCGTCACGTTGACGATAATGCCGCAGCGCGCGTAGGTCGACTTGCCCAGGCAGATCACCAGAACGTCGCGCGGGATGCGGAAATATTCCACCGTGCGGGCCAGCACGAAGGAGTTGGGCGGAATGATGCAGACCTCGGTTTCGCGCTCGACGAAGCTCTGGTCGGAGAAGTTCTTGGGGTCGACGATGGCGTTGTCGACGTTGGTGAAGATTTTGAATTCCTCGGCCACGCGGGCGTCGTAGCCGTAGGAACTGACGCCATAGGAGATCACGCCCTCGCGGCGCTGGGCCTCGACGAAGGGCTCGATCATGCCCTGGGTCTCGGCCATTTCGCGAATCCAGCTGTCCGGCATGATGGACATGGCCGTCACGCTCCCCTCTGTTTAAGGTCGACTGCGTCCCGGCGAGCGCCCGAAGAAGCTTCGGCGGAACGCGCGTTTCTACTGAAATGCGGGGAGATTCTCAAGGCGCGGCCGCCCCGTCCCTGCGCCCCGCCGATCCGAGCCCCCCGGCCCTGCCGGCGGATCAAGCGCCGCCGTCCTGGCGCTGGCGCTGCTGAGCCTTGCGCTTCTTCAGGTTGTCGCGCAGCGCCCGGGCCAGTCGTTCCTGGCGGGAATCCTCCCCCTTGGCGCCGGTTTGCGGCGCTTTGGCGGGCGATTCGGGGCCGGAACTAGGGCCGGAATTGGGAAGGGATTTGCGGTCGCTCGACATGGCCCGCGACACTGCCGCCCGATTGTGGCGAGGTCAAGGCCGCTGGGCGGCCGTATAGGGGAGACTTCAGGGGCCGTTTGCGCCGCGGCGCCCCGCGGTTGAGCCCGCTTTAAGGGCCCATTAAGGCGGGGGCCCTATGAACATCCTCCGGGGCCGATTTTTGCCGTCGAAACGCCCGGGATTAGCCTTGCCAAGCCCGGCCGCCGGTGGCATGTTCCGCCCCCATCGGGCCGAGGCCCAGCGCGTGCCGCCGTAGCTCAGGGGTAGAGCACACCCTTGGTAAGGGTGGGGTCGGGTGTTCAATTCACCCCGGCGGCACCATTCTCCCCCTCCACATCCGCGACCCTGCTTCCGCCGCCCCTTGCGGCCGGAGGGCACGATTTGTCCGCCCGCGTGTGGCTGAGGTCATGCTAGGCTTGCGCCCGAGCCGCACAAAGCGG
>JBNKHC010000250.1:0-4187 GCA_050290145.1 Kiloniellaceae bacterium | reverse complement strand
TTGTCCAGCACCGGGACCGCGATCATGTCCTTTTCCATGGCCAGCAGGGCGATGTGCTCCTGGTCGTCGTCGAGCTGCGCGGTGCCGTGGCGTTCCTCGACGATGTCGCCGATCTCCTCCTCCGGCGCGGCGGCGAGCAGGTCGTTGATGCGCACGACTCCGGTGAAGCGCCCCTCCCCGTCCGTCACGAAGATGCAGTCCGCGCAGTCGAAGAGGTGCCCGCGCAGCTCCTCCACCACCACCGCCACCGGCTGGTCGGCGGTCGCCTTGGGAATCCCGGTGACCATGTGAAAGGCGGCTGTTTCCAGCACTTCTTCCCCGTCTGCTTGCTGTTCGTCTACCATTTGCCGGGCGTTCCTCCGTGGCGGTCTCCGGTCCATCTTCGCATTGCCGCCCGTCCTGCGGGAAGCCTTCGTCCGCCGACCGCGGCGGCGCCTTGCACTCGCCTCCGCAGGGCGCTTTCATAGGCGGGTCATGACGCCCCTGCTGCATCCCTTTCTGGTGAACGAACCCTTCGGCGACCCGGGGGTCTACGTGGAGCTGAAGTTCGCGCGCCGCGGGCTGCTGTTCGACCTGGGCGACCTGCATGCCCTGCCGCCGCGCAAGGTCCTGCGCCTCAGCGACATTTTCGTCTCCCACATGCACGTCGATCACTTCATCGGCTTCGACCAGGTGCTGCGCATCCTGCTGGGCCGCGAACAGACGGTGCGCCTCTGCGGGCCTGTGGGGATCCTCGACGCCGTGGCGCACCGCCTGGCCGGCTATGCCTGGAACCTGACCGAGCGCTTCACCACCGACCTCACCTTCGAGGTTACCGAGGTCGTGGAGGCCGGGACGGCAAGGACCGCCCGCTTCCGCCTCAAGAACCGTTTCCGGCGCGAAGACGGCGGCGACATCGCACTGCACAGCGGCCTGGTGCTGGACGACCGGCGGCTGCGCGTGCGCGCCGCGGTGCTGGACCACGGCATTCCCTGCCTCGCCTATGCCGTGGAGGAGACCGCCCATGTCAATGTCTGGAAGACGAAGCTGCAGGAGCTCGACCTGCCGGTCGGTTCCTGGTTGCGCGAGTTGAAGGATGCGGTGCTGCGCGGCGCGCCGGAGGCGACGCCGATCCGCATCGCGGAGGACCTTGCCCTGCCGCTGGGCGAACTGAAGGAGAAGGTGCTGCAGATCGTCCCCGGGCAGAAGATCGCCTACGTGGTCGATGCCGCCTACACCAAAGAAAACAGCCGCCGCATCATCGAGCTGGCAAAGGACGCCGATATCCTTTTCATCGAGGCCAGCTTCACGGCGGAAGACGCCGAGCGCGCCGCCGACCGCAAGCACCTGACCACAATCCAGGCCGGCTCCCTGGGCCGCCGCGCCGGCGTGCGGCGCCTCGAACCCTTCCATTTCTCGCCGCGCTATGCCGGGGAAGAAGCGCGGCTGCGGGCTGAAGTCGAAGAGGCCTTCCAGGGGCGTATTGGGGCACCAGTTCCCCTGCTCCCGGCTGAAAGCTCGTGAAAGACCAAGACTGCGTCCGCTTTCTGCAGGCCGCCCTGCCGCGGCTCGATCTAAAGTGGGCCGGCTACCGCAAGGTACGTCGCACGGTCTGCAAGCGTATCGGCCGCCGCCTGCGCGAGCTGGACCTCACCGACCTCGAGGCCTATGCCCTGCTGATCGAGAACAGTCCGGAGGAGCGCGCGCGGTTGGATGCCTTCTGCCGCATTCCCATCTCTCGCTTCTACCGCGACCGCGGTGTCTTCGACGCCCTGGCCGATCCTCTCTTGCCCCAACTGGCGCAGCGCAGTTCTGCCGAAGGCCGGCGGGCGCTGCGCTGCTGGAGCGCCGGTTGCGCCTCCGGCGAGGAGGTCTACAGCCTGCGGCTGATCTGGGATCTCAGCTTACAGCAGCGCTTTCCCGACTTGCGGCTGACGATCCTCGCCACAGACGCAGATGCGGGCATGCTGGCCCGGGCCGCTGCCGCCTGCTATCCGCCCGGTTGCCTGAAGGACGCCCCCGCCGCCTGGCTGGAGACGGCCTTCCTGCGCAGCAGGCAGTTGCTCTGCCTGCGGCCGGAGTATCGCCGGGATATCACGTTTCGTCGGGAAGACATCCGCGAGGTGCAGCCCGAAGGCCTCTTCGACCTGATCCTCTGCCGCAACCTGGTCTTCACCTACTTCGCCGAAGCCCTGCAAAGCCGACTGCTGAAGGACCTGGGCGAGCGCCTCCTGCCCGGCGGTCTGCTGGTGCTGGGCGCGCACGAGAGACTGCCGGCGGAGTCCGCCGGCTTCACGCGCGCCGGCCCTTCCCTGCCCGTCTGGCGCAAGACGGAAAGTGCCCAGGGTCAGGACTCGTAAACAAGAGATGATCGTCGCGGCGATGCAGACTGCCGGCCAAAACACTTCACCGCATCGGTCATAACGGGTCGAGATACGCCCCCCAAGTTTAGCCGGGCCAACAGGTTCCCGATGCGATGGCGTCGCCGATTAAATCGGCCGGGCAATGTCGGCAGACCGAGATAGCGCGGACATTCAACCAAGTCTTCCGACGACCGCTCCGAGCCCAACGCAGTCGCTCACCGTTGGGGAGGGCCTTAGTCGGCTTCTACGCGCGTTTTCAGAAAACCCTACGCTGTGATAGGCTCGCAGCGCACCCGAGCCACGAATGGATCCGTAGACATGCTCGCATCTGTGCCCCGACCGGCGGCACAGGCAGTGCAGGCACTACCAATGGAGAATCCCGGCTCACCCATTTCATCATGCCGGCGATCAGCCGCTGACCCAATCGGGAGAACAACCGTGACTGGCGAATCCGGCTTTCAGCTGAAACAGGGCGGCCCCGAGGTCTATGAGCTCTGCTGGGTCCGCGCCCAGATGGGCCGCTGCGCCGAGGAACTGGTCGCAGCCGCCGGCATCGCCCCCGGCGACCGGGTGCTCGATGTCGGCTGTGGCACCGGCGTCGTGGCGCGCGCGGCCGCCACCCGCTGCGGCGCCGCCGCGAACGTGACCGGAACCGACGTCAGTGCCGGCATGCTGGAGGCGGCAGCGCGTTTCGCCGCCGAAGCCGGCCTTGCGGAGATCGCTTGGCTCGAATGCGACGCCGCCGCCATGCCCCTGCCCGACGCCGCTTTCGATGTCTCGCTCTGCCAGCAGGGCCTGCAGTTCATGCCCGACAAGCCCGGCGCGATGGCCGAGATGGCGCGCGTGCTGAAGCCCGGCGGCCGGCTCGCCCTCAGCGTCTGGAAAAACCGGTCGCCGATCGGCGCCGCCTTCGCGACCGTGCTCGACCGGCATTTCGGCGCCGGAACCACCGCGCCGTGGGAGATGGTTTATTCGCTCGGCGACCGCGACCGCCTGCACGACTTGGCCGAGGACGCCGGCCTTCGCGACGTCCATGTCGCCTTCGATGTGAAATTCGCCCGCCATCCCGACCCGGAGGCCTTCATCACCGGCGCCATCGCTGGCTCTCCCATCGCCGGAACCATGGCCGAACTGCCCGAGGCCGAGCATGCCCGGCTGATCAAAGAGATCGTCGCTGAACTTGCGGACTGCCGCGACGACGACGGCCTCGCCGTCCCGGCGCAGTGCCTGACCCTGACGGCACGGAAATAGAACCTCCGCAAGGTCCGCTTTGCGGTCGCTGCGGTGCAATTGGCCAGCGACCGCCAATGGCCAAGGCGGACATCCGCATCGGTCCGTCTATTGATCCTGACCCTAGCGCTTCAGGAGTTTCCGCAGCTCCCGCCAGGACCGGGTGTTGATCACATCCTCCGGCTCCAGCCAGCCGCGCCTTGCCTGGGCGATCCCGAAGCGCAGCAGCTTCAGGTCCGCGGTCGAGTGGGCGTCGCTGGAGACCGCCACCTTCACGCCCAGGTCCTTGGCCATACGGCAGTGCATGTCGATGAGGTCGAGACGCTCCGGCTGGGCGTTGACCTCCAGGATGCAGCCGCGGTCCTTGGCCGCCTGCATGACGCGCTCCATGTCGACCTCGTATGCCGGACGCGAGCCGATGAGACGCCCGGTCGGATGCGCCAGGATGTTGAAGTAGGGATCATCCATGGCGCGGAGGATGCGCTCGGTCTGCTTGTCGCGCGGCAGGTCGAACTTGGAGTGCACGGCACAGACCGTGAAGTCGAGCCGTTCCAGGATCGAGTCCGGCAGGTCCAGCCTGCCATCCTCCAGGATGTCCACCTCGCTGGATTTCAA
>JBNKHC010000249.1:0-13938 GCA_050290145.1 Kiloniellaceae bacterium | reverse complement strand
TGCGCACCAGAACCGTGCCGCGCCGGGCTTCCTGCTCGCCCAGGATCTCGAACCGCTCGCCGCTGAAGCCGTCGAAGCGGTGGGCGAAGACGGCGACGCTGTAGTCGGCGAAGGCCTGGGTGAAGGCCGCCTGCTGGGCGTCGCTTAAGGTGGACCACTCGCCGCCGAGGGTCACACGCGCCATGCCCGGGAAATCGAAGATTTCGGTGAGTGTAGGCTCCAGTTTCGCATAGCGCCCGGCAAAGCCCAGGTCCTCGGCCTGCTGCATGACCTCAAGCAGGGCGGCGTTCAGCCGCTCCACCGTGGCGCTGGGCGTGTCGGCGGCGCTTGCTGCCGGCGCTGGGAAGAGAAGCACTACCAGGATGGAAACTTTGAGTAGCAGCGATCGCATCCGCTTTCCCTATTTTTAGGCTTCTTCACATGTACGGGCAGCGCCGCCCGGTGCAAGAAATTTGTGGTTTGTGATCGCGCCGGATAAGGCGCAATCTAAAACCTATGACCATTCTCGTCACCGGAGGCACGGGGTTTGTCGGCTCCGCCGTGGTGCGGGCCTTGGTCGCCTGCGGCGAGAGACCGCGCTGTCTCGTGCGGCGCGACAGCGACCGGCGGAACCTCGATGGCCTGGCTCACGATGCCGTGGAGGGGGACCTGACCGACGCCGAGTCCCTGGCGGCCGCCGTCAGGGGCGCCAAGGCGCTGTTCCACGTCGCCGCCGACTACCGCATCTGGGTGCGCCGGCCTGAGGACATGCTCCATACCAATGTCGAGGGGACCCGCCGGCTGATGGAGCTGGCGCTGCACCACGGGGTGGAGAAGATCGTCTACACCTCCTCGGTGGCGGTGCTGGGCAAGGCGGCCGCCGGGGCGCCGGCCGACGAAGAGACGCCGGTCGGCCTGAACGACATGATCGGCGTCTACAAGCGGTCCAAGTTCCTGGCCGAAGAAGAGGTCCGCCGCCTGCAGCGCGAGACCGGGCTGCCGGTGGTGATCGTCAATCCCTCGACCCCCATCGGTCCGGGCGACGTGAAGCCGACGCCGACGGGACACATGGTGCTGGCGGCGGCGCGGGGCCGGATCCCCGCCTTCGTCGATACCGGCCTCAACGTCGTCCACGTCGACGACGTCGCGGCGGGACACCTGGCGGCCTACGAAAGGGGCGAGGTCGGCCAGCGCTACGTGCTGGGCGGCGAGGACCTGGGCCTGGGGGAGATCCTGAGCGAGGTGGCGGCCTTGCGCGGGGTCCGTGCACCGCGCTTGCGCCTGCCGCGCCGGCCGCTGTTCCCCCTGGCCTACGCCGCGGAGACCTGGGCGCGGATGGCCGGCGGCCCGGAGCCGCTGCTGACCGTCGACGGCCTGAAAATGGCCGCCAAACCGATGTATTTCTCCAGCGCCAAGGCGCGCCGCTGCCTGGGCTACCGCCCGCGCCCTGCCAGGGAGGCCCTGCGCGACGCGGTCGGCTGGTTCGAGCAGGCGGGCTACCTGGCCTGAGGAGCGGAGCCTGGAAGGGGCCCGGGCAGGCAAGTGCCCCTAAATCCCCACAGTCTGTGGGGTGGTGTTGCGGCGCAAAACCGTTAGACTGTGGGCCGGAAAAACGGTATTTGCCTGCAATTCCCCTCATGTCCCCGGAGTAACGCCTTGGCGGTTCCCCTTATTCAGCAGTTGCGCGTCGGCGCCTACATCATGAAGCAGCGCCTGAAGGGCAACGACCGCTATCCGCTGGTGCTGATGCTGGAGCCTCTGTTCCGCTGCAACCTGGCCTGCCCGGGCTGCGGCAAGATCGACTACCCCGAGGAGATCCTCAACCGTCGCCTGTCGGTGGAGGAGTGCATTGAGGCGGCGGAGGAGAGCGGCGCGCCGGTGGTCTCCATTCCCGGCGGCGAGCCGCTGATCCACAAGGAGATGCCGCAGATCGTCGAGGAACTGGTGAAGCGCAAGCGCTTCGTTTACCTCTGCACCAACGCCCTGCTGCTGCAAAAGAAGATCGACGACTACAAGCCCAGCCAGTACCTGACCTTCTCCATCCACCTGGACGGCCTGGAGGAGGAGCACGACCGGGCGGTCAACCAGAAGGGCGTCTTCAAGCGCGCGGTTAAGGCCATCAAGATGGTGCGCGACCGCGGCTTCCGGGTGAACGTGAACTGCACGCTGTTCAACAACGCCAAGCCCGACGAGGTCGCCGAGTACCTGGATTTCGCCCGCGACCTGGGCGTCGAGGGCGTGACCATCTCACCGGGTTACGCCTACGAGCGCGCGCCCGACCAGGAGCACTTCCTCAGCCGGCGCCAGACCAAGGAGCTGTTCCGCGACGTCTTCCGCCTCGGCAAGGGGCGCAAGTGGCGCTTCTCCCAGTCCAGCCTGTTCCTCGACTTCCTGGCCGGCAACCAGGTCTACGAGTGCACGCCCTGGAGCAACCCGACGCGCAACGTCTTCGGCTGGCAGCGGCCCTGCTACCTGCTGAACGAGGGCTACGCGCCGACCTTCAAGGCGCTGATGGCAGAGACCGAGTGGGAAAGCTACGGCACCGGCAACTACGAGAAGTGCGCCAACTGCATGGTCCACTGCGGCTATGAGGGCACGGCGGTGGCCGATACCGTGGCGCATCCGCTGAAGGCCCTGAAGGTGGCGCTCAGCGGCGTCTCCACCGAGGGCGAGATGGCCCCGGAACTCGACCTCTCCAAGCAGCGCCCGGCGGTCTATGCCTTTGAGGACTTCGTCGCCGAAGCCCTGGAGCAATCGGGGAAGGAAAAGTCGGAGAAGTCCGGCACGCCTTCAGAAGCGGCCGAATAGCACCTCTTTCACGTCGTCCAGCATGCGCAGGCGGGCCAGCGCCAGTTCGCTCTGACGCGCCAGCCTGAGCGTCGCCGGGATCTCCCCGGGCCGGCGCAGCAGGCCCGCCAGGGCTCGGCCGACATCGGGCCGCCCGTCCGGCTTCACCGCATGCTCCACCAGTGCCGGCAGGCCGTCTTCGGCCCTGTCGGCGATGGCGCGCACGGCCAGGAAGGGCAGCTGCGCCTGCGCTGCGGCGGCGGCCATGGCCGCCGATTCCATGTCGACTGCCAGGCAGCCGCTCTCCGCGAAGGCCGCCGCCTTGTCGGCCGCCTGCATCAGCGGGCGCGCGCTTCCCAGGATCGCGCCTTCCCGATAGGGCAGGGCGTTCTCCGCCATCGCCTTGACGAGTTGGTCACGCCAAGCCGCGTTGGTGGCGTAGTCGATCCCCTCGGCATCGCGCAGGCCGTGAGCAACGACCAGGTCGCCGCAGTCCAGGTCCGGCGCCAGCGCCCCGGCGATGCCGAAGCTCAAGAGCGCCCGGCAGCCGCCGGCGACGAGGTCGGCGCTCAGGTCGGCGGCTCGTGCCGCACTCGCCCCGGCGCAGACGACCTCCGCTTCCAAGGCCGCGTCGGCCAGCAGCAGGGTGGCCAGCTTCATTTCGGAGGCGAGGCCGGTGACGACACCGATCTTGCGGGAAGCGGCAGCCTGTGGGGCAGAGTCCACCGGCTCACATACCGTAGCTGACGCGCCGCTCGTTGCTTTGCATCAGGTTGCGGTAGCGCGCCAGGGCCCAGAGCGGGAAGTAGGCGCTGTAGCCGTGGTACTTCAGGTAGAAGACCCGCGGGAAGCCGGTGCCGGTCCAGTAGTCCTCGGCCCAGCGCGCGCCTTCGCGCGGCAGGCTCTGCAGGTAGGCGATGCCGCGCTTGACGGCGTCGCTCTCCACCTCGCCGGCGGCCATGAGGCCGAGCAGCGCCCAGGCGGTCTGTGAGGCAGTGGAGGATTTCGCCTCGTCGCGGCGTTCCAGCCAGTAGGTGGCGCAGTCCTCGCCCCAGCCGCCGTCCGCCTGCTGGCGCTCCTTCAGCCAGTTGACGGCCTTGCGCACATAGGGCGCCTGCATGTCCTCACCGCAGGCGTTGAGCGCGCAGAGCACCGACCAGGTGCCGTAGACGTAGTTGACGCCCCAGCGGCCGTACCAGGAGCCGTCTTCCTCCTGCTCGTGGCGGATGTAGTCCAGGCCGCGGCGCACCACGGTGTTGTCGCGCCCGTAGCCGAGCTGCGCCAGCATGGAAAGACAGCGCGCCGAGACGTCCACCGTCGGCGGGTCCAGCAGCGCGCCGTGATCGGCGAAGGGAATATGGTTCAGGTATTCGAAGGCGTTGTCGGCGTCGAAGGCGCCCCAGCCGCCGTTCTTGCTCTGCATGGCGATGACCCACTTGGCGGCGCGCTCCATCGCGCCCTTGCTGGCCTCGGAGCCGGCGCGGTCCATCGCCATGACCACCACCGCGGTGTCGTCGACGTCCGGGTAGTGGGCGTTGTTGTACTGGAAGGGCCAGCCGCCGATCGGCGCCTCGGCGCGCCGCCAGGCCCAGTCGCCGCGCACCTCGGTGATCTCGCGCTCCAGCATCCAGTCGAAGGCGCGGGTGAAGGTGTCGCTGTCGCCCGGCTCGCCGGCTTCCAGCATGGCGTGGGCGGCCAGGCAGGTGTCCCAGATCGGCGACAGGCAGGGCTGGCAGGTGACGCTGCCGTCCTTGCGGTAGAACAGCAGGCGGTCGATGGCCTCGCGGGTCAGGCGGTAGTCCGAATCGTTCCAGTCATAGCCCAGCGCGTGAAAGGCCATGGCGGCATTGGCCATGGCCGGGAAGATGCCGCCCAGGCCGTCCTCGCCGTTCAGGCGTTCCTTGACGAACTCCATGGCCGCGTGGATCGCCTTCTGGCGCTTGGCGCGCGGGCGTAGGGGGTCGCTGAGGCGCAGCACCCGGTCGATGCCGGCGAAGATGGCGCCCAGGGGGCTGCCGGTCGCGTTCATCTGGTAGTGCGAGTGTTCCGGCGCCTCGGTGAAGAGCTCGCGGATCGAGACGCCGCGCGGGTTGGCCGCCTCCGGCTTCTTGTCCATGACGATGAGCAGCGGCGCGATGACCGTGCGCGACCAGTAGGACACCTTCGACAGGTGGAAGGGGAACCAGCGCGGCAGCAGCATGATCTCGACCGGCATCTCCGGCACCGCACGCCAGGGCACCTGGGCGAAGAGGGCCAGCGCGATGCGGGTGAAGACGTTGGTCTGCGCGGCGCCGCCGGCGGCAAGGATGGCCTCGCGGGCGCGCACCATGTGCGGCGCCTCGGGATCGTCGCCGGCCAGCTTCAGGGCGTAATAGGCCTTCACGCTGGCGGAGATATCCATATCGCCGTCGTGGAACAGCGGCCAGCCGCCGTCCGCGCCCTGGATGGCGCGCAGATGCATGGCCAGCTTAGGCTCGATCTCGCGGAATTTCGGCGTATCCACCTGCCCCAGGAAGTGCTGCAGGAAGATGTACTCGGCCGGGATGGTGGCGTCGGCTTCCAGCTCGAAGAGCCAATGGCCGTCCGGACGCTGCTCGGCCTGCAGGGCGGCCTGCATCTCACCCACCAGGGCGTCGACGGCCTCGATGTCGGGCAGCGGCGCAGGCTGACAGGGGGTGCAAGGGCGCGCGGCCTCGGCGCTGGGATCTCTCGCTACGGTACTGCTGGTCATTTCTTGTTCAGCCGCAAGGCCTCATGCAATGGATCCGAATTCCCCTGCCGACTTCCTTCGAGCGTCTTTTGTTCCCCCGTGGGCCGCCTGCGAATCAGCGGTTCCTTGGTGGGAATTTTGACCAAGGGGAGGGGCTGTGGCAAGCCCCTGGCGCCGCGGGGCCCGGCGCCAGGCGGCAGAGATCATGGCTTTTGGAGCACCTCGGCGGCGGCGGCGCCCGATCGCACGGCGGATTCGATGGTCGCGGGGTAGCCGGTGTCGGTCCAGTCGCCGGCCAGCGCCAGGTTGGTCCAGCGCGTGCGCGGACCGGGCCTGAGCTTCAGGGCCGCCGGGGTCTGGGCCAGGGTGGCGCGCTTTTCCTTGATGATGCGGATCATCGGTTCGGCCTGCGGGTCCAGGCCCAGGGCCTGGGCGGTATCGCGCCACAGCAGCGCCGCGACCTCCTCGGCCGGGCGTTCGGCCAGGTCCTCGGCGGCGCTGACCGTCAGGCTGACCACGTCGCCGCGCAGGAACAGCCAGTCGGTGGCCCCGCCGACCAGGCCCAGGATCGGCAGGTCCGGCGCCAGGCGGCGGCGCGGGGCGGCGCCCTGCGGCAGGCGGATATGGGCGTTGACGATGGGCCGGGCGTCGCGCGGCACCGCCAGGCCGGGCAGCAGGTCGGCGGCGCCCGCCGGCGGCAGCGCCAGCACCACGGCTTCCCCCGGGCCGAGGGGCACCTGCTGCCCGCCGAAGTCCAGCGCGGCGACGCGGTCTGCCTCGAAGCGCAGGCCGCGCAGGCGCCGGCCGAAGGCGACCTCGCCCCCCTGGGCGCGGATGGCCGCCAGGGCCGGATCGACGAAGGTCTCGCTGAGCCCCTCTTTGGCGATGAAGGGGCGGCAGGCGGCCGCGCCTCTGGCGAAGGATTCCCGCACCACCAGCCACAGCAGCCGGGCCGAGGCCTCGCGCGGGTGGGTGTTGAGGGCCGCCACGGTGAGCGGCACCCAGAAACGCTCCCACAGGGCGCCGCTATCCTTCAGGCAGTCCGCGACGGTGTCGTCCGCGCCGGCGAAGGCCAGCTTCCAGGCCGCCAGGTAGTCGGTGACGGCGGTGCCGGGGATGCGCCTGGCGGCGCTGAAGATCCACCAGGGGATGGGGCCATTGCTGGGCGCGACGGTCCAGCTCTCGCCGCTGGCGAGGTCGAGGAAGGGAAAAGCGGCGCGCGCCGGCCGGGTCAGGGTGTCGCTGGCGCCGATCTCCGCGACGAAGTCCAGGGCGGCGGTGTTGGCCGCCAGCAGCATGTGGTTGCCGTTGTCGATGCTGCGCTCCAGCTTGGCGTCGACGTAGGAGCGGCAGCGGCCGCCGGCCTGCGCGGCGGCCTCGTAGAGCGCCACCGGGCGGCCTTGCCTGCCCAGCCGCAGCGCTGCCGACAGCCCGGCGAGGCCGGCGCCGATGATGTGCACGCGGCGCGAGTAGGTGGACCCGTCCATGGCTCAGAAACAGCTCCTGAGGGCGATCCAGAGCTTCTCTGCCTTGGGCAGGCTGACGCGCACCGTGATGTCCTGCCAGTCGTTCTCTTGCAGGCGGGTCAGCAGGCGCCGGTACATGGCCAGCATGATGCGCGCCGGGCGCATGGGGCCGCGGGCGCAACGGGCCATGAGGCGCTCGGCCTCGGCGAAACGCTCCTCGGCCAGGCCGGCCAGGTCGCGGCAGACCGCCGGCAGGCGCGGGTCGGCCAGCACCGTCATCGGGTCGGTCGAATCGATGCCGTGGCGCTGCAGCAGCTCGCGCGGCAGGTAGAGGCGGCCGCGCTCGGCATCCTCGGCCACATCGCGCAGGATGTTGGTGAACTGCAGGGCGTCGCCCTCGGCCAGCGCCAGCTCGCGCGCCTCCGGCTCCGTGGCGCCGAAAGCGTGGACCGACAGCACGCCCACGGCGCCGGCGACGCGGCGGCAGTAGAGGCGGAACTCGGCCAGGCTGGGCGCGCGGATATCCTCGCGGGCGTCCATCTCCATGCCGTCGATGACGGCCAGGAACTCTTCCTTGGGCAGGGCGTAGTCGCGCAGCGGCCCCAGCAGCGCCTCGGCCGTCGGCCGGCTCGGCGCACCGGCGTAGAGCTGCTCGATCTCCTCACGCCAGGCGGCGAGCGCCTGCTGTTTTTCCGCCGGCGTGCCGCCCTCGTCGGCGATGTCGTCGACCTCGCGGCAGAAGGCGTAGATGGCGTACATCGCCTCGCGGCGCGGACGCGGCAGCAGGCGCATGCCCCACAGGAAAGAGGAGCCGGAGCGGGTCGCCACCTCGCGCACGTGGGCCTGCGCGGTTTCGATCGTCGCCGCGGTGGTCATCCCTGCTCCGTCATCCGCGTTGTCCCGCCGGCTGGTGGCGCCCGAAGAGACGCCCGAGCTGGACCCCCAGCACGCCCTTGAGGCCGCAGAGGATGAAATCGCCGCGGCCGAGGGCGACGCGCCCGGCCAGGGGATCGCCGTTGCGCAGCAGGACCGTCAGCCGCTTGGCGAGCTGCACGATGACCGCCGATTCCATGGCCAGGCGCGCTGAGCGCAGCCGGCCCGGCAGGGTTTCGGCTTCCTCCAGCAGGGTATCGACCCCGTCCAGGCAGCGGTCCAGCAGGCGGCGGAAGCCGGCCGGGCTCGCCGTCAGGTCCAGCACCGTCACGTCCAGGCCCTCGGCGGCCAGCCAGTCGCCGGGCAGGTAGACCCGGTCGAGGTTGTGGTAGTCGTCCTGGCAGTCCTGCAGGTGGTTGAGGATCTGCAGGGCGGTGCAGAGTGCGTCGGAGGCGCTGTAGCCCGCCGGGTCCTCGCCGTGCAGGTCCAGGAGGTAGCGCCCCACCGGATTGGCCGAGAGCCGGCAGTAGCCGATCAGCTCGCCCCAGTCGGCGTAGCGCAGCTTCACCGCGTCCTGCTTGAAGGCGGCGATGAGGTCGGTGCCGCGCGCCGCCGTGACCTTGGTGGCGGCCAGGCTCTCGCGCAGGCGCGACGCCTTCTCCAGTCCGGGCCGCGGTTTGGTGGTGGGGCCGGCGGCGGGGTCGGTGAGTTCCGCCTCGAAGGCCGAGAGGCGGGCGATCTTGTCTTCGGGCGCAAGCTCGGGGTTGTCGGCGATGTCGTCGATGGCGCGGGCGAAGGCGTAATAGGTCGCGACGTGCGGACGCAGCGCGGCCGGCAGCAGCCAGGAGCCGACGGGGAAGTTCTCGTCCGCCGCGCCCTTGCCGGAGGGCGTCTCGACGCCGGGGGTGCTTTTGCCTGTGTCAGTCATCAGCCTCAATCATAGACGGGCAGGGACGGGTGAGCCAAAGGCGCGGGAGTCTAGCCCGCGTGGCGGCCCTGGACGCGGCCCTTCCACTGGCCGCCGACGCCGCGCCAGTGACGCCAGGCCGAATCGAAAGTCATGGCGCTGTATAGGCCAGCGGCCAGCGGCAGCAAAGGCGCAATCCACCAGGGCTGGCGGTAGAGCCGCAGCGTCGGCAGCAGGGAGAGGCTCATCAGCAGCCAGGTCAGCCCGGCGATGAGCGCGGTCCAGGGTTGCTGGTGCCAGGGCGCGGTGAGCAGCAGCAGCGGGGGCGCCAGGTAGGTGAGCGCCATGCCGGCCAGGGTGCCGGCGAGCAGCAGGGGCGAGTGGTGGAGCTGGGTGTAGGCGGTGCGCGCCACCATGTTCCAGATCGCCCGCAGCCCGCTGTAGGGCCGGATCGAGCGGGCGCCCTCGGCCAGGCCCAGCCAGATGCCGCCGCTTTCGGGCGGGCGGCTGGCCTTGACCGCCGCGGCCAGGGAGCAGTCGTCGATCAGGGCGTCGCGGATCGCCGCCACGCCGCCGATCCGCTGCAGGGCTTCGCGGCGCAGCAGGATGCAGCCGCCGGCCGCCGCCGCGGTCTTGGCCTTGGGGTCCTTCACCCAGGCGAAGGGATAGAGCTTCTGGAAGAAGTAGATGAAGGGCGGGATCAGCAGGCGCTCCCAGAAGCTCTGGCAGGTCAGCGCCACCATGAGGGAGACCATGTCGCGACGCTCCGCCTCGGCCTTGGCGACCAGCAGGCGCAGCGTATCGGGCGGCTGGTGGATGTCGGCGTCGCTGAACCACAGGAAATCGCCCGCTGTCCCGGCCGCCTGCGATCCCTGCTGCAGGGCCCAGAGCTTGCCGGTCCAGCCCGCCGGCAGGGCCTCGGCACGCAGCAGTTCGAAGCGGTCGGGATGCCGGCTGCTCTGCGCTGCCGCGCGGGCCCGGGCGACGGTGTCGTCGTCGCTGTGGTCGTCGACCAGCAGCACCGTGAGCCTGCCGGGATAGTCCTGCTCCAGCAGCGAGGTCAGGCTCTCGGCGATGACCTCGGCCTCGTTGCGCGCCGGCACCACAGCGGTGACGACGGGCCAGGTCTCGCCCGGCCCGGAAGCGCGCGGCGCCGGGCCGCCGTTCAGCCGCTCGGCCGAGCGCCAGAACCCGCCGCGCAAGGCCAGCAGGTAGAGCCAGATGAGCAGCGAAAGCAGGGCGAATCCCAGGAGCATCGAGGGCTCCGGAAGTGTCGAAAACAAGGTTTGGCGCGTCCCCTTCGCAACCGGCCGTTCGTTCGTCCCATGGTGACGCTCCCTGCCGGGGCAGGCGCGCGCGCGATAGGGAGCCGGAGGCTAATTCTTCTTATCTCGGCGGGAGTTTACATTGAGAGACATGAGGCGATCCAGCGACCTTCCGTCGCTGGACAGCGGCAGACAGAGGGCCTCGACATCGACGAAGCTGCGCCCCTTGGCCCCGGATTCGGGCCAGTAGGCATAGGTCGGCGCCGCGTGGGCCACGCAGAAGTCGAAGAGCAGCTTGGAGCGCTGGCGCACCAGCTCCGGCACGTTGGCCTCCGAGGAGCGGCGCCCCGTCTGCTCGCCGTAAGCGTCGACGAGGTTCTGGCCGAAGAGGCGCAGGAAGTAGTCGTCTCCGCTGTCGAGGACGTCGACCATGAGGACATAGGGCCACAGCGAGACGAACTTCTCGGGCACGAGGTCGGCGCGCTGCGGAAAGCGCGCATCGCCCTTGATCTCCAGCCAGTAGGTCATTGCCTGCGTCAGTATCGGCGAGACGAACTCGAAGCCTTCTGCGACCTCGAGCGGCCCTATGGCCTTGTTTCCCGCCCTTCTTTCTTCCACCCGATGCATATCGTCCCTAGGAATTCCCGGCTCCCCCACCTGCGGCTATCCCCCGCGGGTCATTCCATGAAACCCTATTCAACCCTAAAATCCCGTTGAGGCGCGATGATATTCCCCTGTCCGGCGCAATGTATAGGCCGTCCTTCCTGAGCGGCCCCCGCGGGGGAGGCCGTCGCGGCCAAGCCGGCTCATGGAACTGTCCTGATCTGGTCCAGAGATCGGTCGTCATGAAATGAATTATCAGGGTGTGTGAAGTGCCGTGCTGCTGAACTGCTCGTGCGACTGCAAAATCGTCTTCCGCTCGTTGGGATCGCCGTCGAGAAAGACCACGCCGGCAAGCATCAGGTTCACAGTCTCCCCGTCTTCGCTGAGAGGCAGCATCAGCCGCTTGACGCGCAGGGGACCGTCGCCGTCGGCACCGAAGAGAACCTCGGTGTAGACCGGCGCCTTCTCGGAACTGACCCGCTCGTGAAGCGTCATGGCGAAGTCAACGAAGGGTCCCGCCACCAGCTCGTCGAGGTAGCGGTTGGTGAGGGGGCAGCCGAAATGCGACTCGATCTCGGTACCGGCCAGGCGGTAGCGGATGCGAAAGCCCCTGGCGGTCTCTGCCGGGACCATCTCGGTCAGGGTCAGATGCGGCAGAAGCTGCGGAATGTCTACGGGATCAATATCCGCGCGGGCGGGAACCTTGTGCTCCCGGCGCCGCGCCGACCAATAGGAATACAACTCGGCGAGCAGGGGCTCGTCCAGTTTCTCTGCGAATGACATACCTGCTGCCCCCGCACCCTTTGCCTCTCTTATGGAGGCGTCCCGGGCCGGAAATCTCCTGGTTGCGACTCCTGATGGAAGAGTCCCCAACCTCTCCCGCGCGTAGGTTAGCATTTCGATGATTTGATTATAAGCCTTTTGCGAGGGTCCCGCAGCGCTCCAGGAAAAGCCGCTTTGCCTTGCCCGGCGGCCAGGGATCCAGCGCGATGTCGTCGAAACGCCTGTGGTGGCCGAAGAGGCGCCGCGCCTCGCTGGGGGAAAACCCGGCCAGCTGGGTCGCTTCCAGGTAGGCGGCGATCCGGTCCGCGCGCTTGATCAGCTTCTTCAGTTCCTCCGGCTCCTGCGCCGGCAGGCCGAAGCGCAGGCGCACCGCGGTCATCAGCCGGGTCTCAAGGGCCTTGTAGTCGACCCCGACGGCGGCCTTGAAGGGGGTGATGAGGTCGCCGATGACGTATTCGGCGGCGTCGTGCAGCACCGCCGAGAGGTGCCCGGCGGCATCCAGCTTGGGGCGCAGCCGGCCGGCGATGTCGTCCACCAGCAGGCTGTGCTGCGCCACCGAGAAGGCCGAATCGCCGCTGGTCTGGCCGTTCCAGCGCGCGACGCGGGCCAGGCCGTGGGCAATGTCCTCAATCTCGATGTCGAGGGGCGAAGGGTCCAGCAGGTCGAGCCGCCGTCCGGAGAGCATGCGCTGCCAGGCCCGGTTCACGTTCTTCATGCCTGCCCTCGTCCTTTCGCCGCTGATTGTCCGCGACGACTAGGCATAGGCAGACGCGCCGCCCGAGGCAAGCCGTCAGGCGGCGCGTTGCGGATCCGTCGGGCGGGAAAGCCCCGGGAACGGCTCTATCAGCTGCCGTTGGCGCGCAGGCCGCTCAGCAGTTCGGAGAGGTTGGAATCCAACTCGGCGGTGTGGCGGCTGACCAAGGAGGAGGCCTCCACCACCTTGTTCACCGACTGGCTGGTCGTCTGCGAGTTCTCCCGCACCGAGGCCATGGCCCCGTTCATCTCGCGGCTGCCGGTCGCGGCGTCCTGGATGTTGCGGGAGATGTCGCGGGTCGTCGCGTCCTGCTCCTCGACCGCGCCGGCGATCTTCACGGCGTGCTCGTTGAGCTGGTTGATGATGCCGCGGATCTCGCTGATGGCGTCGACCGTGGTCCTGGTCGAGCCCTGGACCTTCTCGATGCGGCTGGTGATGTCCTCGGTCGCCTTGGCGGTCTGGGTGGCCAGGCCCTTGACCTCGCTGGCGACCACGGCGAAGCCCTTGCCGGCTTCCCCGGCGCGCGCCGCCTCGATGGTGGCATTGAGGGCCAGCAGGTTGGTCTGCTCGGCGATCTCGGCGATCAGCGAGACGACCTCGGAGATGCCGGCCACCGCGTCGGCCAGTTCGGCGACCTGCTCGGTGGTGATGTCGGTCTTGCCTTCGGCCTTGGAAGCGATGTCGGCGGTCTCGCGCACCCGCGCGGTGATCTCGCTGACCGAGGTGGAGAGCTCGGTGACCGCGCCGGCGATGGTGTCCATCTTCGCGGCCGTGGTGTCGGCGGTGTCGGCGACCTGGGTCGCCGTGCCCTGGGTTTCCTCGGCGCGCTGCAGCATGACCTTGGTCTCGCCCTGCATGTCGTCCAGGGAAGCGCGGATCTGCGTCACCGCGCCCTTCACCTTGGCTTCGAACTTGTCGGCCAGGGACTGCAGCAGTTCCTGGCGCTCCTGCGCGCTGCGGGCCTGCAGCGCCTGCTGCTCGCGGCCCAGCTTCTCGGTCTCGGCGGCGGCGGCCTCGGCCTTCTCCACGGCGGCGGCGGCGCCGTCGAAGAGGCTGACCAGCTTGTGGCTGAGCAGGATCAGCACCACGACCTCCAGCACCACGATGACGGCGTGGAAAACCACGCGGGCGAAGTTGGCGCCGTCGGGGAAGACCGCCCAGGGCATCAGGAAGTTGAGGCTCAGGTGATGGACCGCGGTCGCCGCTGCGGCCACCAGAATGGTGCGCCAGTCGCAGAAGGCGACCAGCATGGCCAGGGCGGCGAAGTAGATCATGTGGAAGTCGATCTGCCAGGGACCGGCAGCGGCCAGCACCATCAGGGAGACCTGCACCACGGTGGCCACGGCAATGACGTAGCGGGTTGCGGCGGCGTCGCCGCCGACGGCCTTCCAGACGCCCAGCGCAAAGACGGCGACGACCAGGGCCGCCAGGGTCGGCGCCAGCCAGGCGTTGCCGTTCAGCCAGGCGGTGGCGGCCACGGCGGGCACCACGGCGAAGATCAGCAGGCTGGACCACTTGGCCGCGGCGCGGCGGATGGCGGTAATGCTTTCAGCGCTGTCGCTGGGGGCATTGGTTGCGGCGTCCATCGTCGCCGCGGCAATCGTCTTGAGCATCTTTTGACCTATTGGTGGCTCTTGTTGCTATCACTTCGTCTTTTGTATGCCGGCGATCAGGCAGCCTGCGGCGCTGCGGGGATCGACCACCAGCCAGGCGCCGGCACGGCGCAGCCGTGCGGCGAAGCCGGCCTGGTCGCTGCGGGCGACCAGAACCGATCCCCAGCCCCCGGCGCGCACCACCAGGCCGTCCGCCTC
>JBNKHC010000248.1:0-5459 GCA_050290145.1 Kiloniellaceae bacterium | reverse complement strand
GACCTTCTGGAATCCTGGTGCAAGCGGCACTTCGGCGTGAAGGATTCCAGTCACATAATTCCGGGACATGGTGGTATTCTGGACCGCGTGGACGGGCTCCTGGCGGTTTTCCCGGTCGCATTCTTGTATTTCTGGGTAGTGGGGGCTCACTTCTAAGATGTCATTGGCGTCAACATCGCCCAACAGCGCCGACCAGCCGCGGCGCCTATCGATTCTCGGCTCCACCGGCTCGATCGGTTGCAGCACCCTCGACCTCGTCGAGCGCAATCCCGACGCCTTCACCGTCGAGGCCCTGACCGCCAACCGCTCGGTGGCGCGTCTGGCCATGCAGGCCAAGCGTTTCGGCGCCCGCCTGGCGGTGGTGGCCGACGACAGCGCCTATGCGGACCTGAAGGAGGCGCTCTCCGGCAGCGGCATCGAGGTGGCGGCGGGGGCCGCGGCCGTGGCCGAGGCGGCGGCAAGGCCGACCGACTGGGTGATGTCCGCCATTGTCGGCGCCGCCGGCCTGGCGCCGACCCTCTCGGCGATCCGCCAGGGCACCGTCGTGGGCCTCGCCAACAAGGAAACCCTGGTCTGTGCCGGCAGCCTGATGACCGCCGAGGTGCGGCGCTGCGGCGCCCAGCTGCTGCCGGTGGATTCGGAGCACAATGCGATCTTTCAGGTCCTCGACCTGGAGCAGCCGCAGAGCGTCGACAAGCTGATCCTCACCGCCTCCGGCGGGCCGTTCCGCACCTTCAGCCGGGCCGACATGGCGGCGGTGACGCCGGCCCAGGCGGTCGCCCATCCCAACTGGGACATGGGCGCCAAGATCTCCGTCGATTCGGCGACCATGATGAACAAGGGCCTGGAGCTGATCGAGGCGCATTTCCTCTTCGACATGCCCGAGGCGCGCATCGACATCCTGGTGCACCCGGAATCGGTGATCCACTCCATGGTCTCCTACGTCGACGGCTCGGTCCTGGCCCAGCTCGGCCAGCCGGACATGCGCACGCCCATCGCCTACGCCCTGGCCTGGCCGGAGCGTATGTCGACTCCGGTCGAGCGCCTCGATCTGGCCGCCATCGGGCGGCTGACCTTCGAGCCGCCGGACGAGACCCGCTTTCCCTGCCTGCGCCTGGCGCGCTCGGCGCTCAGGGCCGGGGGGACCGCGCCGGTCACCCTCAACGCGGCCAACGAAGAGGCCGTGGCGGCCTTCCTGGCCGGCCGGCTCGGCTTCCTGGAGATCCCGGAGGTCGTCGAGCGCGCCCTGGAGGCCCATCCTGCCGCCGAGCTGACCAGCCTGGAGGAGGTCGAAGAGGTCGACAGCCGGGCCCGGCAGACCGCCAAAGGACTGCTTGAAGCCCGGGCGCCCGGCGCCTAAGTCCTAGCCTAAGTCCTTTCTTTGATAACCATTTTGCGGTATCTAGCTGGGTCCCTTGCGGGCTGCCGCGGGGATCCAGGGACCGGCGTCGTCCCGGGGCCGAACCCCGGGTTACCCAGAACGAAGCGGGCTACCGCTCTTTCCTTACAACAATTAGTAGGACAGCGCTGTAAGTCATGGATTTTTCTGGTGGACTCTACGGCTTCGGTATCCCGTTCCTGATCATTCTTACAGCCCTCGTTTTCGTGCACGAGCTGGGTCACTACCTGATCGCCCGTTGGAACGGGGTGCGGGTGGAGGTCTTTTCCATCGGCTTCGGCCCGGAGCTCTTCGGCTGGGATGACAAGGCCGGTACCCGGTGGAAATTCAGCCTCATCCCGCTCGGCGGCTACGTGAAGATGTTCGGCGACGCCAACGCCGCCAGCATGCCCGCCGACGGCACCGAGGAAATGAGCGCCGCCGAGCGCGCCGTGGCCTTTCCACACAAGCGCCTGGGCCAGCGCGCCGCCATCGTCGCGGCAGGTCCGGTCGCCAATTTCCTCTTCGCCATCGTTGTCCTGGCCGGGCTCTTCATGTTCTACGGCCAGCCCTTCACGCCAGCGGTGGTGGGCGAGGTCGTCGAGGGCTCAGCCGCCGAGACCGCCGGTTTCCAGGCCGGCGACAAGGTCATCGCGGTTGACGGCACGACGGTTGCGCGCTTTGAGGAACTGCAACGTATCGTTGCGTTACGGCCCGGCGAGGAACTGGCGATCACTGTCGAGCGCAACGGGCGCGAGGTCGGCCTTGTGGCGATCCCGGACCGGGTCGAGCGCCCCAACGGCCTGGGCGAAACGCAGGTGGTCGGTCTGCTGGGCCTGCGCGGCGGCGCCCCGGAATATACCCGTCACGGCCCGCTGAGCGCGGTGTGGCAGGCGACACGCGAGACGGTCTCCATCGTCGACCAGACCTTTACGGCGCTGGGCCAGATCATTCGCGGCGCCCGGGGCACCGATGAACTGGGCGGTCCGATCCGCATCGCCCAGATGTCGGGTCAGGCGGCGGAACTGGGTCTTCTGACGATGGTCCACTTCGCCGCGATGCTGTCCATCAACCTGGGACTCATCAACCTTTTCCCGGTGCCGATGCTGGACGGCGGCCATCTGTTGTTCTACGCGATCGAGGCAGTGCGGGGGCGGCCTCTGGGCGAAAGGGCACAAGAATACGGTTTCCGGATCGGTCTGGCTCTGGTATTGACCTTAATGGTCTTCGTGACTTGGAACGATCTGCTTCGGATCGACAGTTTAGTGAATTTCGTCAAAGGCCTGGGCACGTAAACGCACCAGCGCCGCGGGGGAAGGACAAGGGACGTGTGTCGCGGACGGTTGCTCGTCGTCGTCTTGGCGTATCTGCTGTCCAGTGCAGCGTGGTTGGGGGTTCCTGATACGGGTTTTGCTCAGTCGATCCTGTCCGGGGGACGGATCGAGGCAATCCGCGTCGAAGGCACGCAGCGCATTGAGGCGGCGACTGTACGCTCCTACATGCGAGTCAACCCGGGCGATCCCTTCGACCCGGTGCGCCTCGACGACTCGCTGAAGAATCTCTTTGCCACCGGCCTCTTTGCCGACGTGCGCCTGGAGCGCGATGGCAACACGCTTATCGTCGTGGTCAGCGAGAACCCCATCGTCAACCGCATCGCCTTCGAGGGCAATCAGCGCATCGACGACGACACCCTGGCCCAGGAGATCGAGCTGAGGCCGCGCGTCGTCTTCACCCGCACCAAGGTGCAGTCCGACACCAGCCGCATCCTGGAGATCTACCGCCGCTCCGGCCGCTTCGCCGCGACCGTCGAGCCCAAGGTCATCCAGCTTGAGCAGAACCGCGTCGACCTGGCCTTCGAGATCAACGAGGGCCCACTCACCTCGATCCGGTCGATCAACTTCATCGGCAACCGCGAGTTTTCCGACTCCACGCTGCGCGACGAGGTGACGACCACCGAGGCCTCGTTCTGGAACTTCTTCACCACCTCCGACACCTACGATCCGGATCGTCTGACCTTCGACCGCGAGCTGCTGCGCCGCTTCTACCTGAACGAAGGCTATGCCGACTTCCGTGTCGTTTCGGTGATCGCCGAGCTGACGCCGGACCAGCAGGACTTCATCGTTACCTTCACGGTGGAAGAAGGGCCGCGCTACAAGTTCGGCAAGATCGGACTGGAAACCGGCCTGCGCAATCTCGATCCGGAGACCCTGCGCAACGAAGTCACGACGGAAGAGGGTGACTGGTACGACGCCAGCTCGGTCGACAAGACCATCGAGGTGCTGACCGATTCCGTCGGCGACCTTGGCTACGCTTTCGTCGACATCCGCCCGCGCGTGCAGCGCGATCGCGAGAACCTGACGATCGACATCGTCTACGACATCCAGGAAGGCCCGAAGGTCTTCGTCGAGCGCATCGATATCGAAGGCAACACCCGCACGCTGGACCGTGTGATCCGCCGGGAGTTCCGCCTCGTCGAGGGCGACGCTTTCAACACCTCGAAGCTGCGCCGCTCGCGCCAGCGGGTGCAGAACCTCGGCTTCTTCAAGACGGTCACCGTCGAGAACGAACCGGGCAGCGCACCGGACCGCACGGTCATCAAGGTCGCGGTGGAAGAGCAGTCGACGGGTGACATCACCTTCGGCGCCGGCTTCTCCTCTTCTGACGGCCCGATCGGCAACATCGGCATCCGCGAGCGTAACCTGCTGGGTCGCGGCCAGGATCTGCGCCTCGGCTTCACCCTGGCGGGCGAGGCGACCGAGCTCGATTTCAGCTTCACAGAGCCCTATTTCCTGGACCGCAATCTTGCCGCCGGTATCGACCTGTACCGGACCACGGACGACCGGTCAGACGAGAGCGGTTACGAGGAGGAGCGCCTCGGCGGCTCGCTGCGCGCCGGCTTCGACATTACCGACGAAGTGCGAAACGTCGTGCGCTATACGCTGGAAAACCGCGACATCACCGATGTCGACGGCGGCGCCTCACTGCTGGTCCGCTCCGAGAAGGGAGCAACGCTGCGTTCGGGTATCAGCAACGAGCTGACCTACGACACGCGCGATTCCCGCTTCGATCCGCGCGAAGGCATTATCAGCAGCCTGCGCACGGAGATCTTCGGCCTGGGCGGCGACGCCTCCTTCATCCGTACTTCGGTCTCGGCGGGCTACTACTACACCGTCTATGAGGACTACACCCTCAGCGTCAGGGGCTCGGGCGGCACTATCCATGGCATCGGCGAAGATACCCGCATCTCCGATCGCTTCTTCAAGGGTGGCGGCTCCCCGCGCGGCTTCGAATACGGCGGCATTGGTCCGCGTGACGGCAACACCAACGATGCCCTGGGCGGCAAGAATTTCTATACCGGCACCGTGGAAGCGTCCTTCCCCCTGGCGCTGCCCTTCGACCTGGATATCCGCGGACGTGTCTTTACCGACATCGGCGCCGCCTGGGATATCGACGACAACAGCATTCCCGTCAACCTCCAGGACTCCAGTTCTCCGCGCGTTACCATCGGTACGGGCCTTTCCTGGAACTCTCCCTTCGGCCCGGTCGTCGTGGACCTGGGCGTGGCTGTGATCAAAGAGGACTTCGACGAGACCGAGCTCTTCAGCTTTAGCTTCGGAACGCAGTTTTAAGACACATGTCAAGGCTACGCCGCTGGTCGCTGTGCCTTGCCGCAAAGCTCCTGCTGTTGGCGGCGCTCTTTGCTGCGGGCCCCTTTACGGTAGCCTGGGCTCAGGTCGAGCGGGCGCCGCTGATCGGCATCATCGACATCCAGGCCGTGCTGCGCCAGTCCGCGGCGGTGCAGTCTCTCTCCCAGAAGATCGAGGCCAGGCGTGAAGCCGCGCAGGGCGGTATGCAGGAGCGCGAGCAGGCCTTGCGGGCGGCCGACCTCGACCTGGCCCAGCGGCGTGCTTCCCTGTCGCCGGAGGAGTACGTCGACGAGCGCAGCAAGCTGGAGGACGAAGGCATCGCCCTGCAGCGCGAAGCTCAGGAACAGCGCCGCCAGCTCGACCAGATTTTCAGCCGCGGTATGAGCCAGGTGCAGCAGGTCCTGGTGCAGATCTCCCAGGACATTGCCCGGGAA
>JBNKHC010000247.1:0-37359 GCA_050290145.1 Kiloniellaceae bacterium | reverse complement strand
TGGCAAAGACGTTGTCGGTATAGCCCTGGGAAACCGCGGTGCCGGCATCCAGCACAAAGGGCCCGAGGCGGGTCCTGCCGTCATCCGGCGTCGGCGCTGCGGCCGGTGTTTCCCCTTCGGGCTCTCCCGCGGCGGCCGGTTCTTCCCCGGCGGCCCGCTGCAGCAGCAGGTCTCCGCCGCCCGGCGGCGCCACCGCGCCCGCATCCTGCGCCGCCGCGTTGCCCGGCGTCAGTCCCCCCAGGCATTGCACGAGCATAAAGCCCGAGACCAGCCATAGATGCTTTGAAGGCATAACTTCCCCACTCACTCTCTATCGTTCCCGCGTTCGGCTTTCTGCCGGAGCGCCGCCCCTGCGCGCTCCGGCTCAGCCGCGCGGTCCGCCCATACCTTCCTCGTGTTCTTCGCCGTCTTCGTGATCGGTGTGGCCGTGCTCTTCGACATCGCTGTCCGGGCGATGGAAGACGCGGTCCTCGACCGTGTGGCCGGGGCTGGGCCCGCCGCGGTCCAGGTGGCCGGGGCCCCGGCTGCCGCCGTGGCTGCCGAAACGGCGGCCGCGCTGTCCGGAGCTGGCGTCGTGGCCGCCTTCCTCGTGACCCTCGTCGGTATGACTGTCGGTATGGCCATCGGTATGGCCGCCGCCACGGCTGCCGCCGCCACCATGGCCGCCACCACCGCGGCCGCCGCCGTGATCCTGCGCGACCAGAAAGCCGGTAGCCGGTTCCGCCACGCCGGAGGCCGGGGCGGCCAGGGCCGCCACGGCCAGGCCGAGAATCGGCCAGATCCAAGCTTTGCGCATTGTTATCCCGTTCACATTGAATCCCTGCCGTGAGAGCCTGCCGGGCCCGGCGACCCAAAAAGGGCCGCCGGGCCGCGTCATCTGCTACTCGGTGGCGGGAACGAGCGGGTTCTCGTGCAGGAACTCGATCACCGCCCGGGCATCGTCGGCCGCCTGGGCGAAGTCGTCGGCGCCGCCGGCGGTCGAGTCGGTCCAGTCGTCGCCGCCGAACACTGCGGTGATCAGCGACTCGGTCACGACTTCGAGCTCCGGATCGGCGTCGATGTTCTTGTAGTAGGACACCTCGATGTCGTAGGTGGCGAGACGGTCGTAGTCGTAGGTCGAGAAGTCGTAGTAGACGAGCGTGCCGCTCACCGGGTCGACGACGTTGATGCCCTCGATGGTGTTCAGGTAGACGACCATGTCCACGTTGACTTCACCGGTCTTGTCCGAAGCGGCGCCGAGCAGGGTCGCGACGTCGAAGTCGGCCGGCAGGTTGGGGATGGTGCCGCCGGTCATGATAAAGGTGTAGAGCGAGATGTTCTCCAGCGGGGAGTCGATGGCCGTGCCGTCGGCCACCAGGCGCCCGGCCTCGTCCAGGGTGATGGTGGTCGCCGATGCCAGCTTGTCCAGGGCTTCCTCGAGGGCATGGTCGTACACCTGGGACGCCGCACGGACGACGCTCAGGCGGCTGAACTCGACCTCCTGCAGCATCTCCTCGTCGACATCCGGCGGCAGGTCGCCTTCCTCGGTCAGCTGGATGACCGTGCCGTCGGTGAGGATCGGCTGGACGTTGCCGTTGGCGTCCAGGACCGGCTCACCGTTTTCGTCGCGCAGGATGATCCAGAGGTCGCCGTAGAGATCGCCCTTCTTGGTGCCGGCGCCGGCCGGCTGGCCGCCGCCCCGGATGTGCGGATTCACATCGCGGTTGCCCATCGCCCACTCGGGACGGTCGGAATCTTCGTCGCCGTCTTCCTCCAGGATGATGATCACCTTCCGGCCTTTGCCGCGGAAGATGCGGTCTTCGATGATGTTCATGATGTCGCTGCCGCCCTGGCCACCCCTCGCCGCGGGGCCTCCCTGGCCACCGCCCTGACCGCGGACCTGTTTCTGCTGGGCCGCGGCGGTGTTCTTGGAGAGAGTGGCGCCGCCGTCATCCGTGAGGGTCGGCACCAGGGGCGCGGCGACCAGTCCGACGGTGAGGGCGGCAGTGGCAAGCAGGTGCGAACGCAAGGGGGGAAACTTGAAGGTCATAATGCATCCTCTTTGTCTGGTTCTTGGCCGTCCCCGATCGCTACCTGCGGCCGTCCGGTTCGGGTCGCTTCTGGTTGTCCGTCGGACTTCTTAGGGGCATCGCCTCTAGGGGTTATGATCTAGTTGTTCTGACTATTTATGGGCTGATATTTGCCTAACCCCATTGATGCAAATCAAGACTCGTCGCGCCGCTGAAAATTTTGCGGTTTTACTGTGTCAAACGGCCGCAGCCGGTCTGGCAGTCGGACCACTTGGTTGGGCAGCACGCAGGGACAGGGAACTAATTCGTAGATTGAAGAACTAATTCTCAGGCTGAGCCGGGCCCAGTGAAGACCGGAGCTCGAAGCGACTCCGGCCTTCCGCCTTTTCATGTGTCTGCAACCCTACGGCTTAGGCCGTGGTGTGCCGGCCGCACTGGCCGGCAGGACCGGGTAGGTGATCTTCGGTTGCTCGCCGGTCAAGGCGTGCAGGAAGGCGGTGATCTTATCCACTTCCTCCTCACTCAACTCGGCGCCCAACTGTGTGGTGCCCATCACGGCTACCGCTTGGCGCAGGTCCCAGGACTTGCCGGTATGGAAGTAGGGTGGCGTCAGCGCGATGTTGCGCAGCGTCGGCACCTTGTAGACGTATTCGTCATCTTCCGACTTGGTGACCTCGAAGCGGCCTTTGTCGGTAGGCGGCAGGAGCTCGGCGCCGGGTTTTTCCACCACACCGAAGGGCTGGTACATGTTGCCGCCGACGTTGATGCCGTTGTGGCAGACGGCGCAGCCCGCATCCAGGAAGAGGGCCAGCCCTTCCTTCTGCTCTGCGGTCATGGCGTGGACTTCGCCGCGCAGGAAGCGATCGAAGGGCGCATGAGGGGTGGTCAGGGTCGCCTCGAAGAGGGCGATGGCTTTCAGCATGTTGTCCACGTTGATCGGGTCCGCGTCGTCCGGGAAGGCGGCCTGGAACTTCTCGGTATAGCCCGGGATCTTCTTCAGCATCTCGATGGCGTGCTCGTGGCTGGAGGCCATCTCTAGGGGGTTGATGATCGGGCCGCCGGCCTGCTCCTCCAGATCCTTGGCCCTGCCGTCCCAGAACTGCGCGGTGTTGAAGACCGAGTTCAGCACCGTCGGCGCGTTGCGCCCGCCCTGCTGCCAGCGGTGGCCGACCGAGGTTTCCAGCATGTCGACGCCGCCCAGGCCGATGGCATGGCAGGAGTTGCAGTTGATGGTGTGGCTTTCCGAAAGGCGCGGCTCGAAATACAGCATCTTGCCGAGCTCGACCTTTTCCGGTGTGGCGGGGTTGCCCTCGATCTCCGGTGCGCCAACCGGAATGGGTTCGAACAGGTCGCGTGCCTGGTTCAGAAGATCGTCGTCGTCGGCCCTTGCCGGCGTTGCGGCGGCGAGCAGGCAACAGACTGTCAGGAAACTGCGCAGTGACATGGAAGCTCTCCTATAGCCTAACGGGGGGGCAGATCGATGCGGTGACGCGGCGGGGCGCTCGTGCCGGCGGAGAAGCAGACGCAGAAGCGCGCGAAGGCGACGGTTCGGCGGCCGAAGCCCGCGAAGTCGTCTCGGACCTTTGCCATGCCAAAGATCCCTCCTGTGCTGATGCCTCATCGACGGCGTTCACTGACCTGACGCGTCGGCAGGCACGCTAGCGCGGTTTCCTTGCGGCAACCTTACATCGCATCGATTGGTGCGATGCAATCTGTGGCATAAATGTGGTCGAGGGGACCGCTTCGAGGACGCTATGGCAAGGCCGCCGCAGTGCGCCAGCGGCGAGGCGACTTCAGCAGCGCCTCAGGTTTCCTTGGGCGTTTCCTCGCTGCGCTTGGGCAGAGGCAGGGGCGCTTCCGGCGCCAGGGTGCCGTCGTTCAAAGGCGCGACGGGCAGGGGAGCGGCGGGCTTGTCGCTCTCGGACTGTACCGCCGGCGCCAGAGGCAGCGGTGCTGCGGGCTCCGGTGCGGCCGGTTCTTCGGCGGCGTCCTGCAGGCTGCGGCTCACCGCCTCGGCGATACGCAGCAACTGGTCCTGCGCCATCCTGCCGATCAGGCTGTAGGCCAAGTGGCTGTCCTGCCAGAAGAACTGGGCGGCCTCGCCGTCGCGGGTGAAGGTGAAGCTGGTCTTGCCCGCTGTGCCGCCGGCGCGCATGTAGAGAGTGACGCGCTGGCCCTCGTCGTTCTGATAGAGCAACTGGGCGGCCGGCTGGCCGCCGCTGGTGGTGATCACCCGCTCGGCCACCAGGTCAAAGCCGAGAGCTTCCAGGTCCGGCAGGCGGGTCGGCGCCTGGCCCGGCTGCGCGGCCAGCCAGGTGACCACCTGCCGTGCGCCTTCGCCGCCGGCCTGGGGCGCGGCCCCGGGCTGCGCCGCGGAACTGGCCAGCTGCAGGGGCGTTTCCTTTACGGCCTGGCGGGTGAAGGCGACCAGGGGGTCGTGGTTCCAGCCGCTCTGCAGGAGCGCCAGCCCGCCCGCCGTTCCGGCAGTGAGCAGCAGCGCGAGCGAGGCCGCGATGGCGCGATGGCCGCGCAGGAAATTGCCGCGCCGGGCAGGCGCCGCGCCGCCGTGCAGCTCTGCATCCAGTCGGCGGGCCAGTTCCGCGATCCGCGGCGGCACGGCACTTTCGTCACCGTGCCGGGCCGGATCGAAGAGGGCATGCAGCCCGATGTTCTGCGCGCGGTAGGCAGCAAGGCGCGCCGCCTCCGTGGCGTTGGTCGCCAGGTAGGCTTCAACGGCTGAACGCCGACGGGGATCGAGCTCTCCGTCGACGTAGGCCTGCAGCTCCTCCTCGGAGATGCCGTTGTCGTTATCGTGCCATGTGGGCGTCATCGAGCCTTCCGCAGGTTGCCTTGCCGGGCGGGCGCCTGCTTCGCTTCCTTGGCCTCTGCGGTGACCGACCGCAGGTTGGCCAGGGGCGCGCCGGCCATCATGCGGCGCAGCGCCTCGCGGCCGCGCGACAGGCGCGACATCACCGTGCCGATGGGCACCTCCAGCACCTGCGCCGCGTCCTTGTAGGCCATGCCTTCGTAGCCGACCAGGAGGACCGCCTGGCGCTGCTCCTCGGGCAGACGCTGCAGCGCCTTCGCCAGGTCGTTCAGTTCCAGCTGTCCGTGCTGTGGCGCCGGCCGGGCGAGCCGGTTTTCCAGCACCTCGGCGGGAATGCTGTAAGTCCAGCGCCGCCGCTCGCTCAGGCGGTCGACGTGGGCATTGTGCAGGATGGTGAAGAGATAGGCCCGCAGATTGCGGATCTCCCCCGCCCTCGCGCCGTCTTTCTGCCGCCGGGCCAGGGCCCGGCTCAGGCTCTCCTGCACCAGGTCGTCCGCTTCCGCGGCATCGCCGGTCAGGGAGCGCGCGTAGCGGCGCAGGGCAGGAATGTGTTCCAGAACCGTCTCGTCCGCTCTTGCCACGCTTCTCGCCTCCGTTGCTTCAGCCTTCTTGGTTCCTGCGGTCGGCATCGCGCCGTCCCGCAGGACAGGAAGGTAGGCAGGCCGCCGGAGACTGTCGTGGAACCTTAAGGGGGCCGATTTGTGGCGAATTATGTCGGTCGCTGCCGCAATCATCACAAATCCCTGTGCTGGATCTGCCGGCAGTTCCGGGCGGCGCAGCACCGGCCTTGCGCGGCCCGCAGCGGACCGGTGTTCTCTGCGCCTTGCACGGATCGCCAGGCCCCTCAGAAGCGGGTTGTGCGGACGGACTGAGCGGTTACTGGCTGGTGGCGGGCTCTTCGGCCTCCGGCTCCATCGTTTCCGGCGCCATCGGCAGGGGCGCGCTTGCCTGGGGTTCGCCGGCCTCCGGCATTGCCGGCATGGCGGCGCCGTCCTGGCTGGGCATGGCGCCCTGCTGCTGCATCGGCATCGAAGTGCTGTTGTCCGAGGCCTGCTGCTCGTCGCAGGCGGCGAGCGCGAAGGCCAGGGTGGCGGCGGCGAAGGACGAAAGAAGAAGCGACTTGGTCATCGGTCAATTCTCCGGTTGCGGAAACGGATGGATCCGGGGCGAGGAGGCGGCCGGCGCTAGGGGAGAGAGCCGCACCGGCCGCCGCTACGGGCTGTGAGGGAAGGGCACGCCCGCAAAGTCATCGTCCCGAAAACATGAAAGCTTTTCTCCGATAGACCTGTCCTCGGCGACTTTATTCCCGGTTGTGCCGATTCGGCTCTCGGGCCGCCTGCGGACCGCCCCGGGGCAGCCGGGCTTCCGGCTGTTGCGCACTTTTTGGGCGGCTGACACCCGGCGAATTAACACTCCGGTAAGCTTCTCCGGGGCATCTAGACATTCACCCCGGATTTGTTTTCTCCCGGCGGCCTGTGTCGGTTCAGAGTTATGCTTCACGGCTGGCGGCTGGGGCGGTCTCTTGGGGGACCGATCGAAAGGGGCCTGAAAGGCAATGCGTTGGATTGACGGGCTTGCGGCACTGGTGATTGCCTGCCTGGCGGCTTATCTGGCCGTCCAGCCGCCGCTGCGCGATCTGGAGGGCAGCGCCTACGATCTGCTGCTGCGCGCGCGCCAGGAGATCTACGGACAGGGCGCCCATCCGCACCCGCCGGGCGGCTCGCCCGTGGTGGTGGTGGCGCTCGACCGCGAAACGGCGCTGCGCCCGCCTTTCGACCGCCTGCCGCAGGAACTCTGGACACCGCAGATCGCCGCCGTGATGGACGCCGTCCTGACGGGCGGCGCCCTGGTCGTCGCCCAGCACGAGACCTTCGCCACTTCCGGCGAGGACCTGCAGGAAGGTTATGACGCCGATTACCTCGCCGTGCTCGCACGCGCCGGCAAGGAGGGGCGCATCGTGCTCGGCCGCCGCGCGCCGGCCCCCGAGCGGCTCGGTCCGCTGCCCGACTATGTCGCGGCGGTGGGCGGCGACCGCAACCTGCGCCGCATCGCGCTCTATCCCGACGCCGACGGCGTGCTGCGCCGCGCGGCGCTCTATGAAAGCAGCCGCGACAGCACCGGCACCGTCAGCCTCAACCCCTCTCTGGCGCTTGAACTGGCGGCCCGCGTCGCCGGCGAGCGGCCGCACCTGCTCAACGGCGACTCCCTCGTGCTGGGCCGCTATGCGGTGCCGGGCTCGGACGACAACGCCATGCTGCTGAACTTCCAGGGCGGCGACGGCGGCGTGCCCCTGTTCTCCCTGGGCGATCTCTACGCCTGTGCGCTGGAGGGCGATGAGACCTTCTTCCGCAAGTACTTTGACAACCGGGTGGTGCTCTTCGGACGCAGCGACCTGCCGCGCGTCCGCAAGGTGACCGCGGCCCGCTTCCTGGACGTGCACAACGCCGACCGTGCCGCCGCGCGCTGCCGCCTGCCGGTGATGCAGAGCCTGGTCGGTGTCGACGACGGCGCCACCACGCCGGAGGTGGTGGCGACCGCGACGGCGGTGCGCAACCTGCTGCAGCGTGACGCGGTGAAGACCCTGCCGCTCTATGTCGCCGCCCTGGTCGGCGGCTTGCTCGCCATGGCGGCAGCCTTTGCCGTGCTGCGGGTTCCCGCCATTGTGGTGATCCCGGGCATCCCGGTGTTCCTGGCCGCCTGGGCCTACCTGGCGGTGGTCATGCTGGCGCAGGAAAACTGGCTGCTGCCGCTGGCCCAGCCTTTCGCGGCCATCGCCATCGCCATCACCGCGGCCTGGGGTTTTCGTGGCGCCAAGCGCCTGCGCCCGCGACTCCGCTCCGCCTGACAGGCCGCGCGCCCCGCCAAGTGCTTGATCGGGCGCTTGAGGCAGGTCAATGCCCCTGCGGCGGCGGAGGATGCTATTCTGCGTCTACTTGGATTGCCGGCTTTGGGAAGGAGGAGCTGCAGTGATGGCAGTGAGATTGATTTCCTCGGTTGCGGCCTTGGCCCTGTGCCTGGCGCTGCCGCTCGCCGTGCAGCCGGTGCAGGCGCAGCAAGAGGGCTGGCAGGGCGAGCTGACCGATCAGATGATGCGCGAATACGACTGCGAGGTGGCTTTCTTCAGCCAGGTGGCCGAGCGGTCGGTGAACGGCGAACTCATCATCCTCGCCAAGGTGCACTGCATCGACAAGCGCACCTTCGACGCCTATCGCGACAGCGCTTTCGAGCCTTTCGAGATTCACCCCTGCGAGAACCCGGACAACCGGGTCTGCTGACGGGCCGCTCCCGGCCTGACGCCTGGTTGCCCGTAGCCTAGTTGGAGGCGTTCGGCAGGTTGCCGGGGGCGAAGTGCGGGCGCAGCGCCGGCATGAGCAGGCGGAAGGGGATCAGCAGGCAGCCGGCCATCGCCATCTTGGCGCCGAAGTCGCCCAGTGCCCAGGTGACCCAGGGCAGGCCGGTGCCGGCGAAGGCGATCGAGAAGAACATCGCCGTATCGACGATCGAGCCGAGCGTGGAGGACACGATCGGCGCGCGCCACCACACACCCGCGCGCAGGCGATTGAACACCGCGACATCCAGCAGCTGGGCGACCAGGAAGGCGCTGCCCGAGGCGATGGCGATGCGCGGCGTGGCCAGCCAGATCGACAGCACCACGGCCAGCGCGAAGCCCGCGTAGATCACCTGGCGGGCGGCCTTGGGGCCCAGGCTGCGGTTGGTCAGATCGGTCACCAGGAAGGCGACGGGATAGGTGAGGGCGCCCCAGGTCAGCCAGTCGTTGATGGGGAACTGCACCGCATAGTTCGACAGGCCGACGATGAACACCATGGCGGCGACGCCGATGGCGATCCCGAGAGGCGAAGAGACAAAGCGCGGTTCGGTCATGGCCCTGATTTCCTGGCAGAGAAAGAAAGCGGCGCCCGGGCGCCGGCAGCGGCGGTTTCCTATCAGATGAGGGCCCGCAAAGCCAGGGCCAAGGCCGGCGGCAGGGATTTGCAAGATTGCCGCCCTTTCAGGCGGTCAGCGCCAGCGGGGCGTGGCGCCCCAGGCTGGCCGGGGCCGGGGGCAGGCCGAGCCAGTCCCCGGCCACCGCGGCGTAGAGGCGGCGGAAGTCCAGGCGGGGCTTGAGATCGCCGCCTTCCAGGTCGTCGAGCGCCGGTTGTTCTCCCAGGATGCCGCCCCTGAGGCGGCCGCCGAGCAGGAAGTGCGGGGCGGCGGTGCCGTGGTCGCTGCCGCCGCTGGCGTTCTCGGCCACCCGGCGGCCGAATTCCGCGTAGGTCATCACCAGGGTGCGCCGCCAGGCGCCGGCCTCGATCATGGCGGTCCGGAAGGCGGCGAGGCCCGCGGCCAGCTCGCCCAGCAGCACGGCGTGGCGGCCGGCCTGCTGGGCATGGGTGTCGTAGCCGCTGTGCTGCACCTTGATCACCGAGGCCGCGGCGCCGGCGCCGATCAGCGATGCTGCCTGCTGCAGCTGGCGGCCCAGGGCGGTCTTGGGAAAGGCGGTCGCGAGCGGCGGCGCCGCCTTGAGGCGGCGGGCGATGTCCTGGGCCGCGCCCTGCATGCGGCTGCGCTCGGCCAGGATGTGGGCGAGGGCCGGGTTGGCCAGGGGCTCGTCGCGGCCGGCCAGGAGGGCGGCGGCCCGATCGAGCCGGCGCGGGTCGCGCAGCACCACGGTGGTGATGGCCGGCCCGGCCAGCGGCCCCTCCGGCCCGCCGAGCACGATGCCCTGGGCGGTGAAGCCGGCGGGCGGCGCGGCTGCGGCGCCGGTCTCGGTCACCACCCGGTGCAGCCAGCCTTCCTGCAGGGTTTCCTCGGCGGTGGAGGCGCTGTTCCAGATCTCGATGGAGCGGAAGTGGGAGCGGTTGGGCCGCTCGTAGCCGAGGCCCAGCGCCAGGGTCATCTCGCGCGCCCGCCACAGCGGCAGCAGCGGCGCCAGCGCCGGGTGCAGCCCCAGGCGCTCGTCGAGCTGCAGCACCTGGTCGCGCGGAACGGCAAGCTTCGGGCGCGCTGCCATATAGGCGGGATCGGCGTAGGGCACCACGCTGTTCAGCCCGTCGTTGCCGCCGTTCAGCTCCAGCAGGATCAGTACCCGCGGCGCCGCCGCCGACTGCGCCATGGCGCCGGCGGGAACAAGCCCGGCCAGCGGCAGAGAGGTGGCGGTGGTCAGCAGGCGGCGGCGGGTGATCCCGAAGCTCATGGCCGCCTCACTTCACGTGATAGGCCGGGTCGGCCAGCAGGCTGCGCAGCAGCGCGCCGCTCGCCCGGCGGTCCAGCACCGGCGCGTCCACCGGGGGTACCGCCAGCACCAGCAGGGTCATGGCCCGGGCGTCCTGCCAGGCCTCCGGCAGCTGTGCCACCCAGCGGTCGAAGAAGGCGGCGCGGCGGTTCGTCATGGCGCCGGCCTTTGCCACCCCGCCCCCGGCGGCGCCGGTCACCCGCGCGACGAGGGTCTGGCGGTCGAGCAGGGTGGCGCCGGTGATCCAGTGGCTGCCGCCGGGCCAGCCCTTCACGTCGGGCGGGTCGAAGAGGTCCTGGCCCAGGCGGCGGACCATCCAGGCGAGATCGCGGTCCTCGCGCACCGGCAGCTCGAAGAGGCGCAGGGTCCCGACCACGAAGTCCACCGGCGACTTGACGAGGCGGCCGCGGTTTTCCGGCGCCCAGAAAGCGTCGCTGGTGAAAAGCGCGGCCAGCAGCGGCTTGATCTCGTAGCCGGCGTTGCGGAAGACCGCCGCCAGGCGGGTCACCTCGGCCGGGTCCGGCGTCTCCGAAACGAAGCTGCGCCACAGCTTGGCGACGATCAGCTCCGCCGTTTCCGGGCGCTCCAGCAGCAGGTCGATGACATCGTCGCCGTCGAAGGCGCCGCGGCGGCCGAGGATCTGCTTCTCGCCGCCGTCGTGCCAGCGCGGGCGGAAAGCGAACTCCCCGCTGTCGGGATCGAGGCTCCAGCCTGTGAAGGCGCGGGCGGCCTCCTTCAGGTCGGCTTCGGTGTAGTGGCCCTCGCCCAGGGTGAAGAGCTCCATCAGCTCGCGGGCGAAGTTCTCGTTGGGGGCCTGGCGGCGGCTGCGCGCGTTGTCCAGGTAGACCAGCATCGCCGGGTCGCGGGCGACGGCGCGCAGCAGCGCGGCGAAGTTGCCGAGCGCGTGACGGCGCAGCAGCACGTTCTGGCGGTACAGCAGCGCGGGGGCTTTCACCTTCTTGAGGCTGGAGGTGAAGTGGTTGTGCCAGAACAGGGTCATTACCTCGGCCAGCGGCGTCGGGGTCTCCAGCATCTCGCGCAGCCACCAGGCCTTCAGCTCGCCGGCCTGCTCGCGCAGGCTGTCGCGCAGGGCCAGACGCTCGGCCGCGCTCATGCCCTTCACGCGCGGCGGGGTCCAGTCCGCCGCCCAGGCCGGCGGCGGCGTCACCGCGCGCCCGCCGGCACCGGACAGCAGCGCGGCCACCGCCGCTTCACGGCCGAGGCCTCGCAGCGCCTCGATCTCGCCGGGGGTGGCGGCAAAGCCGCTGCGCACCAGCAGGTGGCGCGCCGCGGCGGCATCCAGGGGGGTGTCCAGGGCCGCGGCGGCCGGCGCCAGACCCAGGAGGCCGGCGGTGAGGATCAGGCCGGAAAGCAGGGCCGCGCTGAGCAGCATCGATGGCGCCTTGGTGATGTGTTCCGTCCGTCTCAGAAGTTACGCCCTTTGTGAGGCTTTCATCCCCCGCATTCTATAGGCTAGTCTCCAGCCGCTGCGGCCGTCCGCTCCCTCGGGGCCGCACCTACTTCGGGGAGTTTTCTTGCGCTTGTTCCGTTACCCGGCTTTCTGCGGCCTCGTGCTGCTGGTCCTGGCGGCCTTCGCCGGCCCCTGGCCGCGCGCCGCGCTGGCCGAAAGTCTCGAGCTTCCGCCGGCGCCTTTCAAGGTTCTGCCGGAAGGCACCCGCATGGTCTGGGAGAACTTGGACAGCGGCAAGCGGGTCGAGGGCGTCGTCGGGCGCACCAACGGCCTGATCGTCTCCTGGATCTGGGAGGGCCGCAGCTTTGCCAGCTTCGCGCACATCTGCATGGACTGCGTGGCCGCGGGGATCCCGCCGGACGGCGGCGTTCTGGGCCAGCTCTTTCCCCTGCAGAAGGGCAAGGCCGTGACTTTCACCCGGCGCTGGGCCGGAGAGGCCTGGCGCGACCGCATCGAGGTGCTGGGGGCCGAGCGGGTCACCGTGCCGGCCGGCACTTTCGACGCCTATGTGCTGCTGCGCCGCTCCGAGCTGGTGGGCAAGGACTGGCGCGCCGAGCAGCGCACCTGGTACGCCCCGGAACTGGGCTGGGTGGTGAAATTCGAGGGCTACAACAACAAGGGCGCCGGCGAGCGCTGGCAGGCCATCGAATTCGACTGAATCCGGGGCCGCGGAGGTGCCGCCCGCCCGTCCATGTTAGCGGTTGCAGTAAGCATTTGGGGAACAAGGCGGCAGCGCCGCAACCCACAGAAAACCGCAGTTTTCCACAGATTTCAGCCTAGACAGTCATGCCGCGCCGCTATATTGTGCGCATTGTCGTCCTACCGACGATATATAGTATGTGCCGCAAGATATAGCCATTAGCATAGAGGCAATCGCATGACTTGGACAGAAGAACGCGTTGCGGAACTCATGCGGCTCTGGGAAGCAGGGCGGAGCGCGTCGGAAATCGGCCGCCTGCTGGGGGTTTCCAAGAATTCCGTTGTCGGCAAAGCCCACCGGATGAAGTTGAAGGCGCGCCCGTCGCCCATCAAGCGCGGCTCGACGCCTCAAGTGCGCCGGAGCGCGGCGGCGGCCATGCCGAAGCCGGCGGCCCAGGCGCCTGCGGCACCCAAGCAGGTGCAGGAGCGCCCGGCGGCGCCGGCACCGGCTCCGCGGCCCTCCCGTCCCGTGGCGCGGACCAACGGCAAGGGGCCGAGCTGCCTCTGGCCGATCGGCGATCCCGGCGACCAGGATTTCCATTTCTGCGGGGAGCCGGCGGTTCCCGGCAAGCCCTACTGCGACGAGCATTGCGCGCGGGCCTACATCGTGCGCAACCGCAGCGACTCCGAAGCGGCCTAGAGCAACCTGCGTCCAGGCGGACGCGGACAAGGTGCTCTAAGCTTTTAAGGTAGATCAATTTGCCCTCGAGCAGGTGATTCCACCTGACCGAGGATGGGTCTAGTCGTCCGGCACTCCGAATGGACGGTCGGACGCCCGAGTGCCCACTTCTGATTTCTAAGTTGCCCTGACCAGGGCGGCGCCGCCCCGGCGCGGATCGCCGGCGGCGGAAAGCGCGCCTTGCGCGCTGAGCGCCACACCGTGCACCCCGCCGAAGAAGAGATTGTGCCGCGGCCAGGCGATGGTCCGGTAGCCCTGCTGGGCCAGGGCCGCCTCGGCCGCCTCCGGCAGGCCGCCTTCCAGGTTGGCGATCTCCCCCTCCACATGCAGGCGCGGCGCCTCGGTCGCCGCGGCCATCTCCATGCGGTGGTCGAGCAGGTTGAGCAGCACCTGCAGCACGGCGGTGCGGATCCGGTTGGAGCCGCCGGAGCCGATGGCGAAGAGCGTGCCCTCGGCACTGGTCGCCAGGCTGGGCGCCATCATGGAGGACAGGCGGCTGTCTTCCGGCCAGCGGTGGAAGCCGCCGTGGTTCAGGTCCTCCTCGCCCAGCATGTTGTTCAGCATGATGCCGCAGCCGGGCAGCAGGGTGCCGCAGCCTTCGCCGTTGGAGAGGCTCATGGCGGCGAGATTGCCGTCGCCGTCGACGACGCTGATGTGAGTGGTGCCGCGGCTGAAGCCGGCATGGCTGCTGACCTCGTCCTGGTAGCGTTGCAGCAGGGCCGGATCGAAGAGGCGCTCCGCGGCGATCTCGGCGCCCTCGGCGAGGCGTGCCTCGATGCGTGCCTTGTTGGTGAGGTCCATGACCCGGGCCAGCAGGCGCAGGTCCTCGACTGTGCCGGGACCGTCCTGCGCCGGCGCCGTCTCGGCCAGCAGTGCCAGGGCGAAGGCGATGAGAATACCGCCGCACGACGGCGGCGGGTTGGTCATCACCCGGTGGCCGCGGTAGTTGCAGACGAAGGGCTTGCGGCGCTGGACCTGGTACTCGGCCAGGTCGGCCTCGCCCAGCAGGCCGCCGGACTCCCGGCACAGCCGCACCAGGCGCTGGGCGAAGTCGCCCTCGTAGAACAGGCGCGCCCCTTCACTGGCCAGGGCCTCCAGGCTGTCGGCCAGCAGCGGCTGGTAGAGGCGCTCGCCGGGGGCGAACAGCCGGCCGTCGTCGTTCAGGAACAGGCTGCGGGCTTCCGGCGTGGCCTTCAGGATCGGCGAGACCACGTCGAAGAGATAGCCGTCGATGGGCCGCAGCTCGACGCCTTCGCGCGCCATGCGTATGGCGGGCTCGACGATGCGCGTCATGGGCAGGCTGGACAGATCGTCGTGGATGGCGAAGAGGCCCTTGATGGCCCCTGGCACGGCCATGGCGCCGACGCCGATATGGAACTCCTGGGTCGCCGTGCCGAAGTCGGCGAGGATCGGATAGAAGTCCAGCGCGCCGGGGTCCGGCCGCCGCTTGGGGGTCTGTACGAAGAAGTCGTAGAGCAGCGGCTCCCGGTTCGCCGGCTGGGCCAGCAGGAAGCCGCCGCCGCCCAGCGAGGCCAGCACCGGCTCGGCGGCGCAGGCGGCGCAGAAGGCGGCCAGCACCGCGTCGAAGGCGTTGCCGCCCTCGGCCAGGATCTCGTCGGCGGCCGCTGCCGTTGCCGGATGGCCGCAGGCCACGGCGCCGCGCCGCTGCGTTTGCCCTTCGTTGTCCATGAAGTTCCGTGCTTTTTCCCGCGAAGTGAGGCCAGAGGGTGGCGATTTTCTGCCGCTCTTGCAACGGTTCAGGCCTCCTGCCGGGCCGCCGGGCCCCTGTTAACCAAGAAGCTAAGAGAAGCGTTAAGGGCTTGCGCCCACCATGACGGGGCCGGGCGCGGCGGTACTGCTTGCGCCCTTGGCCGGAGGCCGGGCCAGTGCCAGGAGATGGCCCCGGCGGGATGCGATCAGGGACCAGGACCATGAGCAGCTTGCACGAAGACGGTAGTGCGTCCAGCGGCCTGCTGACCCACAGCCTGCGGCTGGCGGTGGCGGTGGTCGTCACCGGTCTGGTGGTGATGTTCGTCGTCGAGGAGGAAGAGCCCGGCGCGCGGGTCATCGCGGTCGAGGACGTGACTCCGGGCAGCGGCGGCGCCTCGGACGGCGGCGCGGCAGGCGCCTTTTCGGAACTGGTGCTGCGCGCCGGGGCGCACGGCCACTTCATGGTCGACGCCACGGTGAACGGCGAGCCGCTGCGCTTCATGGTCGATACCGGGGCCAGTTCCATCTACCTGACCCCGGAAGACGCGGAGCGGCTCGGCTGGCCGCCGCAGCGGCTCACCTTCTCGGAACGCTACGACACCGCGGCCGGCGAAGTGCGCGCCGCGCCGGTGACGCTGCGCAGCCTGCGCATCGGCCAGCTGGAGCTCTACGACCTGCCCGCCTCGGTCGGCGAGCAATCTTCCGGCATCTCGCTGCTGGGCATGTCCTTCCTGAAGCGCCTGGAGAGCTACCAGGTGCGCGGCGACACTCTGATTCTCTCCTACTGAGGGATAGGACCCCTCGGTCCCGGTCTCAGTCCTTCAGCGTCTTCTCCAGGTCCGGGAAGCGCCAGGGCGCCGCCTTTTCGTAGGCGCGGGCCGCGCGCAGCACCAGCGCGTCGGCGAAGCGCGGCCCGACGATCTGCAGGCCGGCGGGCAGGCCGGCGCCGGTCAGGCCGCAGGGCAGGCTGGCGGCGGGCTGCATGGTGAGGTTGAAGGGGTAGGTGAAGGGCGTCCACTCCGGCCAGCGCTTCATGCCGCTGCCCGGCGGCACTTCCGCGCCGGCCGCGAAAGCGGGGAGCGGCAGGCTGGGGGTCACCAGCAGGTCATAGTCCTGGTGGAAGCGGTTGGCCCTCGCCGTCAGCGCCTCGCGCTGCGCCACCGCGCCCATGTAGTGCAGCAGGCTGTAGCTCCGGCCCTCCTCGGCGACCTCCTGCAGGCCCGGGTCCATCGCGGCGATGGCCACGGCGTCGAAGCGCTGCAGCAGATTGGCGGCGCCGGCGTACCAGTGGATGCGGAAGACCTCGTCGGCCCCCGCGAAGTCGGGCTCGGCCTCGGTGACCTCGGCGCCGAGCCCGGCCAGGACCTGCACCGCCTCGGCGACCAGGGCGGCGATCTCCGGATCGACCTCGTGGCCGCCCAGAGTCGGGCTGTAGGCGATCTTCAGGCCCGCGATGCCGTCGTCCAGGCCGTTGGTGTAGTCGGTGCCGTGGTAGGGCAGGCCGTAGGGGTCGCGCGGGTCCGGCTCGCTCATCACGTTCAGCAGCAGGGCCGCGTCGGTGACGCTGCGGGTCATGGGGCCGATATTGGCCAGCGTCCCGAAGGGGCTGAGCGGATAGGCCGGCACCCGCCCGAAGGTGGCCTTCAGCGCGAAGACGCCGGTGAAGCCCGCGGGGATGCGCACCGAGCCGCCGGCGTCGCTGCCCAGCGCCAGGGCGCCCATGCCGGCGGCCAGCGCCGCCGAGGCGCCGCCGCTGGAGCCGCCGGGGGTGGTCGCCGGGTTCCAGGGGTTGCGGGTGATGCCGTCCAGCGGCGAATCGGTGATGCCCTTCCAGCCGAACTCCGGCGTCGTGGTCTTGCCCAGGAAGACGGCGCCGTGCTCGCGCAGGCGGGCTACCGAGGGCGCGTCCTCCTCCCAGGCCTGGTCGCGGTCGATCGCCTTGGAGCCGCGCAGCGTCGGCCAGCCCTTGGTCAGCAGCACATCCTTGATGGAGGTCGGCACCCCGTCCAGCGGTCCGCGCGGCGCACCCAGGCGCCAGCGCTCCTCCGATTCCGCGGCGGCGGCCAGGGCGCTTTCCGTGGCCACCAGGTTGAAGGCATTGAGCTTGCTGTCATAGCGCTCGATGCGCGCCAGGGCCGCCCGCGTCGCTTCCACCGGCGACAGCTCGGCGGCGCGGTAGAGCTTCACCAGTTGGCTCGCGGTCATCAGGGCGATGTCGTCACTCATGGATGGCGGGTGCCTCGCGGATCGAAGGAGAAACGTGAACCGACAGGAGTTCGAAGGGCAGGGATTCCTCGCACGCCGCCGCGCCGCTGTCGAGAGGCGGCGGCCTGGTCGACCACTCCTGCCGCAATGCGGTCACTTTCCCGTCCATAATGCTGTGGTAGCTTGGTTCAGGGCCTGTCCGTCCCCATCTTCGGGGGAGAGCGAGGAGCGAAATGATGCGAAGCTTACTGAAATCGCGGGTGCCGGCGGTCCTGCTGGGTGCGGCCCTTGTGCTGGCGGCGCCGGCGGTCCAGGCGGACGAGGCCCAGCCGGGCGAGTCGCCGAAGGACTCTCCCGGAGAAATGGCGCGCGAGGGCCTGGAACAGATGATGCGGGCCTTGCGCTTGCTGGTGGAGAGCATTCCGCAGTACGAATTGCCCGAAGTGCTCGAGAACGGCGACATCATCATCCGGCGCAAGCATCCCAAGCCGGAAAGCCAGGAGCCGGAGTTCGACGAGACGGCGACCTAGTCCCTGCCGGGGCTGTTTGTGGCCGGCGCCGCCCGGCGCCGGAAGTGGGGGAGACGATGACCGATCAGCGTGAAGCAGCCTGCGGCGAGAGTGCGGCTAATCCCTTTGCCGCCCTGGACGCGGGGCGGCCGCCGTGGGACGCGCTGGGTGCCTTCGTGCCGGCGCCGCAGCCGCAGATCCCCGGCCGGGACGGTGGCCCGCTGAGCGGCCTGCGCTTTGCCGCCAAGGACATCTTCGACGTGGCCGGCTACGTCACCGGCTGCGGCAACCCGGACTGGGCGCGCACCCACGGTCCTGCGACGGCCCACGCGGTGGCGGTGCAGGCGCTGCTGGACGCCGGGGCCGAGCTGGCCGGCAAGACCATCACAGACGAACTGGCCTACAGCCTCAACGGCCAGAATTTCCACTACGGCACGCCCACCAACGTGAACGCGCCCGGCCGCATCCCCGGCGGCTCCTCCTCCGGCTCGGCCGCCGCGGTGGCCGGCGGCCTGGTCGACTTCGCGCTGGGCAGTGACACCGGCGGCTCGGTGCGCGTTCCCGCCAGCTACTGCGGCATCTTCGGGCTGCGGCCGACCCACGGGCGCATCTCGCTTGAGGGCGTCATGCCGCTGTCGCCCAGCTTCGATACCGTCGGCTGGTTCGCGCGCGAGGCGAGACTGCTGCGCCGCGTGGGCCAGGTGCTGCTGGGCGGTGCGACGGAGGGTGATGCAGGACGCTGGCGCCGGCTGCTGGTCGCCGAGGACGCCTTTGCCCTGGCGAGCCCGGCGGCGGCCGCCGCCCTGGCGCCGCTGGTCGAGCGCCTGGAGCAGCGCCTCACCCCCGCCGAGAAGGTCGAGGTGATCGACAACGATCCGGAGACCTGGATGCTCAACTTCCGCCATATCCAGGCGCGCGAGGCCATCGACTCGCACAGCGCCTGGATCGCCCAGACGCGGCCCAGCTTCGGCCCGGAAACGCAGGAGCGCTTCGACTGGGCCGCCTCGATCACGGAAGCGCAGGCCGCCCCGGCGCGCGAGGCGCGCGAAACCTTCACCGCGCGGCTGACGGAGATGCTGGGGGAGGATGCCCTGCTCTGCCTGCCGGTGACGCCGGGCATCGCGCCGCTGTGCGAGAGCACCGCGGAGGACCTGCAGGCGCACCGCAGCGCCGTGCTGAGCCTCACCGCCGTGGCCGGCCTCGCCCGGCTGCCGCAGATCTCGATGCCGCTGGCACGGGTCGACGGCTGCCCGCTGGCGCTTTCGCTGATCGCCCCCTCCGGCGGCGACGAGGACCTGCTGGCTTTCGCGGAAACCTTCTGCGCGGCGGAAGACCGCCAGGATCTGTAGGGGGAAGGGGCCGCCTCAGGCGGCGTCGACGGTTTTCTCGCTGATGCGCGACAGCGGCAGGGACACGGTGATGCTGGTCCCTTCGCCGAGCTTGCTCTCCAGCTTCAACTCGCCGCCGTGGACCTCGATGAGGGCGCGGCACAGCGGCAGGCCGAGGCCGGTGCCTTCGTGCTTGCGGCTGAGGCCTGACTCGACCTGGGTGAAGGGCTCCAGCATGCGATCCAGGTCGTCCTCGGCGATGCCGATGCCGGTGTCGGCGACCTGGAAGCCGGCGCCGAGCCCGGGTGTGGCCCAGGCGCGCACGGTGATGCGCCCGCCGGCGGGCGTGAACTTCACCGCGTTGGACAGCAGGTTGATGAGGATCTGCTTCAGGCGGCGGGCGTCGGCGGTCACCATGGACAGCGGCTCGTCGTAGTCAGTGGCCAGCGCGATGTTGCTTTCGCGCGCCCGCGGGCCGATGAGGCGCAGGCCCGAGGCGATGACCTCGCGCAGGTCCACGTCCTCCTCGTAGAGGTCGATCATGCCGGCCTCGGCCTTCGAGACATCCAGAATGTCGTTGATGATGGTGAGCAGGTGGTTGCCGCTCTCGTGGATGTTCTGGATGTAGTCGCGGTAGTTGTCGTGGCCGATGGCGCCGAAGACCTCCTGGATGATCAATTCCGAGAAGCCGATGATCGCGTTCAGCGGCGTGCGCAGCTCGTGACTCATGGTGGCCAGGAACTCGCCCTTGGTGCGGTTGGCCATCTCCGCGGCTTCCTTGGCGCGCAGCAGCTCGTGCTCGGCCAGCTTGCGCTCCGTGACGTCGCTCAGCGAGCCGGCCATGCGGTAGACGTGGCCGCTTTCGTCGCGCACGCCCAGGCCGCGCGAGTGCACCCAGCGGTACTGCCCGTCATCGCCGCGCATGCGGTACTCGTGGTCGTAGTACTCGATGTGGCCGCGCAGGTGCTCGCGCATGCGCTCCTGCATCTCCTCCAGGTCTTCCGGATGGATGCGGCCCAGCCAGGCGTCGACCGGGATCACCGGGTCGCTGCCCTTGATGACGACGATCTCGCGCAGGCGCCGCGACACGTAAACGCCGTCGACGGCGTCGCCCCACTCCCAGATGCCCTCGTTGGCGCCGCTCAGGGCCAGGGCGTAGCGCTGCTCGCTCTGCCGCAGGGCCGCCTCGATGCGCTTGGTCTCCGTGATGTCGGTGTAGACCATGACATAGCCGCCGTTGGGCAGCTTGCGGTTGCGGTTCTCCAGCACGGTGCCGTCGGGGCGGATGCGCTCCATGCGCGCCTGCAGACTGGTCATCAGGATTTGGGTGCGGCGCTGGACCTCTTCCTCCGTCAGGCCGGGGCCGTACTCACCGCGCGCAGCGTTGAAACGCACCAGGTCCTGGAAGGAGGCGCCACTCTCCAGCAATTCGCGCGGAATGCCGAGCAGCTTCGAGAACTCGCTGTTGAAGGCGACCAGCTTCAGGTCTTTGTCGAAGAGGCAGACGCCGACCGGGATGTTCTCGACGATGGCGTTCATCAGGCGGGCCTGACGCTCCGCCTCCTGCTCCGCGGTGGCTTTGGCCTGCTGGGCGGCGTTCAGCGCCGCGAAGATCATGCAGATCATGCAGGACAGCACCAGCCCGGTGTGCAGCACCACGCGCCAGTCGCCGTTGGGGTCGATGGCACGCACGCTGGGATCGAAGATCTCGCGGCCGAGCTGCGAGAGCAGGTAGGTGCCGAAGATCAGCAGCGAGCCGGCGCAGAGAATGCAGACGGAGTGCCGTTGCTCGCGGTAGTGGCGCCAGAACAGGATGCCCGCGGCCCCCACGCCGCCGGCGGCGCAGAGGTTCAGCGCCACGATGACGATCAGCGGCACCGTCGGATTGATCAGGCAGCTGGCGGTGCCGGCGAAGATTGCCGCGACGGCGGCCAGCAGGGCGCGCAGGTGGTCGTTGTAGCCGAGGAAGCGCAGCGTGCCGCCCAGCAGCAGCAGGGCGATGATGGCCTGGCCGCCTTCGTGGATGGCCTGAAAACAGGCCGGCTCGAAGGTCGAGGAGACGCTGAGGGCGCTGAGCCGCAGGGCCTCGCACCCCAGGCTGGCCGCCCACCACATCAGGGCCGGGCGCTCCTCCTCCTGCCGGGCAGTGGTCAGCGCCATGACAGCCAGCATCGCCGGCGCCATGGCCGCGACCAGCATGACCGCGGCGAAGGTAAAGGTGGTGGTCGCTTCTGCCATTACCCCGGCGAATCCAAAACTCTCACCCCCGATGGGGGCCGGACACCTGACGGACGCAGCACCACAACCTGCCGCTGTTCTCGGCAAGGCCATGCAGCCTGCCCGCCCGCCAGGACGCGCAAGCAAGCAGAGATAGCCTAGTAGAGTTAACTGATCCTAAAGAGAACGCCTCGGTTGAGAGGTCCTGCCGGCACCAAGAACCCGGGCGCAGGGCGGCCGCGGCCCTAGCTGTCGTAGGCCAGCAGCGTGGAAATCGGGATGTCCAGGTTGTCGCGGCCCTTGAGGAAGGTGAGCTCGATGATGCAGGCCGCACCGGTCACCTCGGCCCCGGCGGAGCGCAGCAGCTGGGCCGCGGCGTTCATGGTGCCGCCGGTGGCCAGCAGGTCGTCCAGCAGGAAGACCTTCTGGCCCGGCTGTACGGCGTCGGCCTGGATCTCGATGGTGTCGCTGCCGTATTCCAGGTCATAGGTGTAGGGCAGGGTGGCGCCGGGCAGCTTGCCCTTCTTGCGCACCATGACGAAGCCCTTGCTGAGCTTCAGGGCGAGCGGGGCGGCGACCAGAAAGCCGCGGGATTCGATTCCGGCCAGCACGTCGGGTTCGTGCTCGTGGACGATCTCGGCAAGGCGGTCCACGGTGGCCTGCCAGGCCTGGGCGTGCGCGAGCAGCGGGGAGATGTCGTAGAACAGGATGCCGGGGCTCGGGAAATCCGGAATGCCGCGGATGTGCTCTTTCAGGTTCATTGAACTACCAGCCCCCTTGCCGTTGCCCTGTCAGCCTGCCCCGGCGGCGACACCGGTGGCCCGGCGCATCCTACTGGCCCGCCGGGGCGAGGACAATGCGGAGGCGGGCGGTCGCCGGCGGCGGTGCCAGACACGAAGCGGTGAGGTGATCCGCGCGCGGCGCGGGGGTGAATTTCACAATCAGCACGGCCGGCCACCGTGACAGTTCGTCCGATATCGTCCTAAACTGCAGTTCCAGTCGCCAGACACCTCTTCCTCAGGCAGTGAGAGCAGAAACCGTGAGCTACGTCTTTCCGCGCCACAGCAAGGCCAGCTATCCCGTCGCCGTCGGCGGCGAAGGCCCTTATCTCTTCGACAGCGCGGGCAAGCGCTACATCGACGCCTCCGGCGGGGCGGCGGTGTCTTGTCTGGGCCATGGTCACCCGGCCGTGATCCAGGCGATCAAGGACCAGATCGACAAGATCGCCTACGCTCACAGCGCCTTCTTCACCACCGAGGCCTCGGAGGCCCTGGCCGAGTACCTGATCAAGCGCGCGCCCGGCGATCTGGCCCGGGTCTACTTCGTCTCCGGCGGCTCGGAAGCCAATGAGACGGCGTTGAAGCTCGCCCGCCAGTTCCACCTGGAGAACGGGGAGCCGGACCGCTACCACTTCATCGCCCGCCGCCAGAGCTACCACGGCAACACCCTGGGCGCGCTCTCGGTCGGCGGCAACGCGATGCGCCGCGCGCCCTACCAGCCGTTGCTGAGCCCGGCCAGCCACATCGAGCCCTGCTACGCCTACCGCCACCAGGCGCACGACGAGAGCGAGGAGGCCTACGGCCGCCGCGTCGCCGACACCCTGGAGGCGGAAATCCTGCGGGTCGGGCCGGAAAAGGTCGCCGCCTTCATCGCCGAGCCGGTGGTCGGCGCCACCCTGGGCGCGGTGCCCTCGGTGACCGGCTATTTCAAACGCATCCGCGAGATCTGCGACAACTACGGCGTGCTGCTGATCCTCGACGAGGTGATGTGCGGCATGGGCCGCACCGGCAGCCTCTACGCCTGCGAGCAGGACGGCATCGCCCCCGACATCCTGACCTGCGCCAAGGGCCTGGGCGGCGGCTACCAGCCGATCGGCGCCGTGCTCTGCTCGGGGCGGATCTACGACACCATCGCCCAGGGCTCCGGCGCCTTCGAGCACGGCTTCACCTACATCGGTCACGCCACGGCCTGCGCCGCGGCCCTGGCCGTGCAGCACACCATCGAGTCCGAGAAGCTGCTGGACAACGTGCAGCGCCAGGGCGCGGCCCTGCGCGAGGCGCTGGAGGCGCGCTTCGGCAATCACCACCACATTGGCGACATCCGCGGGCGCGGCCTTTTCATCGGCCTTGAGCTGGTGGCCGACCGCGCGACCAAGGAGCCCTTCGATCCGGCCCTCAAGGTCAACGCTCTCATCAAGAAGCAGGCGATGGCCGAAGGCATGGTCTGCTATCCCGCCGGTGGCACCGTCGACGGGCGGCGCGGCGATCACGTGCTGCTGGCGCCGTCCTTCATCGTGCAGCAGCCGCACCTCGACGAGATCGTCGACAAGCTGGGCCGTTCGATCGACACCGTGCTGGCCGAGGTCGGAGCGGCGGCGTGAGCGATACCCTCTCCGTCGACTGGCCGCCGCTGATCCTTGCGGTGGCACCCAACGGGGCACGCAAGACCCAGGCCGACCATCCGGCGGTGCCGATCTCGCCGGCCGAGATCGCGGCCACGGCGGCGGCGGCGCAGGCCGCAGGCGCCTCGATGATCCATCTGCACGTGCGCGACGCCGAGCAGAAGCACAGCCTGGACGTCGGCGCCTACCGCGAGGCCACGGCGGCGGTGCGCGAGGCGGTCGGCGACAGGATGGTCATCCAGGTGACCAGCGAGGCGGTGGGCATCTTCACCGCGCAGCAGCAGATGGCCATGGTGCGCGAGCTGCAGCCGGAGGCGGTGAGCCTGGCGATCCGCGAGCTGGTGCCGGAGGGCGGCGAAGACGAAGCGCGCGAGTTTCTTGCCTGGCTGGTCGGCGCCGGCATACTGCCGCAGTACATCCTCTACGCGGCCGAGGACGTCGAACGCTTCGGCAGGCTGCAGGCTGACGGCGTCATTCCGCCGGGCCCGGCCTTCCTGCTGTTCGTGCTGGGGCGCTACACGCCGGGCCAGCGCTCGGTGCCCAACGACCTCCTGCCCTTCCTCGCGGCCATCGAAGACTGGCCGGAGGCGGCAAGGTTGCCCTGGGCGATCTGCGCCTTCGGGCCGAAGGAGACCGCCTGCGTTACCGCGGCGGCGACGCTGGGCGGCCACGCCCGGGTCGGCTTCGAGAACAACCTCTTCCTGCCCTCGGGCGTGCAGGCCCGCGACAATGCCGAACTGGTGGCCGCCAGCGCGGCGGCGGCGGCAGCCTTCGGCCGACCACTGGCCGATGCCGCCACGGCACGCCAGCTTATGGGCGCCGCCTGATTGGCGGCTGCGGCTTAGTTTCCTTTCCGCCTAGTTCGACTTGGGCATGTCGCCGTGGTTCATCGAGCCCTGGCCCATGCCGTTATGCTGCATGCCCCCCATGCTGCCGATCGCTTCGACGGCGACCTCCAGGGTCACTTCGCCGGCCTTTTCGAAGGTCAGGGTGAGGGGGAAGCTGTCGCCTTCCGTCAGGGGCTCCTTGAGGCCGATCAGCATGACGTGGAAGCCGCCGGGCTGCAGGGTTGCCATGCCGCCGGCCGGAACGTCGACCGCCTCGACCTGGCGCATCTTCATGACATCGCCCTCCATCAGGTGGGTATGCAGCTCGACCCGCGCCGCGACGTCGCCGGAGGCCGCGATCAGGCGGTCGGCCTCGCCGCTGTTGTGGATGGTCATGAAGGCGGCGCTGTTGCGCGCCGGGCCGGCGGAAGCCCTTGCCCAGGGATGCTCGATGGTGAAACCGGCGAACTTGACGTCGTGCGCCGCCGCGGGCGTCGCCGCGAAGAGGCCGGTAGTGAGGAGAAGGGCCGCGCCGAAGGCGGCGGAGAGAATCGTCTTCATCTTATGTAGTCCTTGTCGTTCTGTCGCGGCGCCGCGCCGGCCGTCACGAAGGGGCGGGGCGTCGGGCGTCGCTAGTGCTGTCGCGTTGAGAGGGGAGCGGCGGGGTCCGCTCAGGCCGCAGCGGGCGGCCCGCGCGACAGCGCCCGCAGCCGCTCCGGCGCGGCGGCGGCCAGCTGGTGGTGAGGGCGCGGGGCGGCGGGGCGGAGCGTGCGGCGCTCCGGCACCACGGCAGCGGGCAGGTCCGCAGGGCCGTTCTGCGCGAAGGCGGTGCAGACCGGGCAGCCGTCGATCTTGCCGTGGCGCGGGGCCGCCGGAGTCCTGTCCTTTCCCCCCGGCAGGTCGGCGCGGGCCCCCTTGCGCAGGCCCTCGGCGGTGCAGATCTCGACGAAGGCCGGGAGATCTTGTTGCGCTGCAGCAGATGAGGTCGGGGCCTGGGCCAGCTGGCTCACCAGCAGCATCGCCAGGCCGTGGCCGAGCAGTCCCGTAATGGCAAGCGTCACCGCCAGAAGGCTGGCGGCGGGGCGCAGGAATCGGGAGGTTCGGCCGGGGCGACGCATAATCGCGGACCTTAGATCACCACAGCCGATTGATCTAGCGCCTCGGCTGCGACAGAGCGCCGCCATGCCGCCTTGGGTTGGTTTGTTTGCGCTACCCGACCAGAACGGGGTGGACATTCCGCTAAGGGTAAGTGTTCAATAACCAAAATAACGGTGGTCTAAACACCGAGCCAAAGGCACAGGGAATCGCGTTCTGACTAGCTATGCTTTGCACGCCAGGCCGGAATGGCATGACGGGCCCCCATCGTTGGGCGCCTGTCACGGCTATTTCCTGCCAGGCCGTCGGCGGATTTTTCTGGGCCTGATGTCTTGTCGTCTTCTGGAGGAGAACGACCGGCCGTCATAAGGGCGGCTGCCGTAACATTTCAATCTACAGTGTTAAAACTGGGAGTGAACAACCCATGAAATTCATGCCTTTGAAATCTACTGTCGTCGGCCTGTCGGTGGCGGCGCTCCTGGCGGGTGCCGCGGCCTCCGCCCAGGCGGAGGAAAAGTTCATCACCATCGGCACCGGCGGTCAGACCGGCGTCTACTACGTGGTCGGCCAGTCGGTCTGCAAGCTGGTGAACCGCGGCAACAAGGACATCAAGTGCACCGCGCCGTCGACCGGCGGTTCGGTGGCCAACCTGAACGCCATCGCCAACGGCGAGCAGGACATGGGTGTCGCCCAGTCCGACTGGCAGTATCACGCCTACAACGGTGATACGCCGGACAAGTTCCCCAACGGTGCGAACAAGGACCTGCGCGCGGTCTTCTCCGTCCATCCAGAGCCCTTCACCGTCGTGGCCCGCAAGGACTCCGGCATCAAGACCTTCGACGACCTGAAGGGCAAGCGCGTCAACGTCGGCAACCCCGGCTCCGGCGCGCGCGGTACCATGGAAGTCCTGATGGGCGCCCTCGGCTGGCAGATGAGCGACTTCAAGCTCGCCGCCGAGCTGAAGTCGGCCGAGCAGGCCGCTGCGCTCTGCGACAACAAGGTGGACGCCATCGTCTTCACCGTCGGCCACCCCAGCGGCACCATCAAAGAGGCCACGACCTCCTGCGAGTCCGTCCTCATTCCGGTGACCGGTCCGGCGATCGACAAGCTGGTGGCGGATAACGCCTACTATGCCAAGGCGGTAGTTCCCGGCGGTACTTACGAAGGCACCGACGCGGACGTCGAGACCTTCGGCGTGGGCGCAACCTTCGTGTCTTCGACCAAGACCGACGAGGACACCGTCTACAAGGTGGTCAAGGCCGTGTTCGACAACTTCGACCGCTTCAAGAAGCTGCATCCGGCTTTCTCGAACCTCAAAGAGTCGAACATGATCAAGAACAACCTCTCGGCGCCGCTGCACCCGGGTGCCGTGAAGTACTACAAGGAAAAGGGCTGGATGTAGCCCGGTTCTGGTGGGCGGGAGTCTTCCCGCCCACCGCCATTTTCATTTGAGGCTTTCACTGAAATAGATTTGCACGCCGAGATCGAAGCCGGGTGAACCGGGGCGGCGTGATTTTCTTGGGGACGAGGGGCGACCTTGCGGGAGGCGGCCCTTTAGAAACGGGGACTACGCATGGCAGACGATCCGAAGGCCGGAGGCGCCGCACCTGAGGGGGCCGGCGGCCCTATGTCCGATGAGGAACTGCAGGATCTCGTCGCTTCCTCCGACACCGGCGGACGCGCGCCGACAGGTATCTCTCTTCAGGTGATTCTCTGGGTCGCGGCCGCCTGGTCGCTGTTCCAGGTCTGGATCGCCTCGCCGCTGCCCTTCGTGGTGGCGGAGGTCACCGGCCTGCCCGTGGTCCTCAACAACACGGAATCGCGCTCCATCCATCTGGGTTTCGCGATCTTCCTTGCGTTTCTTGCCTATCCGGCCCTGAAGCGTTCGCCGCGCCACTACATCCCGATCCAGGATTGGGTCGTCGCCGTGGTCGGCGCCTTCTGTGCCAGCTATCTCTTCTGGTTCTATGACGCGATCTCGCTGCGCCCGGCCAACCCCAACACCCAGGACCTCGTGGTCGCCTGCATCGGCATGGTGATCCTGCTGGAGGCGACGCGACGCGCCCTCGGACCGCCGCTGACGGTCATCGCCACGATCTTCCTGATCTACACCTTCTTCGGCCAGTACATGCCCGAGCTCATCGCCCACAAGGGCGTCTCCCTGGCCGGCGTGGTGAACCACCAGTGGATCACCACCGAGGGTGTCTTCGGCGTCGCCCTGGGTGTGTCGACGGACTTCGTCTTCCTCTTCGTCCTCTTCGGCGCGCTGCTCGACAAGGCCGGCGCCGGCAACTATTTCATCAAGGTCGCTTTCTCGCTGCTCGGCCACTACCGCGGCGGCCCGGCCAAGGCGGCGGTCGTCGCCTCGGCCATGACCGGCCTCATCTCCGGCTCCTCCATCGCCAACGTGGTGACCACCGGCACCTTCACCATCCCGATGATGAAGCGTGTCGGCTTCTCGCCGGAAAAGGCCGGCGCCGTCGAGGTGGCTTCCTCGGTCAACGGCCAGATCATGCCGCCGGTGATGGGCGCCGCCGCCTTCCTCATGGTGGAATACGTCGGCATCTCCTATTTCGAGGTCGTCAAGCACGCCTTCGTCCCGGCGCTGATCTCCTACATCGCGCTGGTCTACATCGTGCACCTGGAGGCCATGAAGGCCGGCATGGAAGGTCTGCCGCGCGCCGTCCCGCCGATGCCGCTGCTGCGCTTCCTCGTGGCCTTCTCCTTCGGCATCGTGGTGCTCTGTGCGCTTTCCTTCATCGTCTACTACGGCATGGGCTGGATCTATGACGTGGCGGGGGATTCCGCGAGCTATATCGTCGCCGTACTGCTGTCGGTGATCTACGCCGCCATCGTCTGGTTCTGCGCCAAGTTCCCGGACCTGGAACTGGACGACCCCAACGCGCCCATCGTCTCGCTTCCAGAGCCGGGGCCGACGGTGAAGTCGGGCATCCACTTCATCCTGCCGGTGGTGGTGCTCATCTGGTGCCTCATGGTCGAGCGCCTGTCGCCGGCGCTCTCGGCCTTCTGGGCGACCGCCTTCATGATCTTCATCGTCGTCACCCAGCGTCCGCTCTTTGCGCTGTTCCGTGGCCAGGGCGCCTACGTCACCTGGTTCTGCCGGGGCGTCGCGGAGCTCTACGACGGCCTGGTGTCCGGCGCCCGCAACATGATCGGTATCGGCATCGCGACGGCGACCGCCGGCATCATCGTCGGTTCCGTCTCCCAGACCGGCGTCGGCCTGGTACTGGCCGACCTGGTGGAGATTCTCTCCCTCGGCAACATCATGCTGATCCTGATCTGGACCGCGGTGCTGAGCCTCATCCTCGGCATGGGCCTGCCGACCACGGCCAACTACATTGTGGTTTCGGCCCTGCTGGCCCCGGTCATCGTGCAGCTCGGCCAGGACGCCGGCCTCATCGTGCCGCTGATCGCGGTTCACCTCTTCGTCTTCTACTTCGGCATCATGGCCGACGTGACGCCGCCGGTGGGCCTCGCCTCCTTCGCGGCCGCGGCGGTATCAGGCGGTGATCCCATCAAGACCGGCTTCGTCGCCTTCTTCTACAGCCTGCGTACCGCGGCGCTGCCGTTCCTCTTCATCTTCAACACCGACCTGCTGCTGATCCACGTCGGCTGGGTCGGCGGTATCCTGGTCTTCATCGTCGCGACGGCGGCGATGCTGATATTCGCGGCGGCGACCCAGGGCTTCTTCTTCGCCCGCAACCGGATCTACGAGACGGTGCTGCTGCTGCTCATCGCCTTCACGCTGTTCCGCCCCGGCTTCTGGATGGACATGATCTCGCCGCCGTACCGCGACGTGACGCCGAGTCACATCCTCGAGGTCGCCGACCGCCTGCAGCCTGATGACATCCTGCGTCTGCGGGTCGAAGGCCTCGACGCCGTGGGCGAGCCGCGCAGCTTCGTCGCCCTGCTGCCGCTGGGCGAGGGCGCGACCGGCGAGGAGCGGCTCAGCGCTGCCGGCCTCGATCTCTACATCGATGGTGAGGAAGTCCTGGTCGACAATGCCGGCTTCGACTCGCCGGCCGAGGCCGCCGGCCTGGAGTTCGACCAGAAGGTGGTGTCGGTGAAGGAGCCGCTCGACCAGCTGCCCAAGGAGTTGATGTACATCCCGGCGCTGCTGGTGCTGGGGCTGATCATTTTCATGCAACGCGGTCGGCGGGAAAGGCAGCTCGCCGAGGCGACCGCGTAGGGGGAAGCGAAGCTATGTACAAGGATATCCTCTTGCCCGTGGACCTCGGCAATACCGAGACCCAGGAAAAGGCTGTCAGCACCGCCATTCAGATGGCCCAGGCCTTCGGCAGTCGGCTGCACGTCATGACCATCGTGCCGGACTTCGGCGAAAGCTTCGTGTCTTCCTTCTTCCCGGTCGACTACCAGGAAAGGGCCATGGAGGCCGCGGACCAGAGCCTCCATGCCTTCGTCAAGGAACACGTCCCCGAGGGAATACAGGTCCAGCACATCGTGGCGCACGGTACGATCTATGACGAGATCCTGAACTTCGCCAAGGAGCACAGCATCGACATGATCGTCATGGCCTCGCACCGGCCCCAGCTGCAGGACTATCTGCTCGGGCCCAACGCCTCCCACGTGGTCCGTCACTCGAACTGCTCGGTCACCGTGGTGCGCAACTGAGGCTTCTGCCCACCGAATCGTGATGCGCCCTTGAGCGGGCCGTAGCCTAAGCTTGCGGCCATGATTCGTCGCGTCCTGGGCCCCCTCTGCCTGCTCTGCTTCCTCGCCGCCGCACCGCCGCTGCCGGCCGCGGCCCTCGACCTGGTCGCCGAGGGGAGGCCCGATCCGCTGCCCGAGGTCGTCCAGGTGCCGGCGGGTCCTTTCATCACCGGCTCCGACCGCGCCGAGCGCGAAGCCGCCTATCGCCTGGACGAGGCCGCCTACGGCCACAGCGTCACCCGAGAACAGCGCTGGTACGAGGGGGAGGGCGCGCGGCGCGAGGTCGAGCTGCCGGCCTTCTCCATCATGCGCGCGCCGGTCACCAACCGCCTCTACGCCGCCTTCGTCGCCGCCACCGGCCACCGCCCGCCCGACGTCAGCGCCGCAGAGTGGCGAGGCTACGGGCTGGTCCACCCATTCGAGCGCACCCGCCGCCATGCCTGGCACGGCGGGGTGCCGCCTGACGGCCGCAACGCCCATCCGGTGGTCCTGGTCTCTCACAGCGATGCCCGGGCCTTCGCCGCCTGGCTCTCCGCCGAGACCGGGCGGCACTGGCGCCTGCCGACGGCCCTGGAGTGGGAAAAGGCCGCGCGGGGGCCCGACGGCCGCCGCTTCCCCTGGGGCGACGCCTGGGACCCTGACAAGCTCAACAGCCACGACGGCTCTGGAGAAACACGGGGGCCCTTCGACACCGTGCCGGTGGGCAGTTTCCCGGCCGGAGCCAGCCCCTACGGCCTGCTGGACGCGGCAGGCCAGGTCTTCGAATGGACGGCAACCCCGGCAGGCTCGGGGCGCTTCCTGGTCAAGGGCGGGTCCTGGGACGACCGCGGCTGCGGCGTCTGCCGCCCGGCGGCGGCGCACGGCCGGCCGGCCGGCCTTAAGCATATCCTCATCGGTTTTCGTCTAGTCATGGAGTGAGCGGGCAACTCACGCCCACGTGAAAGAGAGATTGCTGGTATGAAACCGCAAGTCTCCTTACATTAGCGACATTATGCGAAGCGATGCGACAATCCGGGATGCCGCGCTGGACAGCGACTACGCCCTGGACAGCCTGCCGACGGAGGCCCTGGAGGACATGGCCGAGGCGGGGGCGGAGGTCATGGAGGTCCACCGGGTGCTCTCCAAGACCGGCGACAATATCGTCGGAGAGCTGCTGAAGCACCACGGCACCTTCTACGAGTGGGACCACTACCCGCCGGGCGACGTCTACGACCACGAGACCCACGGCCAGTACTACTACCACGCCCATGCTTCCGATCAGCGCTTCGAGGGCGAGCACGGCCACTTCCACACCTTCGTCCGCCCCAAGGGCATGCCGGCCGACATAAAGCCGGCAAAGGTGCTGAACTACGTGGCGCCGGAGGACCCCAACGACGCCCTCAGCCACCTGGTCGCCATCGCCATGACGCCGGCGGGCCTGCCCTTCCGCCTCTTCACCGTGAACCGCTGGGTGACCGGCGAGGTCTGGTACAAGGCCGAGGACGTGATCCGCCTGCTGGACGTCTTCAAGATCGACCACGCCCAGCCGTCCTGGCCGGTCAACCGCTGGGTCTCGGCCATGATCCGGCTCTACAAGCCGCAGATCGCCGAGCTGCTGCTGGCCCGCGACCGCAAGGTCGAGGCCTGGCAGCAACGCCTGCCGGACGTCGACGTCTTTGAGGACCGCGATCTGGAAGTCACGTCGTTCCTGGACATCTCCCTGGACACGCAGATCCAGGGCGTCGCCCGCGCCCTGCTGACCCGCCAGTAGCCGGCCGTTAACCCCCCCTTTACCCTGTCTTGCCTTGCCCGCCGGGCCTTTGCCGGTGCGGCCCAAGCCCGCGAATTTTAAGCATGAATTAACGAGGGTCCCCGATAATCATCCTGTTGGGGCACCTCCCGGGAATGCGGACTCCGCTCCCTGTTGCCTGCTGCATTCGTTGAGGCTTGACCGAGAGAGACATGACAGGAAGCCTTTCCCAGGAAGACGTCGCCCGCCTGATGGCGGACCCGTCGCCGGACGTCCGAGCCGAGACGACTTCGAAGATCGCGGCGCAATACGACCGTAAGTATCCGCGCATGACCGAGGCCGAGCGCCGCCTGGCGGAGGAGATCTTCCGCACGCTGGCCCACGACGCCGAGGTGCTGGTGCGCGAGGCGCTGGCCGCCAACCTGAAGAGCACCCCGGACCTGCCGCACGACCTGGCCCTGTCGCTGGCCAAGGACGTCGACAGCGTGTCCCTGCCGGTGCTGAAGTATTCCGAAGTGCTGACCGACGACGACCTGATCGAGATCGTGCGCGGCGAGAACGCCGCCGCCAAGCAGGTCGCCATCGCCCAGCGCGCCAGCGTCTCCACGGCCGTCGCCGATGCCCTCATCGACACCGGCAACGAGACCGCCGTCGCCCGCCTGGTCGCCAACGAGGGCGCCGAGCTGACGGAAGAGGCCCTGGGGCGCGTGCTCACCGACTACAACGCCAGCGAAGAGGTCGCCGAGTCGATCTCGCGGCGCCCGGTGCTGCCGCCGGCCATCTCCGAGCAGCTCGTCTCGGCCATGGCCCAGAAGCTGGAGAACTATCTGGTCAGCAAGCACGACCTGCCGGCCGACGCGGCCGCCAACCTGATCCTGCAGACCCGCGAGCGGGCCACCGTGAGCCTGCTGAGCCGAGGCGCCTCGGGCACAGATCTGGAGGATCTGGTCTACCAGATCCACGTCAACGGCCGCCTGACCCCCTCGCTGATCATCCGCGCGCTCTGCGTCGGCGACATGGCTTTTTTCGAGGCCGCCCTGGCGCGCCTGGCCAATGTGCCGCTGAAGAACGCCCAGAAGCTGATCCACGACGGCGGCGATCTCGGCCTGAGCTCGATCTACGAGAAGGCCAAGATGCCCGAGCGTCTCTACAGCGCGGTGCGCGCTGCGGTGCAGATCCTGGAGGAGGAGGACTACGACGGCGGACGCAACGACCGCGAGCGCTTTGTGGCCCGCATCATCGAGCGCCTGCTGACGCAGTTCGAGGATCCCGCTTCCAAGATGTCCCAGGACGACATCGACTACCTGATGAACAAGCTGCGCCAGCTCGCTGCCTGAGGCGGCGCGGCAACCTTCTTCGCAGGGGAATGCGAAACGGCGCCGGTCTTGCGGGACCGGCGCCGTTTTTCTTTGTCTGCGCGGGAGGCTCCCGCTAGTTCAGCAGGACCCTGGGAAGCCATAGGGCAATGTCGGGGAAGGCCATGATCAGGCCCAGCCCGGTGAGCTGCAGCAGGACGAAGGGAATGATCCCCTTGTAGATCTGCTGGATCCTCACCTCGGGCGGCGCCACCCCCTTCATATAGAACAGCGCGAAGCCGAAGGGCGGCGTCAGGAAGGAGGTCTGCAGGTTCACCGCCAGCAGGATGGCGAACCAGTAGGTGACCTCCAGCGACTCCACATGGTTGCCGAAGTCCAGTGCCGAGATGATCGGCGAGAAGACCGGCAGGACGATCAGCGTGATCTCGATCCAGTCGAAGAAGAAGCCGAGGAAGAAGACGATCGCCATGAGGATCAGCAGCAGGCCCCAGGGCCCGAAGCCCGTGCTTTCCACCAGGTCGATGACGATATCGTCACCGCCCAGCGCGCGGAAGACGTAGGAGAAGCAGGTGGCGCCCAGGAAGATGCCGAACAGCATGCCGCCGGTCAGCGCCGAGCGCTCCAGCACGTCCTTCATGACCGAGAAGTTCAGCCGCCTGTTGACGGCCGCCAGCAGGATCGCTCCGGCGCCGCCGACGCCGGCGGCCTCGGTCGGCGTGGCCCAGCCGAAGAGGATGGAGCCCAGCACGAGGAAGACCAGGAAGAGTGGCGGCACGAAAGAGCGCAGCACCAGAATCACGATGCCGAGGATCGTCTCCGGCCCTTCCTCCTTGGGCAAGGGCGGCGCCAGCTTCGGTTTGAAGCCGCAGAGCACAAGGATGTAGATCATGTAGAAGGCCGCCAGCATGAAGCCGGGGATGATCGCGGCGACGAAGAGGTTGCCGACCGAGCGGGCCAGCAGGTCGGCCATGATCACCAGCATGATCGAGGGGGGGATCAGGATGCCCAGGGTACCGGAGGCGGCGATGGTGCCGGTGGCCAGGGGCATGTTGTAGCTGCGCTGGACCATCACCGGCAGGGCCAGCAGCGTCATCATCACCACGGAGGCGCCGATGATGCCGGTGGTCGCGGCCATGATGGTGCCCATCAGGGTGACGGAAAGGGCCAGGCCGCCGGGCACGCGGCGCAGCAGCACCTGCAGGCAGTGCAGCAGGTCGCTGGCCACGCCCGATCTTTCCAGCATGGTGCCCATGAAGATGAACATGGGAATCGCGGTCAGCACCAGGTTCTCTGCGATGCCGCCCCAGATGCGCGGCAGCAGGTTGAAGAACTGGATGAAGCTGAAGACGTCGAAGTACATGCCGATGAAGCCGAAGGCCAGGCCGACGCCGCCCAGCACGAAGGCGACCGGATAGCCGCTGAACAGCAGGATGCCCAGCGCCGCGAACATGAAGAGCGGAAGGTAGTCCTCGATGTAGAAGTCCATTACCTCTGCTCCCCGTCATGCGGGTCGTCATGCTTGCGCAGCTCGGGCGGCACTATGTCGTCCAGGTGCTCGACCTCCGCCTCCTCCAGGTCGTGGACGCGGCTGCGCAGCTCCTCGGGGCCGAAGAGCTCAATCAGCTTGCGCAGCAGCACGGTGATGCCGCTCAGCGCCAGAAAGCCGAAACCAATGGGGATTACGATCTTGATGAGCCAGCGATGGGTCAGCCCCGTGGCCGAGGCCGAAATCTCTTGGGTCGCGTAAGAGCGTTCGGTGAAGTCGATACCGAACCAGATGACCAGCCCGCAGTAGGGCAGCAGGAACAGGAGACAGCCGAAGACCTCGATCCACCACTGGGTGCGTTCGTTGAGGTTCTCGCGCAGCAGGTCGATGCGTACATGGGCGTCCTTCAGGTAGGCGTAGCCCAGGCAGAAGGCGAAGAGGATCACGTGCAGGTGCCATTCGGCCTCCTGCAGCTTCGTCGACCCGAGCACCAGAAAACGCCGTGTCACCACGTCGAAGATCGTCACCAGGATGAGGAAGAGTCCCGCCCAGGCGGCGATCCTGCCAACCTTGATGATGACGCGGTCCAGCACATCGCTGACGCGTATCAGGAGTTCCATGCCACTTCCCCCAATCTTGCGGACTTCAGCTTCTTGCAGATGTGGGCTGTAAAGAAAAGCGCCGGAGTCTCTCGGAAGAGTCTCCGGCGCTACTCAATCCAGGACCTGTCAGTCAAAGACCAATAGCTGGTCCGAGACGCCTAGGCGTCCGGATCACAGATAGCCCAGATCGCCCCAGACCTTGTACTGCTCACGATAGGCGGAGAGCGACTCCCAGACCTTCTTGAAGGTCGGGTTGGACTCGGCCAGCTCGGCGGCCACCTCGTTCCAGGCAGCGCGCAGATCGTCCAGCACTTCCGGCGGCCAGCGATGGATGGTCACGCCCTTCTCCTGCAGCTCCTTCAGGGCCGCGCCCTGAATGGCCTCACCCTCGGCCAGGCCGGCGGTGATGTTGTCACCGCAGACGGCGTTGATCTGCGCCTTCTGGGTGTCGGAGAGCGCGTCGTACTTCTCCTTGTTCATCATCAGGTCGAACAGGGTCGACTGCTGATGCCAGCCCGGGAAGTAGTAGTGCTTGGCAACCTGGTAGAAGCCGAGGTTGAGATCGATGGCAGGCATGGAGAACTCGGTGGCGTCGATCGAGCCACGCTCCAGCGCCGGGAAGATGTCGCCGCCGGCCAGCAGCTGGGTGGAAACACCCATCTTTTCCATGACCTTGGCGCCCAGGCCGAAGAAGCGCATCTTCAGGCCCTTCAGATCGTCGACGCTCTTGATCTCCTTGCGGAACCAGCCGGAAGCCTCAGGCGCGATAACGCCGCACATGACCGACTTGATGCCGTACTCGGCGTAGAGCTCGTCGAAAAGCTCCTTGCCGCCGCCGTGGTAGTACCAGCCCAGGTACTCACCGGCGCGCGGGCCGAAGGGAACGGCGGCGAAGAGGGCGAAGGCCTCGTTCTTGCCGGTCCAGTAGCCCGGGGTCGACCAGCCGGCGTCGATGGAGCCGGCCGAGACGGCATCGAACATTTCGAGGGCCGGTACCAGCGCGCCGGGCTCGAAGAACTTGAAGCGGAGCGTGCCGCCGGAGACGGCCTCCAACTCGTCGGACAAACGCAATCCAAGCGTGCCGAGCTGAGTCAGTTTGCTGCCATAGGCGCTCGCCATGTTCCAACGGACACGCTTGTCCTGGGCCGCGGCGTCGCCGACGGTCCCGAAGGCCATGACAGCCCCCAGCGTCAGCGCCGAGACGGCGAGCTTCATCGTGCTGCGGATGCGCATTCGAATAAGTCCTCCCGTTCACTTCGCACCCGCCATCTCTGGTGACGGGCGTTATTAGTTTCCCTTCGGCGCGGCCAGAGTTTTTTTCGCAGTTGCACCAAAGTTCATCGAAGCTAGCCCATGGCTTTGCGCTGAACAAGTCCAAAGCACAGTAACTCCATGGTATTTGCCGGCCCGCCAGAGAGGCTGAATTCCGCGTCAATCGTCGGGCGCTGCGGCCTCAGGTCGGTTCGTGGTTGGCGCTGCCGCTGCGGCGGATGAGGCCGATTTCGCGATAGAAACGCAGGGCGCCCTCGTGCAGCGGAATGCCGATGCCCTCCAAGGCCGTTTCCAGGCGGATGACCCGGCCCTTGGCATGGCCGCGGTCGAGCAGGCGCCGCGCATCGCTGCGCCACAGCGAATGGAGAATGCCGTAGACGGTCTCCGCGCCGACGTCGTCGCGGGTGATCCACTGCGCGGCCACCGACAGCGTCTTGACCTCCCTGACGCCGCTGTAGACGCCGCCGGGAATCTTATCGATGTGCAGGAAAGGATTGCCCTCGACCAGCGCGTCGATCTGCGCGCCGGTGATCGGCACAAGGCTGATCGCCGTGTTCTCGTTGGCCCACTGGATGACCTTCGCCGGATAGCCGGCGATGAGGAAGAAGGCGTCGAGCTCTCCGGCGACGAGCTTCTCGATGGCGTCGTCGGATTTCAGGTAGGCGACGTCGATGGTGTCCTCGGTCAGGCCGAAGGCGCCCAGCACGAGCTGGGCGCCCACCAGGGTGCCGGAGCCGACTTCGTCCAGGGCCACGCGCTTGCCGAGCAGATCGGCGACGGTCTCGATGCCGCTGTCGCGGCGCACGACGATGTGGAAGGACTCGGGATAGAGGTTGGCGATGGCGCGCAGGTTGCCCTGGCGGCCTTCGTCCTCGAAGGCCTCGGTCCCGCTGTAGGCCCAGAAGGCGACATCGGACTGCACGAAGCCCGACTCGATCCGCCCGGCGGCGATGTCCTTCACGTTGGCGACCGAGCCGCTGGACGACTGGGCGACAGCGACCAGGCCGGGCACGCCGCAGACCTCACCGCTTTCGCAGTTGCCCGAAGGGTTG
>JBNKHC010000246.1:0-4814 GCA_050290145.1 Kiloniellaceae bacterium | reverse complement strand
GCTGTCTTCGCCCTTGAAACGGATGTCCCAGAGATGGATCTCCAGCGCGGGGTTTTCCTCGCGCAGGCCGGTAACCATGGCCCGGCCGGCCTCGCCGAAGCCGATGAAGGTCAGGGCCGCCGGCGCGGTCTCTTGCTGCTCACTCATGTCGCTCCTCCGGATGGCCTCAGGATATAGGGCCGGCGGAAGGCAGGCGAGCCGCCAGTCGCCGCCGCCTTAGAAATTCTGTGCGGCGGCGATAAGAAACGTGCGCGGGGGACGGCCGGTCTCGACGTCCTAGCCGCGCTTGCGCGCCTTCTGCTGGGCCAGCGCGACGAAACGACGGGCGGCGGCCGAATGGTCCGTCTTGCGTGCGACGAGGCGGATCGGCGCCACCAGTCCCGGCGCCGCGCTGAGCGGACGGTAGACGATGGCCTCGGCCTGCAGGCTGGAGAGCGATTGCGGCACCAGGGTGACGCCCAGGCCGGCCGCCACCAGGTTCAGGGTCGCGGTGATGCGCGGGGCCTCCTGCTCGGTGCGCGGTGTGAAGCCAGCGGCGCGACAGGCGCTGACGATGGCGTCGTAGAGGCCGGGCCCGGAGGCGCGGCGGTACAGGATGAAGGGCTCGGCCGCCAGAGCGGCCAGGCGCAGCGGGCGGCGCGATGCGGTGGCCAGGCGGTGGCCCGCCGGCAAGGCCGCGACCATCGGCTCCTCCAGCAGGTTATGCAGCAGCACGCCCTCCGCCGGCGGGATGGCCGGGCGGATGAAGGCGACGTCCAGGCGTTCGGCCTGGACGGCCTCGACCAGCTCGGAGGATCCCATCTCCTCGAGAGTCATGGTGACCCGCGGGTGGGCGGTACGGAAGTCGCGCAGGACGCGGGTGACGAAGGGATGAAAGGGCGCCGAGGCGGTGAAGCCGATGGCCAGCCGGCCAAGCTCGCCGCGCGCCGTATGCCGCGCCCGCAGCAGCGCGCCCTCGACCTCCGCCAGGATGCGTCGCGCGTCCTCCAGCAGGCTCTCGCCCGCCTCGGTCAGCTCCACGCCGCGCGGCTTGCGGCGGAAGAGCTGCATCTCCAATTCCGCTTCCAGCGCCTTGATCTGCTGGCTCAGCGGCGGCTGCTGGATGCCCAGGCGCTCGGCGGCGCGGGTGATGTGGCCTTCCTCGGCCACGGCAACGAAGTAGCGCAGGTGCCGCAGATCCATGACATACGATTCAGATATGAATAATGGCTTATCTATATATTGGATATCTGGATTGAGGACCAGTAGATAGAAGAGGAAGCTTTTCGGCGGAACCTTGGGCGCCGCGCTGCTCGGCCGGATCTCCGGCGTCTTCTTGCGCAGCGGCGCGCCGGAACCGGGAGGAGGAAAGATGACCTCTCATTCAAAGTGCCAGGACGTCGAACTCGGCATCGCCTTTGCCGGCACCCGCCCGGCGCGCGGCGCCGCCCGGGGCCCCGTCGGCCGCGCCCTGGCGTCGCTCGACGGCTGGGTCGCCTCTGTCCTCTTCTGGCGGAGTGTCAGCCGGACCATTCGCCGGCTGTCCGCGCTCAGCGATACGGAATTGCAGCGCCTGGGCTTCGAGCGCAGCGAGATCGTCGCACGGGTCTATGAAGCCGCCCGCGCGGAGCAGGAGCGGCGGCGCTAGGGCCGCCGGATCCGTTTCCTCAGCGCGACGCAGGCAGCAGCGCGAAGAGCAGCTCACGCGCCGGCGTGTCCGAGCCTGCGGCGACCGCTTCCAGGGTCTGGTCGGCGGAGGCCACGTCGTAGCCGCGCTGCTCGAGCGACGCCACGAGCGCCGCCGGGGTGGTCTTCAGCACCGGCGCCAGATCGGCGAGCGGCGCCTGGGTCAGCAGGGGGAGCGCCCGGAAAGCCGGGTTGCCGCCCGGTCCGCCGGCGAGCCCGGCGGCGGCGAAGGGGATCGCGACGAGAAGCGAGGCGACCAGCGGCAGCGCCAGGGTCTTGCGCCGGACGTAGTTGAGGATTCCGTTCCAGTTCTTCCAGACATGCAAGGCGATCGGCAGCAGCAGCAACATGCTGAGCCACTCGTGCATCGCGTGGAAGGTGCTGGGGATCCAGTGGAAGAACAGGGCGACGCCGGAAATCGTGGAGACGAGGAAGAGCCCGGTGGTCAGCGGCGTCGCGAAGCGGTTGATGAAGGTCTTCATGGCAGAGGCTCGCGGGAGCTTGAGGTGTTTACTCGGGCTACGCAAGCGCAGGCGGAATCATCCCCGCCCAGATGGCGGGGACGACGGCATTTCTTTGTTGGTCTGCGAAGGGTTGGCGCGGCGCTTGGCCCCTAGGCCCAGCGGCGCAGGGCCATGGCGTCCTCGACCCGCCGGCGGGCCAGGGTGACGGCGGCTTCGCGCGGCGCGATCTTGTCGTCGCGGCTGGCCTCCAGCACCGCGCGGGTGTTGGCGCGCACCTTTTCCTCGATGGTGTCGAAGGCCTGGCGCTCGCCGCCGCCGGCGTATTCGACGGCGCCGCAGATGACGCCGCCGGCATTGGCGATGAAGTCGGGGATGACGAGGACGCCGCGTTGGTGCAGCGCCGCCTCGGCCTCCGCCGTCACCGGGATGTTGGCGCCTTCGACCACCAGCTTCGCCTTCAGCTGCTCGACGTTGTCCTTGCGGATCACGTCGGGGCGGGCGGCGGGGATCCAGATATCGCAGTCGACACCGACCACCGCGTCGCGCTCCAGCTTCTCGCCGGTCCCGTGGTCGCCCAGGTTCTTGCCGCTGTCTTTCAGCGCGATCAGCGCCTCGATGTCGAGGCCGGCAGGATCGACCAGCGTGCCCTTGGAGTCGGCGGCGGCCACCAGCACCGCGCCCTTCTGCGCCAGGAAGCGGGCGGCGTGCTTGCCGACCGAGCCGAAACCCTGCACCGCGACGCGCGCGCCCTTCAGGTCCAGATCGCAGAAGTCGCGTGCCACGTCGACGGCGGCGCTGAGGCCGAAACCGGTGGCGCCGATCTTGTCCAAGGGAATGCCGCCCAGGGCGGCGGGCAGGCCGACGCAGCGGCCGATCTCGTCATAGACCCAGGCCATGCAGGTCTCGTCGGTGCCCATGTCCGGCCCTGCGATGTAGTCCTTCACATCGGCGATGGCGCCGGCGAAGGCGCGGATCAGCTGTTCCTTCCTCTCCGGCGGCACCCGCGGGTCGCCGAAGATCACCGCTTTGCCGCCGCCGTGGCGCAGGCCCGCCGCCGCGTTCTTGAAGGTCATGGCGCGGGCCAGGCGGAAGCATTCCTCGGTGGAGACGTCGGGAGCCATGCGCACGCCGCCGATGGACGGACCGCGCACCACATTGTCGACCACCAGCACGGCTTTGAGGCCGCTGTGCGTCTCATAGATGTGGATGACCTTGGCGGGGCCCAGGTCGTCGCAGAAGCGGAAAGCGTCTTCCATCGGCTCTTCCTCAGGTCATTCCGATTTCTCGAGATCCTTCACCACGGCGGCCAGAAAGCGCGAGGCCTCGCCGCCCATGATGGCGCGGTGGTCGAAAGTGAGCGACAAGGGCAGCACGCGGCGCACCGCGAGCTGGCCCTCGTGCGCCACGGCGCGTTCGGCGATGCGTCCGGCGCCCAGGATTGCCACCTGCGGCGGCAGCACCACCAGGGCCGCGTGGCGGCCGCCGAACATGCCGAAGTTGGACAGCGTGATGGTCTGGCCGCGCAGCTCCTCCGGCGGCACGCGGCGTGCGCGCACGTCGGCCTTCATGCGCTCCAGCCCCTGGCGCAGGTCGGCGGCGTCGCGTCCGCCGACGTCGCGCAGCACCGGCACGAAGAGGCCGTCCTCGGTGTCCATGGCGATGCCCAGGTCGACCCTGTCGTGCAGGCGGCGGCCGCTGTCCAGGCCCAGGAACCAGGCGTTCAGCGCCGGCTCGGCCTTGCAGCCGGTGACGATGGCGCGCACCAGCCGCAAGGTGGCGTCGCTGCCCAGCGTCCAGGCGTGAATGTCGGCCTCTTCCGTCACCGTGGCCGGCACCACCTCGGCGTGGGCGCGGGCCATGTTGAGCGCCATGGCCCGGCGCACGCCGCGCAGCGGCTCCAGCGGTCCGGCCTCGCCGATGGCCGCGGCCGCGCGCTCCACGTCGCCGGCCAGCACCGCGCCTTGCGGCCCGCTGGCCGCCACGTGGGAGAGATCGACACCGAGGCGCCGGGCCAGGGCGCGCACCGCGGGCGCGGCCTTCACGCCGGGGCCAGTCTTCGCCGTCTCCGCTGCGCCGGCCTTTTCGGGCGCAGCCTTCGGCTTCTCCCCCGCCGCGATGGTGCCGACCACGGTGCCCTTGTCTTCGGCGGCCGCGCTCTCGAACTCGACCAGCGGCGCGCCGATCTCCACGATGTCGCCGGGCGCCCCGAAGATCTTGGCGATGCGCCCGGCCTGGGGCGAGGGAATCTCCACCACCGCCTTGTCCGTCTCCACCGAGACCAGGGGCTGGTCGGCCACCACGTGGTCGCCGGGCCCGACGTGCCAGGAGACGATCTCCGCGTCCTGCAGGCCTTCGCCGAGGTCGGGCAGCTTGAAGGTTGTCATGTGTAGGCCAGCGTCTCGCGCAGTTTGCGCAGGATTCGCTGCTCCGAGGGCATGTAGTGGGCTTCCAGGCGCGGCAGCGGCATCACCGTGTCGTAGCCGGCGACGCGCCCGACCGGCGCCAGCAGGTTGACCAGCCCGCGGTCGGCCAGGCCGGCGGCGATCTCGGCGCCGACTCCGCCGTTGAGCGGCGCCTCCTGGACGATGACGCAGCGCCCGCTGCGTTCCACCGAGGCGAGGATGGTCTCCATGTCCAAAGGCTTCAGGGTCGCGACGTCGATCACTTCGGCCTCCTTGCCCTCGG
>JBNKHC010000245.1:0-15749 GCA_050290145.1 Kiloniellaceae bacterium | reverse complement strand
TCCGGGAAGAACTCCACCGGCTTGGCCACGCCCGGCATGGCGACCACGGCATAACCGGTGTTGTACATCTCGTTGGCCTTCTTGGTGATCGACCAGTCGACCAGGGTCTTGGCGGCCTCCAGCTTGGAGGTGCCGGCGATGATGGCCGTGGCTTCCATATCCCAGCCGACGCCTTCCTCGGGGACGATGATCTCCAGCGGCGCGCCCGCGGCCTTGGACTTGGCGCCGCGGAAGGCGAAGGAGATGCCGATGGGAATCTCACCCGCGGCGGCCAGCTTGCAGGGGGCCGAGCCGGAGTGGGTGTAGCGCGCGATGTTCTCGTGCAGGGCGTCCATGTATTCCCAGCCGCCCTTCTCGCCGAACATCTGCAGCCAGGAGGAAACGTCCAGGAAGCCGGTGCCCGAGGAATTCGGGTTCGGCATGATGACGTGGCCCTTGTAGACCGGGTCGGTCAGGTCCTTCCAGGTCTTCGGCACCGGCAGGCCCAGCTTCCCGGCCTCGACGGTGTTGTAGCAGACCGAGGCGACCCAGGCGTCCATGCCGACCCAGGCCGGCGGATTGCTCTTGTCGACGAACTTCTTGTCCAGCATCTCGACGCCCTTGGGCGCGTAGGGCTCCAGCATGCCTTCGGTCTTCAGCAGCAGCAGCGAGGTGGCCGCCAGGCCCCAGACCACGTCGGCCTGCGGATTGTTCTTCTCGGCCAGCAGCTTGGCCGTGACGATGCCGGTCGAATCGCGGACCCAGTTGATCTTGATGTCCGGGTGGTCCTGATTGAAGGTTTCCGCGTAGCGCTTCAGGTCTTCCGCCTCGACGGCCGTATAGACCGTGAGCTCGACTTCCGCTTTCGCGGCGGTCGCGACCAAGAGGCTGGCCGCGGCTGCGGTCAGCAGGATTTTCCGAAATGCCATCTTTGTCAGTGCTCCCTGTTGCTAGCCGAACGTTCCGGTTTTCGAACCGGTTTTCCCTGGCGGGTTACGGTATGTTCGTGCGTTTCCCCCCGAACCGCCACTTTTTCGAACCGCCGCTTCCTGGATGCCGAGCGGCCGTGTTCAATTCCGAGCGTAGTGTGATCGGAATGTTACAATAGAGGAAATCTATTCTTTTTATGAATTAAAAGATTTTGCTGATATGTGGAAAAGTCAGCGGGTCAGCATCAACACCAGCACGCCCGCGCCGACCGTGACCGCGGCGGCGAGGCGGCTGATCCAGGGGCGCTCGCGGAATATGACAACCCCGAAGAGAGCGGCGATGATCACGCTCGACTCGCGCAGCGCCGAGACCATGCCCAGCGGCGCCAGGGTGTTGGCGTAGATGACCAGGCCGTAGGCGGCCACGGCGCAGAGCCCGCCCAGGTAGCCGACCCGCAGAGTGGCGCGCACCTCCGGCGTCATTTTCGGACGCAGGCGAACGAAGACGAAGAGGCTGACCAGGAACTCGCTGAAGAACAGCCAGCCCATGTAGCCCAGCGGGCTGCCGGAGAGCCTGACCCCGATGCCGTCGACCACGCTGTAGGTGGCGATGATGAGGCCGGTGGCGACGGCGGCCAGGGTCGAGCGCGGGTCGGGGACGCTGGGGCCCTTGGAGAAGAAGGCGAGCAGGCAGATGCCGGCCGAGACCAGGGCCACGCCGCCCCAGCCCAGGCTCGAGAGCTGCTCGCCGGCGAAGATCAGCGCGCCGAGGGAGACCAGCAGCGGCGCGATGCCGCGCGAGATGGGATAGACCCGCGAGAGGTCGCCCCACTTGTAGGCCAGCGAGAGGAAATAGTAGTAGCCGTAGTGGGTCACCCCCGAGGCCACGATATAGGGCCAGGAGGCGGGCAGCGGCGTTTCGGACCACAGCAGCAGGATCAGGCCGACGGTGCCGTGGGTGCCGGCCACCGCGGCCAGCACCAGGGCGCGCGCCCGGGTGCCCTTGACGATGGCGTTCCAGGTGGCGTGCAGCACCGCCGCGCTCAAGACCAGCGCGACAGCGAACTCAGACAATCAGAACCCTAGCTTAGTATCGTTTACTTTTCTCGGAGCCGCTTCCGCGGCCGCCGCTTTTGCGAAATACTGAACTGTCGCCCCGACCAGGCGAGCAACGCGCGCGTGGGCCGGGATCCATGGATGGTCCGGGCGCCAGGCCCCGCCATGGACCCTCGGGTCAAGCCCGAGGGTGACGGACGAGGCGGCGGCGCTGGTCGATTCGCTCACCCCCAGGGCAGCGAAAACGTCTTCACGTTGGTGTAGCTCTTGGCCGCTTCGATGACGCCTTCCTTGTAGCCCAGGCCGGAGTCCTTGATGCCGCCGAAGGGCGACATCTCGATGCGGTAGCCGGGCACTTCCCAGATGTTCACCGTGCCGACCTTCAGGCCCTTGATGTAGGCCTGCATGCGGCGGAAGTCGTTGGTGCAGACGCCCGAGGAGAGGCCGAAGGCGGTGGAGTTGGAGATGCGCATCACCGTCTCGTCGTCGTCGGGCACGTGGACGATGGGAACGATGGGGCCGAAGGTCTCCTCCATCACCAGCTCGGAGGTGTGCTCCACGCGGTCGACCACGATGGGCGGCAGCAGTGCGCCCTGGCGGCCCGGGTTGTAAAGCACCTCGGCCCCGGCATCGGCGGCCATGTGGACGCGCTTCTCGAACACCTCGGCGGCCTGGGCGTGGACCACGGTGCCCAGGTCGGTGTCCTTGGCCATGGGGTCGCCGAAGCGGATCTTCTTGGCGCGCTCCAGCACCAGGGGCACGAAGCGCTCGGCGACGCTTTGCTGGCAGAGGATGCGCTTCACCGCCGTGCAGCGCTGGCCGGAGTTCTTGGTGGCGCCGGCCACGGCCAGGTCGGCGGCCTTGGCCAGGTCGTCGTCGCTCAGGTCGTTGAGGATGATCAGCGGGTCGTTGCCGCCCAGCTCCAGCACCGTGCGCTTGTAGCCCGCCTTCTCGGCGATCATCTTGCCCACCGGCACGCCGCCGGTGAAGGTGATGAGCTCGATGTTGGGGTTCTGGATCATCTCCAGGCCGATGTCCTGCGGCCAGCCGGTGACCACGGAGAGCATCTCCGGCGGCAGGCCCGCCTCGTAGAGCACGTCGGCCAGAATCAGCGCCGTCAGCGGCGTCAGCTCGGTCGGCTTCACCACCATGCAGTTGTTGGTCATGACCGCCGGGGCGATCTTGTGCGCCACCATGTTGAGCGGGTGGTTGAAGGGCGTGATGGCGGAAATCGCCGTCAGGGGCTCGCGCGAGGTGAAGATCTTGCGCGCCTTGCCGTGCGGGGTCAGGTCGCAGGAGAAGATCTCGCCGTCGTCCTGGATGCACATCTGCCCGGACAGCGTGAAGACGTCGTAGGCGCGGCCCACCTCGTACAGCGAATCGGCCTTGGAGATGCCGAGCTCCAGGGTGATGACATCGGAGATTTCCTCCTTGCGGGCGACCAGCAGCTCCGCGGTCTTCAGCAGGATCTGCTGGCGCTCGTAGCGGGTCAGCTTGGGCTGATAGCTCGCGGCGATCTCGAAGGCCTCGCGGGCGTGGCTGGCATTGCCTGCCGGCACCGTGCCGATGACCTCCTCGGTGTAGGGATAGCGCACCTCGATGACGCCCTCGGCGTCGACCTTGCGCCCGGCGATGCGCATGGGCTCGTGGCGGGGGCCCTTTTTAGCTTTTGGGCCGGCAAAGCTCTCGGCGATGCTCATGGCGAAGGGTTCCTTTACTCGGCCGCCGCGGACTGGCGGGCCTCGACGTGGTTGAGGGCGATGTCGAAGGCGTCGAAGTTGCGCAGCTTGCGGCCTTCGATGCCGTTGACCGGGCGGTTGACCACCAGCGGCACGCGCTGTTCGCTGACCCCGCCGTGGGAGCGCAGCGGCACCTCCAGGCCGGAAAGGTCGTGCCTGTCCGGGCGGGTGCCCACAGCACGGGTCTTCTCGGTCACCACCACCAGCTCGCCGATGCGGTCGGCCGGCAGCTCGAAGAGCTGGGCCGCGCTTTCCCGGGTCAGCACCTGCTCGACGCCCTCCAGGCCCTCGATGAAGCCGGCGACGCTGGCCACGTCGGCGTCTTCGGGCAGGTAGACCGTGGCGTAGGAGCCCAGCGCCCCGTGATGCACCACGTAGGGGTCGGTGATCGGCAGGATGGTGCGGGCCTTGCCCTCGCCCAGCAGGTCGTCGAGCGCGCTCTGCAGGTAGAGCACGTTGGGCGCGCCGTCGGCGCTGTGCTTGGCGTTCATGCCGTGGTCGGCGGTCAGCACGATGACGGCGCCGGCGGCGTCCAGCTGCGCGAAGTAGCCGTCCATCATGGCGTAGAAGTCGTTGGCGCCCTCGCTGGCCGGGGCGTGCTTGTGCTGGATGTAGTCGGTGGTGGAGAGGTACATGAGGTCCGGGCGCATGGTCTCCATCAGCTTCACGCCGGCGGCGAAGACGAACTCGGAGAGGTCGGCGGAGTAGACGCTGGGCACCGGCTTGCCGACCAGCTGCAAGAGGCCGTCGATGCCGTTCTCGGCGACCGTGGCCTCGTCGGCCTTCTCGGCGGAGAAGCAGACGGCCTCGCCGGCCTTCATGGTCAGGCCGTGGCCCAGCAGGCGGCGCAGCTTGTCCTTGGCCGTCACCACCGCGATCTTGGCGCCGGCCTGCTGAAAGGCCGGGAAGATGGTCGGCGCGCGCAGGTAGGCCGGGTCGTTCATCATGACCTCTTCGTCCTTGGCCGGATCGTAGAAGAAGTTGCCGCAGATGCCGTGCACCTTCGGCGGCTGGCCGGTGACGATGGAGAGGTTGTTGGGGTTGGTGAAGCTGGGCACCACGCAGTCGGCGCGCAGGTCGGCGCCGCCCGGCAGCACGGATTTCAGCCAGGGCATGCGCCCGGCGGCAACGGCCGCTTCCATGTAGTCGGGCTCGGAGCCGTCGATGCAGACCACGACGACCGGCGCCTTGGGAAAGGCGTAGCTGCGGTCGTTGACGGTGATGGCGGCGGGATGGGTCATTGATTGTCCTTTGTCTTGTCAGGCGACCAGCTTGGCGCGCTCGTCCATGGCGGCGGCCGGCGGCGTGGCGTCGTCGACGCCCATTTCTTTCAGCGCCTCGGCGACCGCGCCCACCAGGTGGCGCATCACCGCCGCATCCAGGCGGCCGATGCAGCCGATACGGAAGGAGTCCACCACGGTCAGCTTGCCGGGGTAAATGATGAAGCCCTTGGCCTTCAGCAGGTCGTAGAAGGTCTGGAAGTCGAACTTCGGATGGGCCGGGTTGAAGAAGGTGACGATGATGGGCGACAGCCAGCCGTCCTGCAGCAGGGTCTCGAAGCCCAGTTCGCGCAGGCCCGCCACCATGACGTCGCGGTTCTCGGCATAGCGCGCGCCGCGCCCGGCGACCCCGCCCTCGGCGGCGTGCTCGTGCAGAGCCTGCAGGAAGGCGGCGACCACGTGGGTCGGCGGCGTGTAGCGCCACTGGCCGGTCTTTTCCATGTAGGCCCACTGGGCGTGCAGATCGAGGCTGAGCGAATGGCTGCGGCCCTTGGAGGCCTCCAGTTCCGTCTTCCTGGCGATGACGAAGCCGAAGCCCGGTACCCCCTCGATGCACTTGTTGGCCGAGGACACCATGGCGGTGTAGGCGATCTCGCGCACGTCCAGGGGCAGGGCGCCGAAGGCGCTCATGGAATCGATCAGCAGCTTGCGGCCCCTGGCGGCCACCACCTCGGCGATCTCGGCCACCGGGTTGAGAATGCCGGAGGAGGTCTCGCAGTGGACCAGCACCACGTGGGTGATGGCCGGATCGGCCTCCAGGACGGCGGCGACCTCGGGCCCGCGCGGCGGCAGGTAGTCGCCCTTGTCGATCACCTGGTAGGCGCGGCCGAGGTAGTCCAGGGTCTGGACGATGCGCTGGCCGTAGGCGCCGTTGATCAGCACCAGGGCCTTGCCGTCGCGCGGCAGGAAGGTGCCCAGCATGGCCTCCACGGCGAAGGTGCCGCTGCCCTGCATGGGAACGCAGTCGTAGGCTCCCTGCGTGTCGCCGGCAATGGCCAGCAGGCGGCGGCGCAGCTCGGCCGTCATGGCCCGGAAGTCGCCGTCCCAGGAGCCCCAGTCCTTCAGCATGCAGTGCTTGACGCTGGCCGAGGTGGTCAGCGGGCCGGGGGTCAGCAGGTAGGGCTCGCCCTCGGCGGGCGGCTCAAATATCACGGCTGCGCCGCTGTCACGGGTCATCAGCGTCGAACTCCTGAAGGGGGAGGGGCCCGGAAAGGCCGGCGGCCGGCGTCGTCCCGGCCTCGGCGGCATCCTGGGCTCCCGCCACATATCTGTAAAATCGTTATTTTGTATAAGTTGGATAGATTATACTAATAGGTGGCTGTGACGCTTTGCTGACCATCGCGTCGAGGGAACAGGAGCCGGCGAGCCTTGCGCTACGTTCAACTGCGGGCCTTTCACTATGTGGCCATCTGCGGCGGCTTTTCCCGCGCCGCCGAGGCGCTGTGCCTGACCCAGCCGGCGATCTCCGACCAGGTGCGCAAGCTGGAGGAGGAATATGACGTCATCCTCTTCAACAGGCACAAGAAGCAGGTCAGTCTCACCCGGGCCGGCCAGCAGCTGCTCGAGATCACCCGGCGCATGTTCGAAGTGGAAAAGCAGGCCCTGGAGCTGCTGTCGGAGTCGCGCGCGCTCAGGGCGGAATCCCTGCGCGTGGTGGCGGATTCCGCCCACCACATGCTGCACATCCTGGGGCGCTTCCGTGAGCGCTACCCCGGCATCGCCATGGTGGTCAGCTCCGGCAACTCCGAGGAGGTCATCGCCCAGCTCTACGACTACGAGGCCGAGGTCGGAATCCTGGGCGAGGTGCCGGAGAGCCGCGATTTCGAGGTCATCAAGCTGAGCTCCACGCCGCTCATCGCCTTCACCAACAAGGACCACCCCTTAAGCCGGCGCAAGTCCATCACCCTGGCCGAGCTGGCCGAGCAGATGCTGGTGCTGCGCGAGCGCGGCTCCAAGACCCGGCAGAGCATTGAGGCGGCGGCGCGCGGGCGCGGGCTGACCCTGGCGCCCTCGATCGAGGCCGAGGGCCGGGAGGCGGTGCGCGAGATCGTCGCCACCGGCGGCGGCGTCGGCGTGGTCTCCGCCGCGGAGTTCGGCCAGGATTCCCGCCTGGTGCCGATCCGCCTCTCCGACTGCGAGGTGCTGATGGACGAGGCCCTGGTCTGCCTGCGCGAGCGCGCCGGGGGCAAGGTCATCAGCGCCTTCTTCGATACCGCCCGCGAGGTGGCCGCGGCCGGCTGAAATCGGTGGCTCCGGCCGGGGCAGGCGGGCTATCCACAGGCGACCGCAGCATAATTCCGTTGCCAGCCGCCGGAAATCGCCTGTAAGTTTTCTTACACATAACTGTAACAAATCGTTCGCCCGCCAAGCGCTCGCCGGGCGAAACGCAATAACTATCGCTTAGGGAGGCTCCGCGATGCGCAAGATCCAGACTCTCATTACCTTTGCCCTGGCCGTCGGCCTGCTGGGCTTTGCCGGCGGGCTGGTTTCGCCCGCGGCGGCGGAAGACTGCCCGCGCAGCTTCCTGGACGACCGCTACTGCGACCGTGACAGTAACCTGACCGCCGACCTGCCGCTCGACCCGGGCGATTGGGTCGACCCCGATACCGTCATCTTCTCCTACACACCGGTCGAGGACCCGGCGGTCTATCAGAAGGTGTGGCAGGGTTTTCTCGATCACTTGAGCGAGGTCACCGGCAAGAAGGTGGTGTTCTTCCCGGTGCAGTCCTACGCCGCCCAGTATGAGGCCATGCGCTCCGGGCGCCTGCACATCGCCGGCGTGAACACCGGCGGCAATCCGGTGGCCGTGGCCTGCGCCGGCTTCGTGCCCTTCGCCATGATGGCCTCGGCCGACGGTTCCTACGGCTACGAGATGGAAATCATCGTGCCGGCCGACAGCCCGATCCAGTCGCCCGCCGATCTGAAGGGCAAGACCCTGGCCTTCACCTCGCCAACCTCGAATTCCGGCTTCAAGGCGCCCTCGGCGATCCTCAAGGCCGATTTCGGGCTGGTCGCCGACCAGGACTTCAAGACCGCCTTCTCGGGCAAGCACGACAACTCCATCGTCGGCGTCGCCAACAAGGACTACGAGGCCGCGGCAGTGGCCAACTCGGTGCTGAAGCGCATGCTCGACCGCGAGGTCATCAAGGCGGACCAGATCCGGACGATCTACAAGTCGCAGACTTTCCCGACCACCGGCTACGGCCATGCCCATAACCTGGACCCGACGCTGGTGGCCAAGATCAAGCAGGCCTTCTTCACCTTCCCCTGGGAGGGCTCCGACCTGAAGGCGGAGTTCGCCAAGGAGGACCGCTTCATCGCGATCTACCACAAGTCCGATTGGGAAGTGATCCGCAAGATCGACGCCGCCAACGGCGTGGAATATTCCTGTAAGTAATTGCAGGCGAGGGGACGGGGCCGGTTTGCATCAACCGGCCCCGTCTTGCTTTGCTGACTGGGAAGCAAGGGCCGGGAAATCGAATGCTACGCCTGCAGAATCTCGAAAAGCAGTACAAGACCGGTGACCGCGCCTTGAAGGGCGTGGACCTGGAGGTGCCGGACGGCCAGATCATGGCCCTGATCGGCCCCTCGGGCGCCGGCAAGTCGACGCTGATCCGCTGCATCAACCGGCTGGTCGAGCCGACCGGCGGCAAGGTCTTCCTGAACGACGTGGAGCTGAGCAGCCTGGGCGCCGGGGCGCTGCGCCGCGCGCGCCGGCGCATGGGCATGATCTTCCAGGAATACGCCCTGGTGGAGCGTCTCTCGGTGATGGAGAACGTGCTTTCCGGGCGCCTCGGCTACGTCGGTTTCTGGCGCAGCTACTTCCGCAAGTATCCGCAGTCGGACGTCGACGAGGCCTTCCGCCTGCTGGGCCGCGTCGGCCTCGACCACATGGTCGACAAGCGCGCCGACGAGCTCTCCGGCGGCCAGCGCCAGCGCGTCGGCATCTGCCGGGCGCTGATCCAGAACCCCGAGCTGCTGCTGGTCGACGAGCCCACGGCCTCGCTCGACCCCAAGACCTCGCGCCAGATCATGCGCCTGGTCTGCGAGCTCTGTAAGGAGCGCAACCTTTCGGCCATCGTCAACATCCACGACGTCATGCTGGCGCAGATGTTCGCCGAGCGTATCGTCGGTCTGAAGCTGGGCGAGATCGTCTACGACGGCCCGCCCGACGGCTTGACCTCCGACGTTCTCACCGAGATCTACGGCGAGGAGGACTGGGAAGCCACCATCCGCAAGGTCGAGGACGAGGAGGACGGCGAGGAGACCGTCGAGGAGGCGCTGCACGAGGACCACCGCGCCGCCGTGCTGGACCGCAACCTCATGACCGGCAACTAGGGGCGCCCGCGCGATGGCAGATATCTCTCTCGGCGCGGGACGGCGCTGGAAGAAGCCGCCGCTGATCAAGTCGCCGCTGCTGCGCTGGACCCTGGGCGTGGGCATCGCGGTCTACCTGGCGCTGGCCTTCGGCACCACCGACATCGACTGGGGGCGTGTCGCAGACGGCATTCCGCGCGGCGCGCGCTTCATTACCGGCTTCTTTCCGCCGGACTTCGTCTCGCGCTGGGACGAGATCGTCCAGGGCATCTCCGAGAGCCTGTGGATGACGGTGATCTCCACCGTGGTGGGCATCGCCATTTCGATCCCGGTGGGCCTCGGCGCGGCGCGCAACCTGGCGCCCAAGCCGGTCTACTACTTCTGCCGCGGCATCCTGGCGGTGTCGCGCAGCTTCCAGGAGATCATCATCGCGATCTTCTGCGTGAAACTCTTCGGCTTCGGGCCCTTCGCCGGCTTCGTGACCCTCAGCTTCGCCACCATCGGCTTCTACGGCAAGCTGCTGGCCGAGGACATCGAGGACATGGACCCGGTGCAGGCCGAGGCGGTGCGGGCGACCGGCGCCAGCTGGTTCCAGTGGCTGAACTACGCCGTGCAGCCCCAGGTGCTGCCGCGCATGATCGGGCTGGGCCTCTATCGCCTGGATATCAACTTCCGCGAATCCGCGGTGGTCGGCATCGTCGGCGCCGGCGGCATCGGCGCGACGCTCAACACCGCCTTCGACCGCTACGAGTTCGATTCGGCAGCGGCCATCCTGCTGATCATCATCGCCATCGTCATGGCGGTGGAATACACCTCCGGCTACGTCAGGAAGTGGGTGCAGTAATGCCGGTGCGCGAGACGGGAGCGACGAAGGTCTGGCAGCGCCGCGAGCGCAGCAGGCAGCTGATGATCTGGGGCGGCTACCTCGTGGCGGCCATGATCTTCGTCTACTGCTGGAACCTGGTGTCGGAGAACACCATCTGGATGTTCGTCTGGGACGCCCACAACCAGCTCGGCGACCTGGCCGCCCGCATGGTGCCGCCGAAGTGGAGCTACATGGACAGCCTCTGGTGGCCGATCTGGGACACCCTGAACATCGCCACCCTGGGCACGGTGCTGGCGCTGATCCTGGCCGTGCCGGTGGCCTTCTGCGCCGCGCGCAACACCACACCCAGCACGGTGATCCTGCGGCCCATCGCGCTCTTCATCATCGTTTCCTCGCGCTCCATCAACTCGCTGATCTGGGCGCTGATGCTGGTGACCATCCTGGGTCCCGGCGTCTTCGCCGGCATCATCGCCATCGGCCTGCGCTCCATCGGCTTCTGCGCCAAGCTGCTCTACGAAGCCATCGAGGAGATCGACGAACAGCAGGTCGAGGCGATCCGCGCCACCGGCGCTTCGGGGCCGCAGATCCTGGCCTATGGCGTGGTGCCGCAGATTCTGCCCGCCTTTGCCGGCATCTCGGTCTTCCGCTGGGACATCAACATCCGCGAGTCGACGGTGCTGGGGCTGGTCGGCGCCGGCGGCATCGGCCTGCAGCTCAACGCCTCCATCACCAACCTGGCCTGGACCCAGGTCTCGCTCATCCTGCTGGTGATCATCGCCACGGTGGTGCTCAGCGAATGGGTCTCCGCCAAGATCCGCCACGCGATTATCTGATCCTTGGTCGTCACCCTCGGGCTTGTCCCGAGGGTCCAGGGGCTAGCGGCAGGACCGGTCGCCCTGGATGCTCGGAACAAGTCCGGGCATGACAAGAGGGGAAATCCGCGTCAGCGGTCCTGGGCGGCGGCATCCCGGGCGGTGAAGAGCGCCACTTTGTTGTCGCTCAGCATGCGCGCCAGGCGCTGGGGCGGGGCTTCGTCGGTGAAGGCCATGTCGATGTCGCGCAGGTGGGCGACGCGCACCATGGCGTCGGATTCGAACTTGGAGTGGTCCAGGGCGACCAGGCGCTTGCGCGAAATCTTCATCGCCGTGGTCGAAACGCCGATGTCGCGGAAGTCGTAGTCCATCAGGTCGCCGTCTTCGGAGATGCCGCCGATACCGAAGATGCCGTAGCCGACGCGAAACTTCTCCAGGAACTCGCGCGTCGCCTCGCCGGTGGTGGCCTGGTCGTTGTGCTTCAGCACGCCGCCGGCCAGGATCACCTGGAAGTCGCGCTTGCGGTTCAGGATCATGGCGACGGTCAGGTGGTTGGTCACCACGGTCAGGCGGCGGTGCTGCAGCAGCGCCTCGGCCACCGCCTCCATGGTGGTGCCGATGTCGATGAAGATGGTGGCGCCTTCCGGGATCTGTCGGGCGACCAGGGCGGCGATGCGCCGCTTTTCCTGGGCGTGGTGACGCTTGCGCTTGTCGTAGTCGACGTCACCGGTCACCGGCGGCAGGCCGGCGCCGCCGTGGTAGCGCGTCACCAGGCCGCGGCGCTCCAGGTCGTTGAGGTCCCGGCGCACGGTCTGCTCGGACACCGCGAAGGACTTGGCCAGGCTGCCGATGGAGACGAAGCCGCGGCTCTCCAGCAGGCTGAGGATTCGCTCGTGACGGGTCGAGATGCCGTCTCGGGTGTTCCCGGCGCCTGTGTTGCCGATGCCTGTGCCGCCGATCAGGGTCATCACTCGCCGCTGGCTTTCTTCTTGCTGGTCGGGGGGCGGTTGGCGTTGTCGGACTTGGGCAGCTTGCCGGCGATACCGTATTCGGCTTCGCGGCGGTCCATCTCCTCCCAGATCTCGGCCGGGCGGATGCCCATCTCCGACAACAGCACGACCCAGTTGTAGATCAGGTCGACCGACTCGTGGATCACTTCGTCCCGGTTGTTGGTAACGAATTCCAGCGACACCTCGGAGGCTTCCTCGACCAGCTTCTTGGCGATCTTGGTGCGTCCGTCGTTGAAGAGCTTGGCCGTGCGCGAAAGCTTGGGGCACTGGCCCCGCTCCAGCGTTACCGCGGCGTAGAGTCTTTGGATGGCGTCGCTCATGGATATTCCGATTTCATCCTAGGGAAGGGTGCTGTCCGTCACGAGATGTCGGGCGTCGCGACGCTCTGCGGCCGGCACGCGCCGGCCTTGACCTTTTCGCGCAGGCGGCTTTCGGAGAGTTCGCCGGCGCGCTCCAGGATGGTGTAGGCGGCGGAGGTCAGGTGGCTGTTGATGCGCTTCAGGTCGCGCAGCACGTCGAGGTGCAGCGACGAGGAGGTGATGGATTCGGGCCGCCGCTCGCCGACGCGCTCGTAGTGGCTCTCGATGTAGCGGCGCTCCAGCTCGCGGATCTGGGCCTTCTGGCGCAGCAGCTGGCGGGCCAGTTCAAGGTCGCCGGACGCGAAGACGTTCATCGCCAGGTCCAGGTTGGCGACGATATGGGCGTGGAAGTCCTCCAGCTCCTCCATGCCGGCCGCGGAGAAGGAGGTGCGCTGCTTGATCTTCTTGCTGGCCAGCTCCATCAGGTTCTTGTCGATGATGTCGCCGATGTGCTCCAGGTTGGTGGTGAAGTTCAGGATCTCCACGCAGCGTCCGCTTTCCTGGGAGTCCAGCTCCTCGTTGTTCAGCTTGGTGAGGTAGAGCTTGATGGCCTCGTGCAGCCGGTCGACCATGTCGTCGGCGGCCTCGGTCTCTTTCTTCAGGGCCTCGTCGTTGCTGTGCAGCACCCGCCCGGTGGCCAGCAGCATCTTCTTCACCTCGTCGCCCATGCGCAGGGCCTCGCGCGTCGCGCAGGTCAGCGCCACGGCCGGAGTCTCCAGGGTGCCGTTGTCCAGATACATGGGGCGGCCAGGATCGTCGACCACGACCTGGTCCGGCAGCAGGCGGGTGATCAGCGCGATCACCTGGTGGACGAAGGGCAGGAAAAGCAGCGCGATGGTCAGGTTGAAGAGGGTGTGGAAGTTGGCGACCATGCGCTCCGGCGTGGCGCCCAGCAGCTCCAGGTAAGGCAGCAGCCAGTGCAGCACCGGCAGCACCGCCAGCACGCCGGCGGTGCGGATCACCAGGTTGCCGATCGGCGGGCGGCGCGCGGCGGCCGGCGAGGCCCAGGTCACGCCCAGCGGCGTGATGGCGGCGCCCAGGTTGGCACCCAGCACCAGGGCGAGGGCCAGCGGCGGGGCCAGCACGCCCGCCGAAGCCAGTGACATGATCAGCAGCACGATGGCGACGCTGGAGTGCGAAGCCCAGGTGAGCCCGGCGGCGACCAGAACCGCCAGCAGGGTCTCGCTGCCCAGCGGCTGCAACAGCGCGGCGAAGACCTGCGACTCGCGCAGCGGCGCCGAGGCCTCGCCGATGAGCTGCAGGGCCAGCAGCATGAGGCCAAGGCCCAGGGTGATGCGCGCCAGGTTCTTGTGGCGGGTGCGCTTGGACGACAGGAAGCCGAAGACGCCGCAGGCGATGAGCAGCGGCGACAGCCAGTGGAGGCCGAAGGACAGCACCTGCACCACCACGGTGGTGCCGACGTCGGCGCCCAGGATGATGGCCAGCGCCGCGGCCCCGGTGACCAGGCCCTGCGCGGCGAAGGAGGTGATGATCAGCGTGGTCGCGGTGCCGCTCTGCAGGGCGCCGGTGACGGCCAGGCCGGAGAGAAAGCCGGTGAAGCGGGACTTGGCGGAAAGTGCCAGCAGACGTCGCAGCTCGGCGCCGAACGACCGGGTGACCCCGGTGCGCACCATGCGCACCCCCCAGAGAAGGAGTGCAACGCCACCGACAATGCTGACAATGGTTTCCACGAGAGAGTCCTTGAGATTCCAAATGTTTAGAGAATGTAAGAAAATTTACATTTTCTGATCGACTTCGCAAGTGGGCAGAAGCCCCAAAGGCCGGAATCCGCACTTATCCTGCGCTTCAATGGTTAAGGCATGGTTGTCGTCGGGCGGCGCGCCCGGCGGGTGTCCGGTTGCTGCCTGACGTTGCATGCGCCGCCGGCCAGCAACGGAGGGACGAAGAGAAAGAAAATAATTATCCTGTGAGCATGATCTAATTAATTCGTTGGCGAGTTGTTAGCTAAAAGAACTATAGAATCTCGAAGGCAGGCGTTCGGGAGGTGGGTCAAGCAAAGCGTGCACATATCGCAGGGTCTTCTACTCGAGCTTTTCGAGAATATCGGTTTGGCGATGGTCCTTACCTACGGGTTGGGGCTGATCGCGGACAAGGTGGGGCCGCGTTGGCCGCAGCTCCTGCAGGGCGCCAACGGTTTGCTCTTCGTGGTCCTTGCGATCCTCTGCATGGAACTGCCGCTGGAGATCCAGCCGGGCCTGCGCGTTGATCTGCGCAATCTCATGGTCTTTCTGGCCGGACCCTTCGGCGGGCCGGTCGCCGGGCTGATCGCGGGGACGCTGGCCGGTGCCTATAGCGTCGTTCTGGGCGGTCCCGATATCCATGCCTCGCTGGGCGCCATCGTCACCTCCGCGCTTTTGGGCAGCGTGGTCGGGTGGAAGTACGGCAGCCTGGATACCTGGAAGATGGCCACCGCCGGCGGCGCCGCCCTCTTCGTCGTCGATATCCCCTGGCTGCTGGCGGCCGGGCCCCCCGGTGTCGGCTTCAGTCTTTTCCAGCAGGTGGCGGCGCCCTATGCCGTGTCCTACGTCCTCGGCTCCGTCATTCTTTCGGCCTTCCTGATGTCCGGCCTGCGCCGCCGCGACAGCGAGAGGAGGGCGACCATCAACGAGCAGCGCTTTCGCGACATCGCCGAGATGGCCTCGGACTGGTTCTGGGAAATGGACGAGAACCTGCGAGTGACCTATGTCAGCGCGCGCCTGCGCGAGATAACCGGCTATGACATAAGGGATTTCCGCGGCAAACAGCGGCGCGATCTCGTGGCCTCGGTGCCGGAGAGCGATCTGCGCCAGCACGAGGAAACCCTGCGTCAGCGCAAGCCTTTCAGGGACTTCAGCTATGCCATCAAGACCAAGAACGGACCGCCCCGCCAGGTTCTGACGAGCGGCAAGCCGATCTTCGACAACGACGGGACGTTCCTGGGCTACCGCGGGAGCGGGCGCGACATCTCGGAGGAAACCCGCTACCGGCGCGATCTGGAGACCGAACGCCTGAAGGCCGAGCTGGCCAACAAGGCGAAATCCGATTTCCTCGCGTCCATGAGCCATGAACTGCGCACGCCCCTGAATGCGATCATCGGCTTTTCCGAGATCATGGAGAAAGAGATGTTCGGCAAGCACAGCGTTCCTTCCTACGCGAGCTATGCCACCGACATTCACAGCAGCGCCAGCTATCTGCTCAGCCTGGTCAACGATCTGCTGGACCTGGCGCGGATCGAGTCCGGGCGCCTCGATCTGGAGAAGACGACCTGCGACCTCGCCGACATCGCCGCCTCCGCTCTGCGTCTGCTGGAAGAGCGCGCCAAGCGCAAGGGCGTCGAGCTGACCGCCGAGATCCAGCCGGCCCTGCCGGCGGCCTATCTCGACGAACGCGCGGTCAAGCAGGTCCTGGTCAACATCCTGAGCAATGCGGTGAAGTTCACCGG
>JBNKHC010000244.1:0-3832 GCA_050290145.1 Kiloniellaceae bacterium | reverse complement strand
TGGCGAGCTTTCGCGCTTCCTTCTCGCGCTCAAGGTCTGCCTGGCGCGGGGCGGCGAGACGCTGACGATGATCTTCGACGAGATCGACCGGGGGGTCGGCGGTGCCACGGCGGACGCGGTCTGCCGCCGGCTCGAACGGCTGGCAGAGGGCGCCCAGATCCTCGTCGTCACCCATTCCCCCCAGGTCGCCGCGCGCGGCGCCCACCACTGGCAGGTGGTCAAGCGCATGGCCGGCAAGCAGGTCGCGACCCAGGTCGACCAGCTGAGCGACGGCGACCGCCGCGAGGAGATCGCGCGCATGCTCTCCGGCGCCGAGATCACCGAGGAAGCCCGCGCCGCCGCCGAACGCCTGATCGGCACCACCTGAACCACTCTTATCGATAGGAAGCACCGCCGCTTTATGCCGGGTAAAGCCGCCGCCAAAAAGACCGCCGACCTGCCGGCCGAGGAGCTGAACGAAACCCAGGCCGCCGCCGAGCTGGCGCGCCTGGCCAAGGTCATCGTCCACCACGACAAGCTGTACCACGAGCAGGACGCGCCCTTGATCAGCGACGCGGACTACGACGCCCTGCGCCGCCGAAACGAGGCGATCGAGCAGCGCTTCCCCGAACTGATCCGCGACGACAGCCCCTCCAGGCGGGTCGGCGCCGAACCGGCCGCCGGCTTCGGCAAGGTCAGGCACAAGGTGCCCATGCTCTCCCTCGGCAACGCCTTCGAGACCGAGGACGTTCAGGAGTTCCTGGCGCGCATCGGCCGCTTTCTGGGCCTCGGCGCGGAAGAGGCCGTCGACATCATGGCCGAGCCGAAGATCGACGGCCTGTCCTGCGCCCTGCGCTACGAGGGCGGCAAGCTGGTGCAGGGCGCGACGCGGGGCGACGGCACCACCGGCGAGGACATCACCGCCAACGTGCGCACCATCGAGGACCTGCCCAAAGAGCTGAAAGGCAAGGACTGGCCCGAGGTGCTGGAAGTACGCGGCGAGGTCTACATGTCGCGCCAGGCCTTCATGGACCTGAACGCCCGCCAGGAGGAAGCCGGGGCCAAGATCTTCGCCAACCCGCGCAACGCCGCCGCCGGCTCGCTGCGCCAGTTGAACCCGGAGATCACCGCCGCGCGGCCGCTGCACTTCTTCGCCTACACCTGGGGAGAAGTTTCCGGTGACGTCGCCGGATCACTCGGCGCGACCATGGCCGAGGTGCGCAAGAACCTGCACCGCTGGGGTTTCGAACTGAACGAGCCGGCGCGCCTCTGTCATGGGCTGGAAGAGTTGCTCGACTACTACCAGCACATCATGGCCGAGCGCCCGGAGCTGCCCTTCGACATCGACGGCGTGGTCTACAAGGTCGACCGCCTGGACCTGCAGCAGCGCCTGGGCTTCGTCAGCCGCGCGCCGCGCTGGGCCATCGCCCACAAGTTCCCGGCCGAACAGGCGCAGACCATTCTCAACGACATCGACATTCAGGTCGGGCGCACCGGCGCCCTGACCCCTGTCGCGCACCTGGAGCCGATCTCCGTCGGCGGCGTGGTGGTCTCCCGCGCCACCCTGCACAACGAGGACGAGATCGCCCGCAAGGACATCCGCATCGGCGATCACGTGGTCGTGCAGCGCGCCGGCGACGTCATCCCCCAGGTGGTCGAGGTGGTGAAGGCCAAGCGCCCGAAGGACAGCAAGCCCTACAAGTTTCCCGACCATTGTCCGGTCTGCGGCAGCCTCGCTCTGCGCGAGGAAGGCGAAGCGGTGCGACGCTGCACCGGCGGCCTGGTCTGCAAGGCGCAGAACTACGAGCGCCTGCGCCACTTCGTTTCGCGCAACGCCTTCGACATCGAGGGCCTGGGCGGCAAGCACATCCAGGCCTTCCTCGACGACGACATGATCACCACGCCGGGCGACATCTTCCGCCTGCACGAAGCGGAAGCGGAGATCGGCGAGCGCGAAGGCTGGGGCAAGCAGTCGGCGGCCAACCTGATGAAGGCCATCGAGGCGCGGCGGAGCATCGGCCTCGACCGCTTCATCTACGCCCTCGGCATCCGCCAGGTCGGCGAGGCCACCGCCAAGCTGCTGGCGCGCAGCTACGGCACGTTGGATGCCTGGCGCAGCGCCATGACCGCCGCCTATGACGAGCGCAAGAAACAGCCGGAAGCGCGCAAGCCCGAGGAAGTCGGCGAGCACTACGCCGAGCTCTGCAACATCGAGGGCATCGGCATGAGCGTTGCCGACGACCTGGTCTTCTTCTTCGGCGAGGACCATAACCTGAAGGTCCTGAAAGACCTGGAAGGCGAGCTGACCATCGAGGCGGTGGAAGCGCCTGCCGCCAGCGGCTCGCCCGTGGCCGGCAAGACCGTGGTCTTCACCGGCACCCTGGAGACCATGACCCGCAGCGAGGCGAAAGCCCGCGCCGAGACCCTGGGCGCCAAGGTCGCCGGCTCGGTCTCCAAGAAGACCGACTACGTGGTGGTCGGCGCCGACGCCGGCTCCAAGGCCAAGAAGGCCGAGGAACTGGGTGTCGAAATGCTCAGCGAAGAAGAGTGGCGCAAGCTGATCGGCGGCTGAGGCGCAGTGCAGACCGCTTGACCGACCGCCTTCTATGACGGCTTGCACATCGACTGTGACGGTCAGTGTCCCCCGCGTTTATGAGGTAGCGAGTCAACGCCGGTCGCCGGTTTCACCTTCTGCCACGGCCTGTTCGGCAGCCCAGCTGCCCGCTGCCTCAACCGCCACGGGGGAGGTGGTAGGGAGCACACTTAGGTAGCTTTCCGTTTCGTCCACCGGAACGACCGGGCGCTGCGTCATGCGGTACAGCGCATAGAGCGCGATGGCGCCGAACGTCCCGCCAAGCACGAGCCAGAACGCATAAGGACCAAGCCCCTGCATAGCCCAGCCGGTGACCAAGGGGCCCGTGATGGCGCCCAGCCCGAAGGTGAAGACCAGCCCGCCAGATGCGGCCGGCATCTGCTCGGCCGAGAGATAGTCGTTCGTGTAGGCCAGGAACAGAGCATAGAGCGGCGTTGTAACCCCTCCGCCAAAGAAGGCGGCCACAATCAGGAGCCATAGATCACCGCCGGTGATCCACCCCAGCGCACAGGATGCCGCGCCGAGAGAGGCCGCCCCGAAGATCAGCTTGCGCCGGTCCACCTGGTCTGAAAGCCAGCCGATGGGGTATTGCAGTATCAGCGCCCCAGCAAACAGCATCGCGACGAAGAGCGCGATTTGCGCTGCCGTCAGACCGATCTGGGTGCCGAATACAGCGCCCATGCCCGATTGCGTCGCGTAGATGTTACCCAAGAGAAAGATTCCCACGGTTCCGAGCGGCGAGCCCGAGAAAAGCTCGCGCAGAGGCATGGGGCGCGCGACCTCAGCCGCCGGGACCGAAGTTGCCGACAGAAGGATTGGCGCAAAAGAGATGGATACCAGGATCGAGGCGCCGATGAAGAGCACGGCGGTGCCCGCATCGCCCAGCGTCAGCAGTGCCTGCGCGCCGATGATACCCAGCGTCTGCGCGATCATGTAGGCTGACAACACCTTGCCACGCGTCTCGTTGGTGGCAGCGTTGTTCAGCCAGCTCTCGGCGGTGACATAGACGCCCGACATGCAGAAGCCGACGAGCACCCGCAGCAACGTCCAGGCCCAGGGTTCGGCAAGCAGCGGAAAGGTGATCAGCGCCGCCGACATAAAGCTGCCCAGCGCCGCAAAGACACGCACATGCCCCACCCGCCGAATCATTACCGGGGTAATACGCGCGCCCGACAGGAAGCCCATGAAATAGCCTGAGGTGACGATGGCCAGTTCCGCCGCCGAGAACCCTTCAATCCCACCGCGCAGGCCGATAAGGGT
>JBNKHC010000243.1:0-5507 GCA_050290145.1 Kiloniellaceae bacterium | reverse complement strand
TCCAGCGCCTCGCGCATGGCGGCCAGGTCGACCACGGCGGGCACGCCGGTGAAGTCCTGCAGCAGCACGCGGGCCGGGCGGTAGGCGATCTCGCGGTCCGAGCGCTTGTCCTTCAGCCACTGGCCGATGGCGCGGATGTCGTCGACCGTCACGCTCTGGCCGTCCTCGTAGCGCAGCAGGTTCTCCAGCAGCACCTTCATGGAATAGGGCAGGCGCGAGATGTCGCCGATCTCGGAGGCCGCGGCCTCCAGGCTGTAGTAGCTGTAGGTCTTGCCCCCGACCTCGAGGTCGCGGCGGGTTTTCAGGGTGTCTTTGGAAGGCATGAGCATCTCTCCTTCGGTTGCGTTGGGCCGCCGGAAAACCTTCCTACTGTCTCTGCCCTCCAGTGCGTTCTGGTCGGCAGCTGCGGCAGGTTCGGGTTACCGGCGTGCCCCGCGACCGGTTGCGACCGTCTCGCGGGAGCTCACGTTTGGGAATATGGGCGATAAAATACTCGCCGCCAGCGACTTGTCCATGCCGTTTTGCGGGGAGCAGACCCCCCGCAAAGTCGCGGCTTCCGAGGGGCGGGCGGGGGGCAGCCGCCCTGTAGTTCAGAGGGAGCGGGCGAGGAAGGCGGCGGCGGCCTCCAGCACCGCCGGGCGCTGCTCCAGGTGGGGCTGGTGGCCGCAGAGGGGCAGGAAGAGGGTCTCCACCGGCCCCCCGGCCGCGGCGGCGATGAGGTTGATCTGCTCGTCGCTGCCGTAGTCGTCGTCCTCGCCCTGGATCGCCAGGACGGGGCAGGTGATGCGCGGCAGGTCGGCGCGCATTTCGCAGGCATCGAAGCCCGGCCGCAGCCAGGTCTCGGTCCAGGCGCGCCACAGCTCCTCGGTGCCGTCGCCGTGATAGCGGGCGAGGCGGCGGCGGATCTCCGGCGCGCGCGGGTCCGCCTCGGCGGCGCGGATGCCGGCCAGGGTCGCCTCCTCGACCATCACATGGGGGGCCAGGACGATGCAGGCGACGGGGCAGGCGGCGGTTTGCTCGGGGAAGGCGGCGGCGTACATCAGGGCGATGGTGGCCCCGTCGCTGTGGCCGAACAGCACCGGCTGCTCGATCCCGGCGGCGGCCAGCACCGCCGGCAGCACCACCTCGGCCTCGTGGCGCAGGTAGTCGTCCGCCCGCGGCAGGGTGAGCGGCGAAGAGCGGCCGTGGCCCTGGCGTTCGTAGACCAGGCCCGGCAGGCCGCTGGCGGCGGTCAGGTCCTCGGGGAAGCCCTTCCACTGGCCGATGGAGCCCAGGGCCTCGTGCAGGAAGACCAGGGTCGGACCCTTGTCGGCGTCGCCCAGCCGCCGCGCGGCCAGGCGCAGCTCGCCCCCGGGCAGCGGGAGGTCGAGAAACAGGTTGTCGCGGGAAAGGCTCGCAGTGGTATCGGGTGGCATGGCGGGATTAAACTAGCGGGATGTCTAGAAGATGTCCTTATTCTCGCGCACCTCGTCCTTGATGAAGTCGATGGTCTCGCGGATGCGCCGCAGCGCCGCGGTGTTCTCGTGGGAGACGATCCAGAAGGTGCGGGTGAGGGAGAAAGTCTTGCGCAGCACCGGCTGCAGGCCGCTCTGCTGGCCGGCCAGGAAGTCGGGCAGGATGCAGATGCCGGCGCCGGCCAGGGTGGCGTAGAGCTGGGCGATGAGGTTGGAGCTGGAGATCTGCGGCACCACCTTGCGCCCGAAGTTGGGCATGTAGTCCAGCTTGGGATCGAAGATCAGGTCGGGGATGTAGCCGATCATGGCGTGGTGGGTCAGGTCCTCCAGGTCGCGGATCGGCGGGTTCTCCTTCAGGTAGTCCGGCGCCGCGTAGAGCCGCAACTGGTAGTCGGTCAGCTTGGAGGCCAGCAGGCGCCCGGAGGTCGGCCGCGTCACCGCGATGGTCAGGTCGGCCTCGCGCTTGGCCAGGCTGAAGATCCGCGGCATGGCCACCAGCTGCAGTTCCAGCTTGGGGTGGCGGCGCGCCAGCTTGTGGATGCGCGGGGCCAGGAAGCAGCTGCCAAAGCCGTCCGGGGCGCCCAGGCGCACCACGCCCTCCAGGGATTCGTCGCGGCCCTGCACCTGGGCCTGGGCCTGCAGGGTGGTGACCTCCATGGCCTCGGCCGAGGGCAGCAGGCGCTGGCCCACCTCGGTCAGGCTGTAGCCCTTGGGGTTGCGGTCGAAAAGCTGGGCGTCCAGGTCGGTCTCCAGGGCGCGGATGCGGCGCGCCACGGTGGCGTTGTCGACCTTCAGGCCCTTGGCCGCGGTGGTCAGCTGCCCGGTCCGTGCCACCGCGAGAAAGAATTTCAAATCGTCCCAGCGCATGATCCTGGTTTCTGATAGGCTTTGCGTTCTTGCAGCCATGCTCGCCGTGTCTTTGCAGAAATGCAAAATGAAAATGACAAAATGGCGGTTTAGGCGCATAGAAGAATGTACTACGCAAAACAGCCGTTATTCTAACGGGTCAAGCGATCACAGGTGAACGAAACCTGGGTGCCCTGGGCAGGGCGCGGGAAAGCCGGTCGCAGTGCAGTCGGGAGGACAGGCAAGGTGCAGGAACTTACACACTTCATCGGTGGCAAGCACGTCAAGGGAACGAGCGGACGTACGGCCGAGGTCTTTAATCCGGCGACCGGCGAAGCCGAGAAGCTGGTGCCGCTGGCCAGCGAAGAGGAAATGGCCGCCGCCGTCGCCAACGCCAAGGAAGCGCAGCCGGCCTGGGCCGCGGTGAACCCGCAGCGCCGCGCGCGGGTGATGATGAAATTCGTCGAGCTGCTGCACCGCGACATGGACAAGTTGGCCGAGGCGCTGTCGCGCGAGCACGGCAAGACCTTCCCGGACGCCAAGGGCGACGTCATCCGCGGCCTGGAGGTCGCCGAGTTCTGCTTCGGCGCGCCGCACCACCTGAAGGGCGAATACACCGGCAACGCCGGCCCGGGCATCGACATCTATTCGGTGCGCCAGCCGCTGGGCGTGGTGGCCGGCATCACGCCGTTCAACTTCCCGGCCATGATCCCGATGTGGAAGTTCTGCCCGGCCATCGCCGCGGGCAACGCCTTCATCCTGAAGCCGTCCGAGCGCGATCCCTCGGTGCCGCTGATGCTGGCCGAGCTGATGATGGAAGCGGGCCTGCCCGCCGGCATCCTCAACGTGGTCAACGGCGACAAGGGCGCTGTCGACGCCATCCTCGACCATCCGGACATCCAGGCCGTGGGCTTCGTCGGCTCGACGCCGATCGCCGAGTACGTCTACAGCCGCGGCTGCGCCAACGGGAAGCGCGTGCAGTGCTTCGGCGGCGCCAAGAACCATATGATCATCATGCCCGACGCCGACCTGGATCAGACGGTCGACGCCCTGATCGGCGCCGGCTACGGCGCGGCGGGTGAGCGCTGCATGGCCATCTCGGTGGCCGTGCCGGTGGGCGAGAAGACCGCCGACGCCCTGATGGAGCGCCTCATCCCGCGGGTCGAGAACCTGAAGATCGGCCCCTACACCGCCGGTGACGACGTCGACATGGGTCCGCTGGTCACCGCCGCGGCGCGCGACCGGGTCAAGGGTCTTGTCGACAGCGGCGTGGCCCAGGGCGCCGAGCTGGCCGTCGACGGCCGCGACTTCACCATGCAGGGCTACGAGAACGGCTTCTTCGTCGGCGGCTGCCTCTTCGACAAGGTGACCCCCGACATGGACATCTACAGGGAAGAGATCTTCGGCCCGGTGCTCTCGGTGGTGCGCGCCAAGGCCTACGACGACGCCGTCGACCTGACGATGACCAATCCCTACGGCAACGGCACGGCGATCTTCACCCGCGACGGCGACACGGCGCGCGACTTCTGCGACCGCATCAATGTCGGCATGGTCGGCGTCAACGTGCCGATCCCGGTGCCGCTGGCCTACTACACCTTCGGCGGCTGGAAGGCCTCCGGCTTCGGCGATCTGAACCAGCACGGCCCCGACGGCTTCCGCTTCTACACGCGGACCAAGACGGTGACCTCGCGCTGGCCCTCGGGCGTCAAGGAAGGGGCGGAGTTCTCCATCCCGACCATGAAGTAGGACGCGGGCCAGGAACGAGGGAGACAGTTACGGAAGGGGGAAGTATCTCGGGAGCAGGGAGCCCCGCGCGTTCTGGGAAGACGCACCGGCAACCCGGCCCTAGAGTGTTGATTTTTCGGTCGAAGACCGCATAGATATTCACAGCTTTCCGGGCGGGAAAATCCCGCTACAACACAAACGAAAACCGGAAAGCATTGAGGGAGGCCCAGCTACGTGATGGCGATTCCATCAGAGCTGTGCGCGGTGCCCGCGTCCCGCCGGGACGCCGGGGGGGCCGTTGCGCAGCGCAACGGCGGTTCGTCGGTCGGACGGAGCGCCACGCCATGAGCGCGAGTCCGAAGACTGAAGGGTTGCCGCCGGCGGACATCGACACCTTTCCCAAGCTGCTGGAGTATCAGCGCAGGACGCGGCCGGAGCGGCCGGCGATCCGCGAGAAGGACTTCGGCATCTGGCAGACCTACACCTGGGGCCGGGTGGCCGAGGAGATTCGCGACCTCGCCGCCGGCCTCTTCTCGCTGGGTGTCGAGCGCGGCGACAAGGTCGCGATCGTCGGCGACAACCGCCCGCGCCTCTACTGGACCATGACCGCGGTGCAGGCCATCGGCGCCGTGCCGGTGCCGCTGTACCAGGACTCTGTCGCCGAGGAGATGACCTACGTCCTGGAGCACGCCGAGGCGCGCTTCGCCGTGGTCGAAGACCAGGAGCAGGTCGATAAGCTGCTGGAAGTCAAGGAACGCTGCCCGCGCCTGGAGCAGATCGTCTACGACGAGCCGCGCGGCATGCGCCACTACACGCAGCCCTTCCTGCACCACTTCGACGCGGTGCAGTCCGAGGGGCGCGACTACAACAAGATCCACACCGAATTCTACGACGAGGAGATCGCCAAGAGCAAAGGCGACGACACGGCGATCATCCTCTACACCTCCGGCACCACAGGCAAGCCGAAGGGCGTGATCCTCAGCTTCGACAACGTCATCAAGACCGCCGCCAACGGCGTGAAGCTGGAGCATCTGACCGCCGACGAGGAGACCATGGCCTACCTGCCCATGGCCTGGGTCGGCGACCACATCTTCTCCTACGGCCAGAGCTACGTCGCCGGCTTCTGCGTCGCCTGCCCGGAGTCCAGCGCCACGGTGATGCAGGATCTGCGTGAGCTGGGGCCGACCTACTTCTTCGCGCCACCGCGCATTTTCGAGAACATCCTGACCACGGTGATGATCCGCATGGAGGATGCGGGCTGGCTGAAGCGCCGGGCGTTCCACTACTTCATGGACCTCGCCAAGCGCTGCGGCACGCGCATTCTCGACAAGAAGCCCGTCAGCCTCGGCGACCGTCTGCTCTACGCCCTGGGCAACCTGCTGGTCTACGGGCCCTTGAAGAACACCCTGGGCTTCACCCGCATCCGCCTGGCCTACACGGCGGGCGAGGCCATCGGCCCCGACATCTTCGATTTCTACCGCT
>JBNKHC010000242.1:0-10558 GCA_050290145.1 Kiloniellaceae bacterium | reverse complement strand
GAGATCCGCCGCATGCTGATCGGCCGCGAACTGTTCAACGAAACCAAGTAGGGGCGCGCGTGCGGCGGCTCATCTCTGTTCCCGCCGGCGAAGAAGCGCGGCGGGAGCCTGAGCGTACAGGCTGAGTCCCCGTCACCGGCTCGCCCCTGCGGCGTATTTCATAGGAATTTCAGTCAGTTGCAGAGGGACGCCCTGGGGTGTTGTCTCGGCAGGGCAAGTGATGTTCTCTATGCCGCGATGGTACGGCCTGAGGGAGAGCGAATGGCCCTGCAGATGAAGCCCGCCTGCGAGCGTTGTGAGGCCGGCCTCGCGCTGGACGGCGAAGCCTGGATCTGCAGCTTCGAATGTACCTTCTGCGCAAGCTGCGCGGAGGCGATGGCGCGGCGCTGCCCCAACTGCGGCGGCGAACTGGTAGCCCGGCCGCGGCGCGAGGTGCCGCCCGCTGTCGCCTGAGTTCGATACCCGGAGTCCGTCGCGCTGCTTCGGACTCCTTCTTTGCCCGTCGCTGACGCTCCGGCAAGGCGGCGGTGCCTGTTAGGGAGAAACTATTGCCGACAGTTCTGATTACCGGCGCCAACCGCGGCATCGGGTTTGAGTTCGTGAAGTCTTTTGCGGCGGACGGCTGGCGCGTCCATGCCTGTTCGCGCAACGTGGAGAAGGCCAAGGAGGTACGCGCCCTCGACGGTAACGTGATATGTCACAAGCTGGATGTCACCAACGGCCTGAAGGTGGCGAGCCTGGCGCGCGAGCTGGCGGAAGAGCCGATCGATCTGCTCATCAACAACGCCGGCGTCTACGGGCCGCGTACCGGTTTCGGCGAAACCGACTACGACGAGTGGCTGAACGTCCTGCAGGTGAACACCCTGGCGCCGCTGCGCATGGTCGAGCGCTTCGTCGGGCTGCTCGAGCAGGGCAGCGGCAAGACCGTCGTCAACATCTCCTCCATCATGGGCTCGATCGGCAACAACAGCTCCGGCGGCTCCTACATCTATCGCAGTTCCAAGGCGGCGTTGAACATGGTGACCAAGACGCTGTCGAACGACCTGGGCGAGCGCGGCTTCACGGTCGTCTCCTTCCACCCTGGCTGGGTGCAGACCGACATGGGCGGCGAGAGCGCCGACATCGCGCCGGATCAGGCGGTCGCGGGCATGCGCAAGGTCATCGCCGGCCTCACCACGGCCGACAACGGCAAGTTCTTCAACTACGACGGCACCGCGCTGCCGTGGTAGCGGGCCAGGTCATCAAGGCAACTGGAACAGCGAGGAGAGAGGCGGCGCGATGAGCCGGTTTCATTTGGCGCAGATCAACGTGGCGCGGGCGCTGGCGCCCTTGGACGATCCGAAGCTCGCCGGCTTCGTCGAGCGTCTCGACGACATCAACGCCCTGGCCGACCGCAGCCCGGGCTTCGTCTGGCGCCTGCAGAGCGACAGCGGCAACGCCACCGACATCGAGGTCTCCGGCGACCCGAACTTCATCGTCAACATGTCGGTCTGGGAAGACCTTGACGCGCTCTTCGCCTACGTCTACCGCTCTGACCACCTTCAGGTCATGGCGCAGCGCCGCCAGTGGTTCGAGAAGCCGGCGGGCGCCTTCATGGCGCTGTGGTGGTTGCCGGCCGGCGAGCTGCCGGGCGTCGAGGAAGGGATGCGCCGCCTGGCGATTCTGGACCGCCAGGGTCCGACGGCCGAAGCCTTCACCTTCAAGGCGCCCTTCGACGCCGCCGGGCGGCCGGTCGACCGCAGCACCCTGGTTCGCCAGGTGGAGCCCTGCGCCTGAGCGGAGGAGATTGGCCTTGCTGAGTGAGGCGCAGCTGCGGCAGTTCGAAAAGGACGGCTACCTGGTGGTCGAGGACCTGCTCGACCGGAGCGGCACTCTCGACCCCGTCATCGCGGAATACGAAGCGGTTCTCGATGACCTCTGGCAAGGCTGGATCGCATCGGGAGCCCTCGATGCCGCCGAGCCGGCCAGGACCTTCGAGGAACGCATCGTCCGGGCCTACCGGGCAGGGCTGGAGTATTTCCAGCCCATGGACATTTCCCTCCCGCCCGGCACGATCACGGAGGACACCCCTTTTCATGCGGGCCCGGCCATTTTCGGGCTGATGACGGACGACCGGCTTCTCGACGCGATCCAGTCGATCCTCGGGCCGGAGATCACCTCCAACCCGATCCAGCATATCCGCATCAAGCCGCCCACGGCCGACCTGAGGAGCGACGAGGTCCGCGCCCATATCACCTCGACCGACTGGCACCAGGACCGGGCCGTCACGCTGGAGGAAGCCGACGAGACGCGGATGGTGACGGCGTGGGTGGCCGTAAGCGATGCGACGGTGGAAAACGGCTGCCTTCAGGTCATCCCCGGCAGTCATCGGGGCCGGATGTTGCCGCACTGCCCGCAGAACCAGGTCGGCATTCCGGCGGCCATGATGGCGGGAAGGCAGGCCCGGCCGCTGCCGGTCCGCGCCGGGGGAGTGATCCTGTTCCACCCGCTGACGATCCACGGCTCGCTGTCGAACACTTCCCAGGGTATCCGCTGGAGCTTCGACATCCGCTACAACGTGACCGGCGAGCCGACTGGCCGGCCGATGTTTCCCTCCTTCGTGGCCCGCAGCGCCGCCGCGCCGGAGACCGCCTTGCGCGATCCGGCCGAGTGGCGGCGGCTGTGGGAGAGGGCGCGGTCGCGGCTTTCGCTGAAGGAGACGACGACGATTCACCGCTGGTCGCCGGACGCGGCCCATTGCGCGTGAAGACGTAAAGAGCAACCGACGGAGCGGCGAACCCGCAATGCTGCTGACCGAAGAACAGAGTCTGATCCGCGATACCGCTAGGCAGTTCGCGCAGGAGCAGTTGGCGCCCAGGGCGGCCGAGTGGGACCGCGAGGCGCGCTTTCCCAAGGAAGCCATCGCGGCCATGGGAGAGCTCGGCTTCCTCGGCATGCTGGTGGCGCCGGAGTTCGACGGTGCCGGTGCGGACCATGTGTCCTACGCGCTGTCGTTGATCGAGGTGGCGGCGGGCGACGGCGCCTGCTCGACCATCATGTCGGTGCACAACTCCGTCGGCTGCATGCCGATCCTGAAGTTTGGCTCGCCGGAGCAGAAGGAGCGTTTCCTGAAACCCATGGCGCGGGGCGAGATGCTGGGCGCCTTCTGCCTGACCGAGCCGCAGGCCGGCTCCGACGCCGCCGCGATCAAGACGCGCGCCGAGCGCGACGGCAACCACTATGTGCTGAATGGCGTGAAGCAGTTCATCACCTCCGGGCAGAACGGCGACGTCGCCATCGTCTTCGCGGTGACCGACCCCGACAAGGGCAAGCACGGCATCAGCGCCTTCGTCGTGCCGACGGATACGCCCGGCTACCGCGTCGCCTCGGTGGAGAAGAAACTCGGCCAGCGCAGCTCCGACACCTGCCAGATCGTTTTCGACGATATGCGCCTGACCCCCGACCTGCTGCTGGGCGAGGAGGGGCAGGGCTACAAGATCGCGTTGTCCAACCTGGAGGGCGGGCGCATCGGCATCGCCGCGCAGTCGGTGGGCATGGCGCGGGCCGCCTATGAGGCGGCGCTGGCCTATGCCCGTGAGCGCCAGAGCTTCGGCAAGCCGATCCTGGAGCATCAGGCGGTCGCCTTCCGCCTCGCCGACATGGCGACGCAGATTCAATGCGCCGAGCTGATGGTCTTGCACGCCGCGGCGCTGCGCGATGCCGGGCGGCCCTGCCTCAAGGAGGCGGCCATGGCCAAGCTGCAGGCGTCCGAGATGGCCGAGAAGGTCTGCTCCGACGCCATCCAGATCCACGGCGGCTACGGCTACTTGAGCGACTTCCCGGTGGAGCGCATCTACCGCGACGTCCGCGTCTGCCAGATCTACGAAGGCACCTCCGACATCCAGCGTCTGGTGATCGCCCGGCAGATCGCCGCCCAGTAGCCGCCCTCATTCTCAGGAAGCCCCGCGCCATGCCCGCCCCGATCGATTTCTACTTCGACTTCTCCAGCCCCTACGGTTACCTTGCCGCCGAGCAGATCGAGGAACTGGCCGCCAGGCATGGCCGCGAGGTGGCTTGGCGGCCGATCCTTCTGGGCGCGGTCTTCCCCCAGACCGGCAGCCAGCCGCTGCTGAACATCCCGTTGAAGGGCGACTACGCGCGCCGCGATATGGAGCGCTCGGCCCGCCTGCTGGGCATTCCTTTCCAGGTGCCGGCGAAGTTTCCCTTCATGTCGGTGGCGGCCTGCAGGGCCTTCTATTGGTTGCAAGACGAGGATCCGGAGAAGGCGGTGGCCCTGGCCAAGGCCCTCTACCGGGAGGCCTTCGCCAAGGGGCGGGCGGTCGACTCCGCTGAATCGGTGGTGGCGGTGGCCAGCTCCCTGGCGGTGGACGCCGAAAAGCTCGCCGCCGCGCTCAACGATTCGACGGTGAAGGAGCGCCTTAGGAAAGAAGTAGACGCGGCCATCTCCAAAGGCGTTTTCGGCTCCCCCCTAATCGTCGTTGATGGCGAGCCGTTCTGGGGGCATGACCGACTGGAACAGGTTGATCTTTGGTTGCAAAAAGGTGGCTGGTAGCCGCTTAAGGAGAGCGGCCGATCCGGCAAGGCCTTGGGGGGGCGAGAAAAAATGTCCACAGCGCCCGCCCGATTTGATAGAAACTGACCTGGACAGCGCCCTTGAGCAGGGCGGATTACTTCCGGTGAAAATAACGCCATGAGCGAAGGCCCCTTCGATAAGGATGCCAAGGACAGCCAGAACCTGGCCGTGCTTTTTGCCGACATCGACGGCAGCACCAAGTTGTACGAGGTGCACGGCGATGAGACGGCGCACCGGCTGACCGCGGAATGCCTGACGGTTCTCGATGCCCAGGCCGGCCTTGCCGGCGGACGGACGGTGAAGACCTCCGGCGACGGGGTGATGTGCGTTTTCGCCACCCCGGACGAGGCCTTCCGCGCTGCAACCCTGATGCGAGATGCGCAGAAGCGCACCCAGGTGTCGATTCACGCCGGTTTCCACTTCGGGCCGGTCATCGAACATGCCGGCGACTTCTACGGCGATACCGTCAACGTCGCCGCCCGCGTCACCGACCTGGCCAAGGCCGGCGAGATCCTGGTCACCGAGGACACGGTGGTCCGTCTTTCGCCGGCGCTGCGCGCGGCGACGCGCTGGCTGGACAAGGCGTCGATGAAAGGCAAGAAGGAGCCGGTCGGCGTCTACATGATCATTTCCGAAGACGACAACGTCACCGTGATCCGCTCGCCGCTGGTCTCGGCGGAGAGCGAAGTCCTTCGCCTCGACCTGCGCTACCGCGAAAGGTCCTTCACCCTGGAAGAGCCGATGCCCGAATTCGTGATCGGGCGCCAGGACATCTGTGACCTGGTGACCGAGAGCTCCTACGCCTCGCGGCGCCACGCGACCATTCAGGCGGTGCGCGGCAAGGTCTTCCTGAAGGACCACAGCACCAACGGCACCTATGTCCGCAATGCGGAAGGCGAGGTGGTCTTCGTGAAGCGCGAGATGGTGCAGCTCATCGGCAAGGGAACGATCTATCTCGGCCGGGAGCCGGAGCTTGCTGAAGAAGACGGCATAGCCTTCAAGCTGCCGTAACCCTTGTAGGTATTTCGCTGCCCGGGGCGGAGGCCGGCGGGGCAGCAACGTAAGAATGGGCGAAGGCCGCCGGCGACGAAGATAAGAAGCGCCGGGGCCGAAGAAGTGAAACGGGAAGCTGATGCTGCAAAACGGCAATGGCGAAGAGGATTCTGGGTCGGCGGCAACCTCGACTGCTGCTGCGACCCTTGGTCTGCAGAGCAATGTCGGACGGGTGCGACGCCATAACGAGGACAGCTTCGCCGCGCGCGAGGACCTGGGCCTCTGGGTTGTCGCCGACGGCATGGGCGGCGCCGCGGCGGGCGAGGTGGCCAGCGCCATCGTCGTCGACGTGGTGCCCCGCGCCGTGGAGCAGGGCGCCGACCTGCCGCAGGCGATCGCCGAGGCGAACCGCTCGATCCTGGATGCCGCGGCCTCCGGGCGCGGCAAGCCGGGCATGGGCTCGACGGTGGTGGCCGCGCAGCTCAACGGGCGCGACTACACCGTCGCCTGGGTCGGCGATGCCAGGGCCTATATTTGGGGGGACGGGCTGCAGCGCCTCTCGCGCGATCACTCCCGGGTCCAGGAACTGCTGGATGCGGGCATGATCGACGAGAACGAGGCGCGTAACCATCCCCACCGCAGCGTCATCACCCGGGTCCTGGGCGGTCCCGACGGCACCGCCGCCGACTCCGAACAGGTCTCCGGTTCCCTCGAGCCCGGGCAGGGTCTGCTGCTGTGCAGCGACGGCCTGACCTCGGAGGTCTGCGACGCGGAAATCGCCGAGGTGCTGTCCGGCCAATTGACCACCAACGGTGAAGGCCAGGCGGCCGTCGACCGGCTGGTTTCGTTGGCTCTGGAACACGGCGGGAATGACAATGTGACGGTTGTCCTGGTCGGGCTCCCCGATGCCGGAGACGGCGGTTGACGGGGGGGCCGGCGGCAGGACGTGGCATGCGGCGCTGGCAGGGGGACGGGCGAAGGTGATAAAGACAGCACCAGGGGCGTTCGGCAGCGCCCCGGAGCCGCATGAGGAAAGGGCGCCGGAAAGCGATCCGCGTCGTTTAGGACAGCAGATATGAGTGACGAGCCAAACAGCCGTGGCGGATCGAGCAGCCGGTTCGGATCTGGCTCTGCGGGCGACTACGGCCAGGGCGGCATCTTCGAGCCGGGCAGCCTGATCAGCTTCACCTACGAGGTGGAAGCGCTGCTGGCCCGCGGTGGCATGGGCGAGGTTTACCGCACCCGCCATACCGAGATCGGCACCGAGCACGCCATCAAGATCGTGCGGCCCGACCTGGCCAACAACGACAAGATCATGGAGCTGTTCCGCCGCGAGGCCTCGGTCCTGCGCACAGTGCGCGACGACGCCATCGTCGGCTATGACGGCGTGCTGCGCGACGAGGAGGGCCGGGTCTACCTGGTCATGGAATTCGTCGACGGGCCGTCGCTGACGACCTTCATCGAAGACCGGGTGCTGACCCTCGAGGAAGTGCGCCACCTGCGCGACCGCCTGGCGCGCGGCCTGGCCGCCGCCCATGACAAGGGCGTCATCCACCGCGACATGTCGCCGGACAATATCATCCTCGGCAACGGCGATCTGGCGCAGGCCAAGATCATCGACTTCGGCATCGCCAAGCTGGCCGACTCCTCGGCCACCACCATCATCGGCGACGACTTTGCCGGGCGCTATGCTTATGCCTCGCCGGAGCAGATCGGTCTCTACGGCGGCCAGGTCGACGCGCGGTCCGACATCTACAGCCTGGGGCTGGTGCTGGCCACCGCGGCCACCGGCAAGGCCCTCAACATGGGCGAGATCAGCGAATCCCTGGTCTCGGTCATCGAGGCGCGCAAGCGCATTCCGGACTTCAGCTCGGTGCCGCCGGAACTGCGCCCGGAGCTCGGCTCCATGCTGGAACCGGATCCCGCCGACCGTCCGCAGTCCATGCGCGACGTCATCGGCCTGGACCAGAAGCTGCGCGAGGCCGCCGAGCGGGAGGCCCTGGAGCGCAAGGTCGCCGAGGCCGACAAAGCCGCCGCCGCGGCAGCGCCGCCGGCGCCCGGCGCCGCGCCGTAGGCGTCGTTGGCTGCCGAGCCGGCGGCGCGCCCCTCTGCCCCTTCGCAGGGCAAGAAGGGCTGGCTGGTCCCGGCGATGGCCGCGGGCATCGCGGTGATCGCGGCCGGTGGCTACTTCGCCTGGCACCAGAGCGGCCAATCGCCGCAGGCGCCGGTCGCCCAGGCCCCGGCCCCGGCACCGGCGGAACCGGCGGCCGAGGCCCCGGCGGCAGCCCCGCAGACCACGGCGGTCGCCGAGGCGCCGGCCGAGGCGGAAGAGCTCGCCAGCGGCGAGGTTGCCCCGGCTTCCGGCCCGGCCCCGATCGCAGATCAGGCGGCGGAAGAGAAGGCGGCGGCAGAGTCGAAGGCTGCCGAGGAGGCGCGTCTCGCCGCCGAAGCCAAGGCGGCGGAGGAGGCCAAGGCCGCGGAAGAGGCGCGGCTGGCTGCCGAGGCGAAGGCCGCCGAAGAAGCCAGGCTGGCCGCCGAGGCCAAGGCGGCTGAGGAGGCGAAGGCTGCCGAGGAGGCACGTCTCGCCGCCGAAGCCAAGGCGGCGGAGGAGGCCAGGGCCGCGGAAGAGGCGCGGCTGGCTGCCGAGGCGAAGGCCGCCGAAGAGGCACGGCTTGCCGCCGAAGCCAAGGCGGCGGAGGAGGCCAGGGCCGCCGAGGAGGCGCAGCTCGCCGCCGCCACGCCGGCCGCCGATGAAGTAACCCCTGCCGGCGGCGCGTCGGGCGAGGAGCAGGTTGCTGCCTTGCCCGAGCCTTCGGCACCCGAAAAGCAGCTTGAGCAATTGAAGGCGGCGGAGGCGGCCCTGACCGTCGAGGAGCGCCGCGAGATCCAGCGCGATCTGCGGGCCTTGGGGCACTACAACGGCGGCATCGACGGCAGCTTCGGGCCGGGGACCAGGAGCGGCATCAGCTCCTATCAACAGGTCGCGGGCGTCGAGACGACCGGCTATCTGCTGCCGGAGACCCGCAGCGCCCTGGCCGCGGAGGCCGCGCCGGCACGTGCCGAGGAGGCCCGGCGGCTGGCCGCGGAGAAGGCCGCGGCCGAAAAGGCGGCGGCTCAGTCGGCCTCGCTGCAGGCAGCGGCGGAGAAGGCCGCCGCCGAGCAGGCGGCCGCCCGGGCGCGGGCGGCGGCGCAGACTCGCGAGGCGCCGGCTGGGACCTCCCAGCAGGCCGCGCTGCCCAACGAAAGCGAGTTCGACCGGGTCAAGCGTATGGCCGAAGCCGGCGACATGCTGGCCCAGGCCAGCCTCGGCCAGCGCTACTACCGGGGCCGCGGTGTGAGCAGGAACCTGGTGGAGGCGGCGCGCTGGACCCGCAAGGCCGCGGAGCAGGGCGAGCCCCGCGCCCAGTCGAATCTGGGCTTCTATTATATGAACGGCGAGGGCGTGAGCCGGGATCCGGCCGAGGCGGCGCGCTGGTGGCGGGCCGCGGCGGACCAGGGTTTGGCCCAGGCGCAGTTCAATCTGGGCCTGCTTTATGAGCAGGGACAGGGCGTTGCCGCGGATTATGCCGAAGCGGCGAAGTGGTACACCCTGGCCGCGGAGCAGGGCGACAGCACCGCCGCCGCCCGGCTGGACGGCCTGAAACGGCGGAATTTGATCCCTGGGGGTTAATTTTCTAAAACTCTGACGTGAAGATTGTTGCGTAAATTCGCGCTTTTGGCGTGTTCGACACCCCTAAATTGCGCCTTTGCAAAGCCGAAGTAATTCAAAACGTTGCAGTAGCTTCGCTTGCACCTTTCAGAGAATCTAGCTATACCGCTGTTCGATGTGTTAATCATGTAGTCTGTGGGGTGTTGTGCAGGGCCTGCACGATGTCCAACGCAGGGGAATTATCAAAGGGGAAAGCCGATATGAAGGCGAAAGGAATTATCGTTGGCGCCGGCTTGGCGGTTGCGGTTTCTATGGCCGCGCCGGCCAATGCGATTACGCCGTTCAACATTCCCGGCACCGATTTTTGGGATCATCCCTTCGGCAGTGTCTTCGACACCCGGAGCGGATTGAATCTGGAGGCCAACGGCATCGCTTTCAATCAGGGCCTCTATGCCGGTTACGCCGAGTTGTCGGAAGACCGCTCTGACGCCTGGCTTGAGGCGGATTGGGACTTCGCCGATGGCGAGCTGTTCAATCACAAGGCCCGCACAGCCAAGAAGAACTCCGTTGTGCTGCCGGACGCGCCCATGGATCGTGACCTGACCGAAGAGCAGGCGGCCATCTTCCAGGCGGCCCTGGAGCGACTGCGCACCGGTTTCGACCGCGGCGGCCGCTACCTGGCTCCGCAGGACGCGGCTTTTGCCCAGGTCAAGTACGACTGCTGGATCGAAGCCACCGAGGACGACCGCACCGGTGACGCCGAAGCTTGCCGTGCGGAATTCGAGTCGGCGATGGCGGCGGTTGAGGCTCAGGCCAACTACGCCCTGACCGAGATCGACTACACCACGCCGGCGCCGGCCATGGCCGCCGCGACGCCGTCGCAGATGCAGTTCATCACGCTGTTCAACTTCGACAGCACCGAGTACGCCCCGGGCAACGAGACCATCGTGCGCGAGGCTCTGGACGCCGCTCTGGCGAATACGGACACCTCACTGAAGATCGTCGGCCACGCCGACCGCTCCGGTCCGGTGGCCTACAACCAGACCCTCTCCGAGCGTCGCGCCAATCGCGTGATCGAGGAACTGGTGAGCGGTGGTGTTGATCCGGTCCGCATCAGCGGTGAGGCGGTGGGTGAAACCCAGCCGCTGATCCCGACGGCGGACGGCGTTCGCGAGGAAGGCAACCGCGCGGTCGTGATTAACCTGCAGTGATCTGCGGCCCACGGCTGGGAGCCGCCTCTAGAGGGGCGTAGCAACCCGGGCCGGGCGCCCAGACGCCTAACAGGAAGAGCCCCCATGGCTTAACGCCATGGGGGCTTTTTCTTTACCAATTGCGCCGGGGTC
>JBNKHC010000241.1:0-5618 GCA_050290145.1 Kiloniellaceae bacterium | reverse complement strand
CCAGCCGAGCTGGCGCAGGAAGGCCATGGCGGCGCCCTCCTGTACCTCGCCGGCGTCGATAGCCTGCTGCGTCGCCCCCCAGATCTGGCGCGGAGATATCTCGCCCCAGTGCAGGTGCGGGGAGAGGCGGGAGGTGCCCGGTATGTCGGGACGGTCGCGTTCGGCCTTGTAGGCGCCGGCCGCACTTTCGAGAAACTCCACCAGCCTTTCGACGGCGCCGGCTTCGCCTGGCGTCCAGGCGTGCTTGAGGCCGCCGGCCCAGTCCGGTTTCCTCGGCAGCAGGTTCCAGCCGTCCAGCGTCTCGCTGTCCAGTCCGTCGAGACCGCGCAGCTTCTTCGGCTTTGCGCGCGCCGCACGCGGGGGGCCTGCGCCGAGCAGGGCTTTCCAGAAAGGTGTGAAGACCTTGTAGGGCTGGCCCTGGCCGGTGGTCAGTTCCCAGGGCTCGACCAGCAGGTTGCCGTTGAAGCTTCGGACCTCGACACCCTGCTCGGTCAGGTCGGCCTTCAGGGCCTTGTCGCGTCCGACGGCGAAGGGCTCGTAGCAGCGGTTCCAGAACACCGCCTCGGCGCCGGTCTCGGTCACCAGTTCGGATAGGATCTCGGCGGCTTTGCCGCGGCGCAGGCAAAGCGGCGCGCCGAGCTTTTTCAGATCGGCGGCGAGGGCGGCGAGGGAGTGGTGCAGCCACCAGCGCGCGGCGCCACCGGCTCGCCAGGCGCCGGCGGTCTCGTCGTCCAGGATATAGAGCGGCAAGACCGGCGCGCCGCGCTCGGCCGCGGCGGCGAGCGCCGGATTGTCGGCGAGGCGCAGGTCCTGACGGAACCAGATGATGACGGGAGAAGCGTCGGGCATGGCGCGGGTCTGTGGCTCTTCCTCAGGCTGTCGTGCGCCCGCAAGGGGGGCCGGGAGATCGGGCGCATAAAGACATTTATACGCAGCACCCGGCAATTTCGATCACCGGAAATCAATAAATTTTTCTTTTTTCTCTCAATGGCTTGACGGATTTTTCCGCGGTCCTAAATCGGCCATCGAGCGGACGGCCGAGGCGGCATTGCAGTTGCTTCCGCTGTGTCCGACAGACCGCATGAACCAGGAGGTATCCGTCATGAAATCCCTTTCCCGCGCTCTCTTCGCCGCCGCCGTGGCCGCGCCGCTGGCGCTTTCCGCCGTCGCCGCCAAGGCCGCCGATATCGTCGACACCGCCGTTTCCGCCGGCCAGTTCGAGACCCTGGTCGCCGCGGTGAAGGCCGCCGGCCTGGTCGACACCCTGAAGGGCGACGGCCCCTACACCGTCTTCGCGCCGACCGACGAAGCCTTCGCCAAGCTGCCCGACGGTACGGTCGAGAACCTGCTGAAGCCGGAGAACAAGGAGCAGCTGGTGGCGGTCCTCACCTACCACGTGGTGCCGGGCAAGGTGATGTCCTCCGACGTCATCAACAAGCAGGTGGAGGCCGAGACGGTGCAGGGCAGCAAGCTCCGCATCAACGCCCTGAACGGCGGCGTCTCCGTGGACAACGCCAAGGTCGTGAAGGCCGACATCGAGACCTCGAACGGGGTGATCCATGTGATCGATACCGTCGTGCTTCCCCAATAAGAGCCCGGGCAAGACCCCGAAACATGTTGCTGATGCAGCAGCGGCCCCCCTTTCCCCCCTTCCGCTGCTGCAACCTCCCGCGGCCGCCCTGCAACTTCCGGGGCGGCCGCGTCTTTTTGCTTCCGGGCTCTAGACCAGGGCCTGCCTGGGGAAGGCGAAGAGGCCGCTGCGGCCCAGCAGGGTCGCCTGGAAGCCCTTGCGGAAGAGTCCGGAGATCGCCGGGTCGAGCACGTTGAGGCCGCCGGTGAAGGCGCCGAAGGCGGGCAAGATGAGCCGCCGGCCGTCGGAGACGAAGCAGGGGGCGCTGACCCGCTTGCCGCGCACCCTGACCGCCGCCTTGGGGTGGTAGTGGCCGGAGACCTCGCCGCCGCGCGCGGTGGGCTCCGCTTCATGGCGGAAGGTGAGGGCGCCCTCGGTGATTTCCTCGGCGACCCGGCCGCCCCAGTCGGCGGGGGGCGCGGGATCGTGGTTGCCAGCGATCCAGGTCCATTCAACTTTCCCGATGAGGCCCTGCAGGCGCTCGGCCTGGGCCGGGTCGAGACGTCCGGCGGCCTCGTCGTCGTGGAAGGAGTCGCCGAGGCAGATGAGGCGCTCTACGGCGTGGCCGGCGATGACCGCCTCCAGCTTGTCCAGGGTCGCCGCGGTGTCGTAGGGCGGCAGGAACTGGCCGCGCTGCGCGAAGGCCGTCGCCTTCTCGAAGTGCAAATCGGCGACCACGGCGAGGCGCCGCGCAGGCCAGAGGAGGGCGCCGGAGAGGTCGGCCTGCAGCTCGACGCCGTTGACAAGCAGGCGGCCGGCCTTGCCCAGGGTCTCGCTCATAGCGGCAGCTCCGCCTGGCCGATGCCGATCTCCATGCCGCCGGTGGCCTCGTCGATGAGGGCCTGGGCGCCCTCGTCCAGCAGTTCGTCCAGCCCCGCGCCGTAGACCTGCTCCTTGCCGATCTCCAGCAGCACCGGCACGGCCAGCGGCGAGATCTTGTCCAGGCGGCGGGTGCGGATGCGGCCCTTCACCCGCTTCAGCATGGCGGCGAGACGGCCGATGTCGGTGAGGCCCCCGGCGGCATCGGCGCGGGTCGCCTGGAGCAGGATGTGGTCGGGCTCGTGCTTGCGCAGCACGTCGTAGATCAGGTCGGCATTGAAGGTCACCTGGCGGCCGGACTTTTCCTGGCCGGGGGAGCGCGCCTCGATCAAGCCCGCGATGACCGCCACGTTGCGAAAGGTCCGCCGCAGCATGGAGGATTCGGCCATCCACTCCTCCAGGTCGTCGCCCAGCATGTCCTCGTCGAAGAGGGCGTCGATGTCCTCCGCCGGTTTCAGGCTCCACACGGCGATGACGTAGTCGGTGGCGACGAAGCCGAGGGGGGAGAACCCCGCCCGTTCCATGCGCCGGGTCAGCAGCATGCCGAGTGTCTGGTGGGCGTTCCGGCCCTCGAAGCAGTAGGCGACCAGGAACTCCTTCTCGCCGCGCGGAAAGCACTCCACCAGCAGCCCGTCGGCGGGGGGAAGCTGGGAGCGCCAGCGCTGGATGCGCAGCCACTCGCCCACCGCCGGGGGCAGGTCGTGGCCGGCCTCCGGGTCCTCCAGGATGCCACGCACCCGCTCGGCCAGGTGGGTGGAAAGCGGGAGGCGGCCGCCGGCGTAGGCGGGCACCTTGGGGTCGCCGCCGGTGGCGCGGCTCGCCACGGCGGTGTTCTCGCGCAGGCCCTCGAAGCACAGCAACTGGCCGGCAAAGATGAAGCTGTCGCCCGGCAGCAGGCCATTGACGAAATGCTCTTCCACCTCGCCCAGTACGCGCCCGTTCCTCAGACGCACCTTTAAAAGTGGCGTCTCAACGATGGTGCCGACGTTCATGCGGTAGCGGCGCACGTGGTCGTTGTTGGTAACCCGGTAAAAGCCTTCCTTATCAAGGCTTAAGCGGCGGTAGCGCTGATAACTTTTCAGCGCGTAGCCGCCCGTCGCCACGAAATCCAGCGTGCGGTCGAAAGTCTTTCGGTCCAAGGGTTTATAGGGAAAAGCTGAGGTGATTTCCCGGTAGAGCTGCTCGGCGTCGAAGGGCCCGGCGCAGGCCGTGCCGAGGATGTGTTGAGACAGCACATCAAGTCCGCCGGGGCGCGGCGGGTCGCCGTCCAGGGAGCGGGCGCGCACGGCCTCCAGGGCGGCGCGGCACTCCAGCACCTCGAAGCGGTTGGCCGGCACCAGCAGGGCGCGGCTCGGCTGGTCGAGCCGGTGGTTGGCGCGGCCGATCCTCTGCAGCAGCCGGGCCGAGCCCTTGGGCGCGCCGACCTGCACCACCAGGTCGACGGCGGCCCAGTCGATGCCGAGGTCGAGGGAGGAGGTGGCGACCACGGCGCGCAGCTTGCCCGCCGCCATGGCGGCCTCGACCTTGCGGCGCTGCTCGACCGCCAGGCTGCCGTGGTGGAGGGCGATGGGCAGGCCGTCCTCGTTCAGGTGCCACAGCTCCTGGAACACGATCTCGGCCTGGGCGCGGGTGTTGACGAAGACCAGGGTGGTGCCGGCCTGGCGGATCCGCTGGTAGACCTCTTCCAGGGCGTGGACCGCCATGTGGCCGGACCAGGGCAGGTACTCCTTAGTGGTCAGGATCTCCACCTCCGCCTCGGCGCCGTCGCGGCCGATGACCCGGCGCACACGCTGGGGCGAAGCGTCGGGGGCCAGCCAGGCGGCCAGCCAGTCCGGGTCGTGCACCGTGGCCGAGAGTCCGACCCGGCGCAGGCTGGGGGAGAGGGTCTGCAGGCGGGCGAGGCCGAGAGCCAGCAGGTCGCCGCGTTTGGTCCCGGCGAAGGCGTGCAGCTCGTCGATGACCACGCATTTCAGGCCGGCGAAGACCTGGGGCGCATCGTAGTAGCTGAGCAGCAGGGCCAGCGACTCCGGCGTGGTCATGAGGATCCCCGGCGGGCGGCGGCGCTGGCGCTGGCGCTTGGACTGCGGTGTGTCGCCGGTGCGGGTCTCGCAGGCGATCGCCAGGCCCATCTCCTCGATCGGCTGGGTGAGGTTGCGGTGGATGTCCACCGCCAGCGCCTTCAGCGGCGAGATGTAGAGCGTGTGCAGCCCGCTACGACCGGGTTCTGGCGGCTGCGCGGCCAGGTCGACCAGGGAGGGCAGGAAGCCCGCCAGGGTCTTGCCGCCGCCGGTCGGCGCGATCAGCAGCGCCGAGTCCCCGGCCTCCGCCGCGCGCAGCATCTCCAGCTGGTGCGGATGCGGCGCCCAGCCGCGCGCCCGGAACCATTCCGCGAAGACGGGCGGCAGGGCATCCAGGTTGGTCTCGGACAGAAGGGCGGGCTGGCTCACGGGAGCCAAGATAGACCGGCCGCGAGGGCGGGTGAAGGGCGATGATGCCGTTTTGTTCTCTTTTGCCATTCCCCCGGTGGTCATGCTCGGGCTTGACCCGAGCATCCATGGATCAGCCAACGCGCTGCGGCGGAATGGATCCTCGGGTCAAGCCCGAGGGTGACAGGAGGAGGGGCTGCGATGTCGGCGCCAAGTCTGATAGGAATAGGACTGAGTTTCGGTGCAAGGGGCTATCCGATGACAGACCACAAACTCCGCGCCGCCGACTTGGTGGCGCGGCGGTTGTACGAAGCGGGCTGCCGCTACGCCTTCGGGATTCCGGGCGGCGAGGTGCTGACCCTGGTGGACGCGCTGGAGGCGGCGGGGATCAAGTTCATCCTGGCCAAGCACGAAAACGCCGCCGGCTTCATGGCCGAGGGGGTATGGCAGCGCACCGGCGCGCCGGGCATCCTGGTGGCGACCGTGGGACCGGGGGTGGTCAACGGCGTGAACGTGGTCGCCAATGCCGAGCAGGACCGGGTGCCGCTCATCGTTTTGACCGGCTGCGTCGACGAGACCGCGGCGCTGACCTACACCCACCAGGTCCTCGATCATCAGCAGGTACTCCGCCCGGTCACCAAGGCCTCCTTCCGCCTGACCGCCGAGGGCGCCGACGTCATCGCCGACAAGGCCGTCGCCATCGCCACCGACCCCCGCGCCGGGCCGGTGCACATCGACGTGCC
>JBNKHC010000240.1:0-7969 GCA_050290145.1 Kiloniellaceae bacterium | reverse complement strand
CCTTGGGCCGGCCCTGCTGCCAGGGGCCGCTGCGGGAGATGGAGAGCGAGTCATGAACGAAGGCTATGCAGGCGATCTGCGTCCGGCGGAGGCCTGGGAGCTGCTGGAGAAGGACCCCAAGGCGGTGCTGGTCGACGTGCGCACGAAGCCCGAGTGGGGCTTCGTCGGCGTGCCGCGCCTCGACGGCATCGGCAAGGAGACGCTCTGCGTTTCCTGGCAGGTCTTTCCCGACATGGCGCACAATGAAGGCTTCGTCGAGGAGGTCGCGGCCAAGGGGGTCGCCAAGGACCAGCCGGTGCTGCTGATCTGCCGCTCCGGGGCGCGCTCGCGCTCCGCAGCCATGGCGCTGACCGCCGCCGGCTTCGGGCCCTGCTACAACGTGGCCGAGGGCTTCGAGGGCGACCGCGACGGCGAGCTGCACCGCGGCAGCGTCGGCGGCTGGAAGGTCGCCGGCCTGCCCTGGGCCCAGGGGTAAAGACAAGCGGGCCGGGATGTCCGGGCCGACAACGAAGAACAAGATCATGCCGAAAGACAACACCACCACCCGCCGCTGGCGACCGCAGACCGAACTGGTGCGCGGCGGCCTGGCGCGCAGCCCCTTCGAGGAAACCAGCGAGGCGCTCTACCTCACCTCCGGCTACGTCTACGCCACCGCCGAGGAGGCCGAAGCCGCCTTCAAGGGTGACAAGGACCGCTTCGTCTACTCGCGCTACGCCAATCCCACGGTCTCCATGTTCGAGGAGCGCCTGCGCCTCATGGAGGGCGCCGAGGCCTGCCGCGCCACGGCCAGCGGCATGGGCGCGGTCTTCGCCTCCCTCATGTCGCAGCTCAAGGCCGGCGACCGCCTCGTCGCCTCGCGCGCGCTGTTCAGCTCCTGCGCCTACATCATCGCCGAGCTGCTGCCGCGCTTCGGCGTCGAGAGCGAACTGGTCAACGGCACGGATCTCTCGGCCTGGGAACAGGCCCTGGCCAAGGGTGCCAAGGCGGTGTTCCTGGAGACGCCCTCCAACCCGACGCTGGAGGTCATCGACATCAAGGCGGTGAGCGAGCTCGCCCACGCCGCCGGCGCCACGGTGGTCGTCGACAACGTCTTCGCCACGCCGGTGCTGCAGCGCCCGCTGGAGCTGGGCGCCGACGTGGTGGTCTACTCCGCCACCAAGCACATCGACGGCCAGGGCCGCACCCTGGGCGGCGCCGTGCTGTGCAGCAACGCCTTCATCGAAGACCACCTGCAGATGTTCTACCGCCACACCGGCCCTTCCATGAGCCCGTTCAACGCCTGGGTCATGGTGAAGGGCCTGGAGACGCTGGACATCCGGGTGGCGCGCCACTGCGCCAACGCCCTGGCGGTGGCCGAGTTCCTGGAGCAGCAGCCCGGCGTCACGCGGGTGCTCTACCCGGGGCTGCCCAGCCACCCGCAGGCCGAGCTGGCCAAGCGCCAGATGAAGGGCGGCAGCACCCTGGTGGCCTTCGAAGTGGAGGGCGGCAAGGCCCGCGCATTCCGCCTGCTGAACGCGCTGCGGCTCATCGACATCTCCAACAACCTCGGCGATTCCAAGAGCCTCGTAACCCATCCGGCGACCACGACGCACCAGCGCCTCTCGCCGGAGGCCCGCGCCGAGCTGGGCATCAGCGACGGCACCCTGCGCCTCTCCGTCGGCCTGGAAGACGCCGCCGACCTGGTGGAAGACCTGCAACAGGCGCTGAAGGCCTGAGGTCACTCACTCACGCTGTCACCCTCGGACCTGTTCCGAGGGTCCATGGTTGCCGCTTGGCGCCCGGCCTCTCCCATGGATGCTCGGGTCAAGCCCGAGCATGACGATGGGGCTTTGCACAACTGGTGATGCCACTCACGCTGTCACCCTCGGACCTGTTCCGAGGGTCCGTGGCTGCCGTATGGCGCCCGGATGTTCCCATGGATGCTCGGGTCAAGCCCGAGCATGACGATCGTGGTGGGTGAACTCAGCCCGCCGGCGGCTTCACGCAGACCTGGTCGTAGGCGTAGCGCTGGTTGATTAGGCCGTTGTACTCGAAGACGTCGAGGGTCACCTCGTAGGCCGCCTCGGTGATCTCCACGTGCGGCGTCCAGCAGCCGAGCTTCTGGTAGGTGGCGATGCAGTCGGCCAGCACCGCCTCGTCGATTTTCGGGAAATAGGGTTTCTCCGCCTTGGCGATCTCGGCGGCCGGTGTCTCGTTCATGTAGGCGCGGGTCTTCTTGTAGGCGCGCACGAAGGCCTTGGCCATGTCGGTCTGCAGCCACTCGCGCGTCGCCGCCAGGCTGGAGAAGCCGCAGGGGCCGATCTGCGGGCCGACCTGGGCCACCACGTGGCCGATGCCGTCGGCCTGAAGCTGCTGCGGGAAGGGGCCCTGCTGCTGCACATACTGGCCCTGGCCGTCGCGGAAGGCCTTGTCGATGTCGGCGGCGCCGCCCGGGGTGATCGGCTTGATCTTGTCGAAGTCGATGCCGGCCTTGTGGCAGGCATACTTGAACATGGCGCGCGGCTGGCCGCCCTTGAACATCACCACCTCGGCGCCTTCCAGCTTGTCCCAGGTGAAGTCCGGGTCGGCCTCGCGCCCGGTGATGAAGAAGCCGTCCATCTCGTTGACCTGGGCGAAGTGCACCACCGGCGGCGTCTTGCCCTCGTTCAGCGGTCCGAAGGCCTGGCTGAGCGCCGACTGCACCACGTGGGCCTTGCCTTCGACGAGGCCCTGGATGGCGGAGACGCCGGGCTGCGCAACAGACCACTCGGGATCGAGTCCTTCCTCCTTCAGGAAGCCGCCGGACATGGTGGAGATCAGCGGTGAGTAGAAGGCGGAAAACAGCGTGAACTGGATGTTGATCTTTTCCAAGGTGAGGCCCCCCGAGTTGCAAGGAAAGCCGCTCTGACGGCAGCCTTTGTCTCAGCCTAGCCGCGCCCGGCGCTCCGGTTCAAGGGAACAGGCTCGTTATCTATCGCTGACAACGCAAAACTGATGACATGCTGTCGGCGGCGACAGGGCCTGGGGCGATCACGACCAGCTGCCCGGAAAACACCGCCCGAAGGTGGTGCGGCGGGGTTATTTCAGGTTCCGGATGATCGACATCATCGTGTCGTGCTGGCTCTTCATGATGTTGCTCAGCATGGTGACCACCTGCGTCTTCCTGTTGATGGCCTGCTGAAGGGCGAGCATCGCCAGCTCCGCGTCATCGCCGATGGTCTGCAGTTGCTCTTCGTAGGCCGCCAGCGCGCTATCGAGTTCTTCGATGGTCTTGATGCCGGACGGCGGGACCCTGTCGGGAATGCCGAGCTCGTAGCACAGCCGGGCCTCGTCCTCGTCCGCCGGCTTGCGGCGCCGGGTCTGCTCGCGGAAGAGGCGCGCCAGGGCGGCCTTGCCTTCCCTGTCCATATGGCAGAGGTCGATCCCTGCGGCCCGCGCGCGGTCCAGTACGGCGTCGCGGAGGTCGCGCAGCGCGGCAATGTAGTCCCGCAGCGCCTTCTTCTGCCTGTTGAGGCGCTTCTGCTTTTCGGTCAGCAGGCGGATGTCCTCCTGGCATTCGCGCAGAGACTCCTGCAGGACGTGGCGCGCGACGGCATTGATGTCCGACTCCGCAGCGAACAGTGCGTCGGCTTCCTCGTTTACCTTGTCTTTTCGGTCGTCACCCATGTCGTCACTCCCTTGCGGCCTCAGGCGGCCAGCCCTGCGCGCCGCAGACCCTCCGACCAGGCTGCGAAGTCCTCGGGCCGCCGGATGGGGAAGAGGTTCTGCAGATTTGAACCTCGACGGCACATTGCACGGCGTCGAGCACGCTGGAAAACTCCAACAGCAGGCCGTCGCCCGTGGTCTTGACGATGCGGTCGCCGAAGCCGTCGACTTTCGGGTCGATCAGGGCGCCGCGGATTTCCTTTTGACGCTCGATCGTTTCCGACTCGTCGACCGCCATGCGCCGGCTGTAGCCGACCATGTCCGCGGCGAGTATGGCTGCCAGGCGATGCTCCATGAGCGCCTCCCCAAGCGCCCAGATTAGGGAACTGCCCCGAAGGAATCTACGGCGTTAGCGCCGGCCAGGAGGGCGACGGCTCTTAGGGGGTTCCCCGCCGCCTCGCTCAGCACTCTCAGCTTCTTCATCGCCGGCTCGCGGCCGAGAAGCCCCAGACCACCGCCGCGGGGCGGGGCCTGCGGGACGCCGGAGGTTGGCGCTACAGGGCTGGCGGCGCGGTGCGGCGGATCCTGCGCTGGTTGGCGATCTGCCAGATCAGGTAGCCGACGATCGCGGTCAGCACGATGGCGCCGCCGATGATCGTGCGCGGCGTCGGCGTCTCATCGAGGACCAGCCAGACCCACAGAGGCCCGAGGATCGTCTCGGCGGTGCCGAGCAGAGCCGCGAAGGCGGAAGGGATGAGCCGCGCGCCCTGGGTGAAGAGGGCCATGCCGAGCCCCAGGGTCATGCCGAACACGGCAAGGATGGGCAGCTGCCAGCCCGCCACCGCCACGCTGCCCGCCGTCGCGAGGCTCATGGCCAGTGCCACGGCGCAGCCGATGGCCGAGCCGACGCAGACCGCCGGGGTCATGCGGACCTCGGCCTTGCGCCGGGTGATGACGGTGGCCGTGGCGAAGGAAAGCGCGATCAGCAGCGAGAGGCCGTCGCCGAGGGGCGACACATGACCGGTCAGCGAGTCGGAGACCATGACCGCGACGCCGGCGATCACCGCGGCGATGGCGAGGCCGGTCACCAGCCGCAGGGGTTCAGCGAACAGCACCCGGGAAATGAGCGCGGCGATGAGCGGCACGCCGGCCTGCATCAGCAGCACATTGGCCACGGTGGTGAACTGCAGCGCGACGACGAAGGATGTCGAGGCGATGGCGAAGCAGAGGCCGACGGCGAATCCGGCAGGCCCCATGCGGGCGAAGAGCGCGGCGGTGCCCGCCCGGCCGTCACGCAGCAGCATGAAGGCGAGCAGGAACAGCGTCGCCGTGCCGGCGCGCCAGAAGATGGTGGTCCAGGGATTCTCGACCTCGGCAAGCCGCGCCAGGATGCCGCCCAGACTCCACACCACGGCGGAGGCGAAGACCAGCCAGGCGCCGAGCGGTTGGCTCTCGAGATCTGGTGCCGTGAGCGTCGGCTGATCGATGATCCGGGTCATGGGCGCCTTGCGGCTAAAGGCTCTTCGCCGCGTCGCAGAGCACCTTCAGCTTCTTCATCGCCAGCTCGCGGCCGAGATGCCCCAGGCCGCAGTCCGGCGCGGCGATCAGGCGTTCCGGCGGCAGGTGCTGCAGAGCGGCCTGCAGGCGCTCGCGCACTTCCTCCACCGTCTCGACGCGGCTGCGGGCGATGGCGATGACGCCGAAGATCACCGTGGTGTCGCTGAAGAGATCGAGCAGGCTGAGGTCGTTGTGGCGGTGCGCGTCCTCGATGGAGACGGCGTCGACCAGCGACTCGTCGACGGCTTTCGCGAGATCGAAATAAGCGCGCGGGTCGGCTTTGACGTAATCCTCCTGGTCCAGGTAGTTGGGATAGCCGCAGCACATGTGCATGGTCTTGGTGACCCCGGCCGGCACGCCCTGCCAGCAGCGCTCGATGTTCTCCAGGCCGTAGTCCAGCGCCTCCTTGGGTTTGCGCGCGAAGAGCGGCTCGTCGATCTGGATGTGTTTGCAGCCGGCCTCGGCCAGGGCCAGGACCTCCTTGTTCAGCGCCTCGGCCAGGTCGCGGCCCAGCGCCTCGGGATCGCCGTAGTGTTCGTCCGCCGTGGTGTCGGTGATGGTCATGGGGCCGGGCAGGGTCATCTTCACCGGGCGCTCGGTGAAGGACTGCGCCAGCTTCCAGTCGTCGGGCAGGAAAGGCGCGCGCGCCCTCACCGGGCCGCGCACCGTCGGCAGGTCGGTCTCGTAGGCGCCGCCGCGCAGCACCCTGTGGGTCAGGTTCTCGAAGTCGAAGCCGTCCAGGTGGCGGCAGTGGTAGTGCACGTAGTTCTCGCGCTTTACCTCGCCGTCGGTGGGGATGTCGATGCCACAGGCGACCTGGTCCTCGATCACCGCTTTGACCCCCTGGGCGATGATGCTTTCCGCCTCGGCGCCCAGCCTTTCAATGGCCTGCACGTAGTCGCGGGTGGCGACACTGGAATCCATGGCGCCCGGATCGAACCAGTCGGGAATGCGCACGGACTTCGGCTTGGGATAGGCCCCGATGGTGGTGGTCAGCAACGGCATTTCTACTCTTCCCCCCGGAATTGCTCCCAAGGCTTTAGCAGAGCCGGACGCGGGCCGCCAGGAGAACGGCCCCCGTTGCGGCCCCCCATTGCGGCTGGGCCGTGTCGGGCTATGATCGGTGCTGTCTCGAGTTTAGGAGGAATCAAGATGCGCGCCTGGCAGATCCAGACCACAGAGGGCCTCGACGGGCTGAAGCTTGCGGAGATCGGCCTGCCGGACCCGGGCCCCGGCGAGGTGCGGGTCCGCCTGCGCGCCAATGCGATCAACTACCGCGACCTGAGCGTGATCAGCGACCCGGTAGCGCGCGATGTGGCGCTGCCGCGCATCCCCAACTCCGACGGCGCCGGGGAGGTGCTGGCGGTGGGCCCCGGCGTGATCGGCTTCGCGCCGGGCGACCGGGTCGCCGGCTGCTTCTTCCAGGACTGGATCGACGGGCCCTGCTCGGCGGAGGCCATGGCCTCGGCCATGGGCGGGGAGATCGAGGGCGTGCTGGCCGAGGAGCGCAACCTCAAGGCCGAGGGCCTGGTGAAGATCCCCGATCACCTGAGCTTCGCCGAGGCGGCGACGCTGCCCTGCGCGGCGCTGACCGCCTGGCGCGCCCTGGTGCCGGTCGGCAAGCTGAAGGCCGGCGACACGGTGCTGCTGCTCGGCACAGGCGGCGTCTCCATCTTCGCCCTGCAGTTCGCCACCCTGATGGGCGCCAGGGTGATCATCACCTCCTCCAGCGACGAGAAACTGGCAAAGGCCAAGGCGCTGGGTGCCTGGCAGACGGTGAACTACCGCACCACGCCGGACTGGGAGAAGGCGGTGCTGGAGATGACCGACGGCCGCGGCGTCGACCTCACGGTGGAGGTCGGCGGCGCCGGCACCCTGCAGAAGTCCATCGCCGCCACCCGCATCGCCGGCACCATCGGCTTCATCGGCATCCTCGCCGGCGGCGAAGTCAATCCGCGCCCGATCATGAGCAAGTCGCTGACGGTGCAGGGCATCTACGTGGGCTCGCGCAACCTCTTCCGCGACATGAACCAGGCCATCGCCGCGGCGCAGCTGCGCCCGGTGATCGACCGGACCTTTGCCTTCGAAGACGCGCCCGAGGCCTACCGCACGATGAAAGCGGACGGCCACCTCGGCAAGCTGGTGATCGAGATCTGAGTTTCCGGACGGCTCAGCCGCCGGTCAGCGCCTTGAACTGCTCGGCGTCGTTGAGGCGCGGGAAGGGGCCGTCGGGAACCGGCACGCCGAGAAAGGCGCAGAGCGGCTCCCAGCCTTCACGGACATCGAAGACCAGCAGCCTTTCCGCCGGGATGGTCCGCCGCACCTCCGCCTCGTGCGCGCGGAACACCGCCTTGGCATGCTCCGGGTCGTCGGCGCGGTCCCCGAAGACCTTGGTGGAGACCAGGGGGGCGCCCATTTCCAGCGCCGCGCGCACCGGCGCCAGGGTGACCTCGTCCTTCGCGACGATCAGTTTCAGAATGGTGTTGCTGAAGCTGGCGTACCAGGCATCCACGTCGCGCGTGCTGAGCAGGACCTTGGCTTCGGGATAGGTCTCGGCCAGTTCCCGCCAGAAGTAGGCCGAGGGCCAGTCGACGGTCGAGCGATATCCGGCCAGGAGCCTGTCCCAATCGACCGCTGCGCCGGCGGTGGCCTGCTGCCACAAGGGAATCTGCTCGGGATGGGCGAAGACCTCCGCCATGTGGTGGCAGGGGCCGAAGCCCAACTGCTCCAGCGCGCCTTTCAGCGACAGCGTGCCGGTGCGCCCGAAGCCGGCGCCGATGACCGATAG
>JBNKHC010000239.1:0-2942 GCA_050290145.1 Kiloniellaceae bacterium | reverse complement strand
GCGCGTCGTATTCTGCGCCTGCGTCGACGTGAACGGCTTCCTGCCGACGCACAATCTGAAATTCGGGCAGCCGCAGGGCGACGATCCGGTGTGGAACGCCGCCAACTGCCGCAACCGGCGCATCTTCAACGACCGCGTCGGTCTGGCCGCCGGCCAGAATACCGAACCCTTCCTGCTGCAGACCTATCGCCGCGACATGGGCGGCGGGAACTTCGTCATGATGAAGGACGTCTCGGCGCCCATCACGGTCGGCGGCAAGCATTGGGGCGGCGTACGCCTGGCTTACAAGGTTTGACGTTGCGCTTATGCGTCTGACCGGCCGCAGGGTTCTTGGCCTGTGGTTGTCTATCGACCCCACACAAACAATCGCTTAAGGTCTCCGCTGTCCTGGCCGGCGCCGATTCTTGGCGCCGTCTCCACATCAAAATCGTCGCGCGCGGAGGCAGCTATGCAGCTCTTCTATTCCCCCACGTCCCCCTATGCCCGCAAGTGCCGGGTGGTCGCGCGCGAACGCGACCTCATGGCGGATATCGAAGAGGTGTCCTGCAGCCCCAATGACGATCCGCCGGACCTGCAGCGCAAGAATCCCCTGGGCAAGGTGCCTTGTCTCGTGCTCGACGACGGCGCCGCGATCTTCGACAGCCCGGTGATCGCCGAATACCTCGACGGCCTGGGCTCGGGCCCCGCGCTGATCCCGGCGGCCGGCTCGGCCCGCTTCAAGGTGCTGGTGGCCGCTGCCCTCGGTCAGGGCGTGACCGACGCCGCCTATCTGGCCACCGGTGAAGCGCGCCGGCCGGCGGACAAGCAGTCGCAGGACGTGGTCGACCGCTACCGTGCCGCCATCCGCCGCAGCCTCGACCACATGATGGACCATCTGAAGGGGCTGCCGGGTGAGATGACCATGGGGCACATCGCCTGCGGCACGGCGCTGGGCTATCTGGACCTGCGCCACGGGGATCTGAAATGGCGCGAGGGCCGCGACGAGCTGGCGGACTGGTTCGAGGAGTTCAACGCCCGGCCCTCGATGCAGGAGACCGTACCGCCCGCCTGAGGGGGCTAATCATCCTCCCCGGGCGCAGCAGGCCGAGCCCCGTCGCCATGCCGGCGGTGACCAGGCCCGCGCCCGCCATGTCGCCGGCGCCGGGCACCTCGCCCAGCAGCGTCCAGGCCGGCAGCACGGCGATGGCCGGGACCAGGGTGGCGAAGACCGCGCCGCCGCCGGCGCCCAGCTGGGCCACGGCGCGGCTGTAGCAGATGAGCGCCAGCATCGCCGCGAAGAGGCCCTGGAAGATCGCCTGGCCGGCGACCTCCGCCGGCGCGGCCTCAAACAGCCGCGGCTCGGCGAAGACCAGGTAGGCCGGCAGGTAGAGCAGCAGCGAAAGCACCGAGACCAGGGCCGTCGCCTGCAGGGGCTGGGCGCCCCAGGCGCGCGCGGCCACGGTGTAGCCGGCCCACAGCAGGCCGCCCGCCGCGAAGAGCAGCTGCCCCTTCCACTGCCCCGGCTGGGTATCGAGCAGGTTCTGGCCGCCGATCAGCAGGATGCCGGCCAGGATGACGGCGATGCCGAGGAGGCGTTGGCGCGGCGGACGGTCGCCCAGCAGCGCCCAGCCGCCCAGCGTGGAGCAGGCCAGCATGCAGCTGGGCGTGATAATGCCGCCCTGTCCCGCCGGGGCGTAGGCCAGGCCACCGGCGGTCACCAGCACGTAGGGCGCGCCGGCCCCGGCGGCCAGCACCAGGGCGCGCGGCCAGCCGAGCCCGCCGCTGCCGTGACGCAGCACCAGCGGCAGCAGGACCAGGCCGGCGACGGCGAAGCGGAGGGCGGCGAGGTCGGCCGCGGCCAGGGTGTCGGCCTGGATGCCGATGGCCGAAACCACGGGCCAGGCGCCCCAGATCAGCGCGGCGGCGAGGCCGTAGAGCACGGCGGTGGGAAGCCGGCCCTTCGGGGCTGCGGCAGAGGGGGAGGCAGAGGAAGTGACGGTCGGCACGGCCTGGTCCTCGTTGCGTCTCGGGGAAAACCGACGATAGGCCCAAGGGGGTGTCGTGATACTGCGTTATGCGCCAGATAAAGCCTAAGTTAGTCGTGAAAATGCGATATGGAGCCGCTAAGCTGCATATATGGACGAATTAGATCAGTATGACGTCGCGTTGCTCAACGCTTTGCAGCAGGACAACCGCCAGACCTCCGAGATGCTGGCCATCGCCGTGGGCCTGTCGCCCACGGCCTGCCAGCGCCGCATGAAGCGCCTGCGCGAGGCGGGTTACATTGCCGCCGACGTTTCGGTGCTGGACCCGGCGAAGGTCGGCCGGCGGATCACCTTCATCGTGCAGGTCGATCTCGCCCGCGGCCGGGCCGACATCGTCGACGGCTTCAAGCGTGACATGCAGAAGATCCCGGAGGTGCAGCAGTGCTACTACGTCACCGGCGAGTGCGATTTCGTCCTGGTCGTCGTTGCGGAGGATCTCGCCCACTATGAGCAGCTCACCCGGCGTCTCTTCTACGGCAACAACGTCATCCGGAAATTCCACACCCAGGTTGTCATGGACAGCGTGAAGCTGGGGCTTACAATTCCCCTCTAGGTTTAGGGCCGCGAAGGGAAGAGATGTTTGTGACGAACTGGCCCGTTTTCCTCGTTCTCGAAGCCCTCGGCCTGCTGCTGCTGTGGAATGGCGCGCGCAGCGGCGCCGAGGTGCAGTTTGCCCTGGGCGTTGTGCTGGTCTTTTCGGTCAGCGCGCTGTTCCTGTTCCGGCTTCTGGTCAGATTCCTGGAACGGCGCCGCAGCGGCAAGGTACGGCCGCCGCCGGCCACGATCCCGCTCTTTGTCCGGCCGACACACCAGATCCTTCTGGACACCCTCTTGGGCAACCGCGCCGCCGGGCGCGGCCGGGCGGGGGAGGGCTCCGCCGGCGCCGACAGCGTCGATCTTGATGTCGCCGGTGACGGC
>JBNKHC010000238.1:0-34038 GCA_050290145.1 Kiloniellaceae bacterium | reverse complement strand
GCGGCAGGGCCACCACCACCGGCGGTGCGGCGTCCTCAAACGGCGCCAGGGTCTCGGCAAGCCGGGTGGCCAGGCGACGGCCAGCCTCCCTGCGGTTGTTGAATACCTTCATGGAAATACAGAGGCCTCCGCCAAGGTTCCTCGCCGGCAAACTCCCGGGAACTTTGGCGGAATCTTGGGGCTTGTCCTTAATCCAGATCAAGCCAGACTAGGAGCGAGTTATTGAAGCAAACCAGAAGCGGCATGGCCAAAGCGCCCGCGGAGAAACAGACCCAAGACCGGCAGGCAACCGCCCTGGCCTACGCCGCGGCGGGATGGTCGCTGGTGCCCATGGCGCCGCGCGGCAAGCAGCCGCTGCTGTCCTGGCTGGAATTCCAGCAACGCCGTGCCTCGGACGACGAGATCCGCGGCTGGTTCCGGCGCTGGCCCGAGGCCAACATCGCGGTGGTGACGGGCGAGATCTCCAACATCGTGGTGCTGGACATCGATCCGCGCCACGGCGGCGAGGCCTCGCTGGCCCTGCTGGAGGACGAGATCGGGCCGATCCCCAGCACCGTGGAAGCCCTGACCGGCGGCGGCGGACGCCACCTCTACTTCGCCTATCCCGGCCGCCGGGTGCGCAACCGGGCGGGCCTGCGCCCCGGCATCGACCTGCGCGGCGACGGCGGCATCATCATCGTGCCGCCCTCGGTCCATCCCTCCGGCAAGCGCTATGCCTGGGCGGGCGGGCACAGCCCGGCGGAGGCCGACCCGGCGCCCCTGCCCGACCGTCTGCTGATCGAGGTGACTTCCCGGGGCAGCCGCCAGGGTCATCCCGCCAGCTACTGGCGCGACCTGGTGGCCGAAGGCGTGCCGGAGGGCCAGCGCAACAGCACCATCGCCTCCCTGGCCGGCCACCTGCTGTGGCACGAGGTCGACCCGGACGTGGTCAGCGAAATGCTCCTCTGCTGGAACCGCGTGCGCTGCCGCCCGCCGCTGCCGGACGAGGAGGTGCTGCGCACGGTGCAGAGCATCACCCGCCTGCATCAGCGCGACGACACGCCGGACTGAGGTTCCGCCAGGACCAGTTCCAGCCCCTGCGGCGTCGGCGCCAACTCGGTGCCGAGCCGCGCGGCGGCGGCCTGCATGCGCGCGCAGATCTCGGCCGCCTGTGTGCCTTCGGCGAGGTTCACCTGCGCCAGGGTGAGGACCACCGGCACCAGGACGAGGCGCTGAATACGCCCCGCGGCGATGTCGACCAGGAAAATGAAGGACCAGTCGTTGTGCAGCCAGGGGTCGACGGCGTAGTCGTCGATGAAGTCGCCGCTGTCGTAGAGGATCAGGCCCTTGCCGCGCGCCTCGACCCCCTGAAAGACGTGCGCCGAGTGACCCCAGAAGAGGTCGATGCTGCCGTCATCGGCGAGATCGCGGGCAAAGGCCTGAAAGTGCGGCGGCGGGTCGGTCACCATGTTGGGGCCCCAGTGGGCGGTGAGCACCACGACATCGGCGCCGGCCCCGCGCAGCGCCGCCGCGGCGCTGCGGATTTCCGCCGGCACCGCCGCGTCCGCGCCGAGACGGGCATAGCGGGTGCCGGGCCTCTCAGGCCCGGCGGCGAAGTCCGGCTGGTTGTCGGTGATCGCGATGACCCCGACCTTCCGCCCGCCCAGGCAGAGCATTGCCGGCGCTTTTGCCGCGGCGAGGTCGCGCCCGGCCCCGGCATGGCTTATACCCGCGCGATCGAGATGGTCGAGGGTATCGAGCAGACCCTGAACTTCGAAATCCAGGACGTGGTTGTTGGCCAGGCTGACGAAGCGGACGTTGCCGGCCTTCAGCACCTCCACCGCCGCCGGATCGGCGCGGAAATGGAAAACTTTCGCGGAGCGCATCCAGGGCGTGTCGCACTCCGTCACCGCGCATTCCAGGTTGGCCAGCACCGCGTCGGCGCCCTGCAGCAGCGGCAGGGCCGTGCCCCAGAACCATTCCGGCGGCTTGGCCGCGAGGAAGCCGTTCACCAGGCGGCCGAGCATAACGTCGCCGACCACGGCGAGACGCAGACGCTGCCCGGTCATCGGCGGATTCATGGGGGCTTGCCTCCTTTCCGGAAGCGCCAGTATGACGGGCTGAAATCTGCGGCACCTTTACATAGATCAATGTAGGCTGGGCCACAGAAAGAGAGACTGCAAGCAACAGCGAAGTCGGCACACCACAGCAATCCAAGGGAGAACCACCATGGCAGGCAGCGAATCCAAGGCGCTGGAGGACCTCGAGGCCCAGATCGCCTACAACGAAAAGATGCTGAACGACCTCAGCGACGTCGTCACCGCCCAGGGCAAGGAAATCGACAAGCTGAAGGCCGAAATCGACGTCCTGGGGCGTCAGATCCTGCAGATCACCGAGGGCGAGGCCGGCTCGCACTAAGGCCGTGCAATGACGGGAGAGAAGCAGAGTAACGGCGAGAGCCACGGCGGGCCGGCGCCACCGGGCCTGCTGCTGACCGACCTCTACCAGCTCAACATGATGCAGGCCTACGAAGAGGCCGGCATGACGCAGACCGCGGTCTTCGAGCTCTTCGTGCGCAAGCTGCCCGAAACCCGCAACTTCCTGGTGGCCGCCGGGCTGGCGCAGGTGGTGGAATTCCTGGAGTCCGCCGCCTTCAGCCAGGAGGAGATCGCCTGGCTGGAGGACCAGCAGCGCTTTTCGCCGGCTTTCCTCGAGCGCCTGCGGGATTTCCGCTTCACCGGCGATGTCGACGCCTTGGCCGAGGGCGAGATCGTCTTTCCCGACGAGCCGCTGCTGCGGGTGGTCGCGCCGCTGCCCGAGGCGCAGCTGCTCGAGACCCGCATCATGAACTTGCTGCACTTCGAGACGGTCATCGCCAGCAAGGCGGCACGCCTGCGCCTGGCCGCCGGCGACAAGACCCTCGTCGACTTCGGCCTGCGCCGCGCCCATGGCGCCGAGGCCGGCCTGCTGGCCGCGCGCGCCAGCTACCTCGCCGGCTTCAACGCCACGGCGACGGTGGAGGCCGGGCGGCGTTTCGGCATCCCGATCAGCGGCACCATGGCGCATTCCTTCGTGCAGGCGCATGACGATGAGGTGGAGTCCTTCCGCCACTTCGCGCGCTCGCGCCCGGACAGCGTGATCCTGCTGATCGACACCTACGACACCGAGGCGGCGGCGCGGAAGGTGGTGGACCTGGCGCCGGAGCTGGCCGCCGAGGGCATCACCCTGCGCGGCGTGCGCCTGGACAGCGGCGACCTGGGCGCCCACGCGGTGAAGGTGCGCAGGATCTTGGATGACGGCGGACTGACCGCCGTGCAGATCTTCGCCAGCGGCGGCCTCGACGAATGGGCGCTGGCCGACTTGAAGGACAAGGGCGCCCCCATCGACGGCTACGGCATCGGCACCGGCCTCACCACCTCGCAGGACGCCCCGGCGCTGGACTGCGCCTACAAGCTGCAGGAGTACGCCGGCAGGCCCAAGCGCAAGCTCTCCGAAGGCAAGGCCACCTGGCCGGGGCGCAAGCAGGTCTACCGCCGTTACGACAATGACGGTCGCCCCCGCGAAGACCTGCTGACCCTGGTCGACGACCGGCAGGAGGGCAAACCGCTGCTGGAGCCGGTGATGCGCGGCGGGCGCTGCATCGCCGCGCTGCCCGCCCTGGAGGACCTCCGCGCCGCCACCCTGGCGCGGCTGGGAAAGCTGCCGCCCGCCCTGGCGGCCCTGGAGCGGGCCCGGCCCTATCCGGTCACCGTCTCGGAGCCGCTGAAGAGGCTGGCCAAGGAAGCCACGCCCCCTGCCCCTGCGTGATGCGGGTCCGCTTCTTGATGCAGGTCATGGAGGCGCCGCCGCGGCGCCTTCTAGGGTGGTGAAGCCCCGAAGACTGTTCTTGCGACCGGGAGGCCGTTGCCATGTTCAAGCATATTCTCGTGCCCGTCGACGGTTCGGAGCATGCCGGGCGGGCCGTCGACATCGCCGCCGACCTGGCGCAGCGCTACGGCGCCAAGGTCACTCTGCTGCATGTCCTGACCCAGGCCGGCGGCTACCAGGTGCCCAGCGAGCTGCTGGCCTTCGAAAAGATCGAGCACCTGCGCATCACCGAGCACGACCTCATCGAAGGCGCCGGGCAGGAGATCCTCACCAAGGCCGAGCAACGCGCCCGCGACCACGGCGCAGCCGACTGCACGACGCTGCTGGAGAGCGGCGATCCTGCGGGTCATGTCGTCCAAGCCGCCAAAAGCCGCGGCGCCGACCTGATCGTCATGGGACGGCGCGGCCTCGGCGACCTGGGCGGCCTGCTGCTGGGCAGCGTGAGCCACAAGGTCTCGCAGGCCGTCGACTGCTGCTGCCTGACGGTGAAGTGACGCTCTGCGCCCTCAGTCGCGCAGCACCTTGATGTTGAGCAGGGCCTGGCGGCGCTCTGTGCGCACCACCTTCAGCGCCTCTTCGAGCGCGGCCGGCAGCTCCTCGGCCGAGGTGATGCTGCGTGCCCAGGCGCGGCTGGCCGCCGCCGTCTGCGTGAAATCCGGAGAGGGCTGCAGCGCGGTCAGCGGCATGGCGTTGGCCTTGGCGGCATAGCCTTCCGGGTAGAGCCCCTTCACCGAGGCGCGCACCGCGCCCCACTCCTCGTTGTTCAGCACGATGACCAGCACCGGCAGTTCCAGGGCCTCGGCGATCTGGTGGCAGACCGTGGGGTTGGCGAACATGTAGGAGCCGTCGCCCAGCGTCGCGACGCAGAGGCGGTCCGGCTCGGCGAGCTGCGCGCCCAGCGCCGTCGGGAAGCTCCAGCCCAGACCGCCGGAATGCGGCTCCTGGAACCAGCTCTTGTGCTCCTCGCGCTTCAGCACGCCGAGCTGGGTGCCGAGCTCGGAGAAGACGCTGGACTTCAGGCCGCTGAGCGCCTCGCCCAGCAGGTCGCTGACCAGGGCCTTGGTGATGCCGCGCTGCTTCTCGGCTCGCGCCGCGGCACGCTCCTTGGCACGCATTGTCTGCGAGGCCGCCGCAAGCCATTGGCGGCGTGCGGCCAGCAAAGTCTCGTCGCGCGGCAGACTGGCCATGGCGTCGACCAGCGCGGGAATCGTCAGATGGTTCTCGCCGGCGATCGAGAGGTCGGAGCGGAAGTTGCGCACCGGAAAGCGGCTGAAAATCGGATCCGGCCCGATGTTGATGACCTTGGCGCCCTCGGCCAGGTGATGCTTGTCGGGCCACCAGGGCGCCAGGCAGTCCAGCACCACCACGACGTCGGCCTCCGCCAGCCAGGGACCGGGGTCGGCGCCGACGTGGCAGGGGTGCTCGGTGGAGACCGCCAGGTGCGTCGCCCACCAGGAGCAGACCGCGATGCCCCAGTATCTCGCCCAGTCGGCGAAGAGCGCGAAGGTCTCCGCATCACCGGCGCCGCGCTGGGCGATGACCAAGGGCGCCTTGGCGTCGACCAGCATCTGCGCGGCGGTCGCGATGGACGCCGGGTCGGGAGCGCCGGTCGCTGGCGCCAGGCTCGGCGGATTCTCCAGGCCTTCGCGCGGCACCGTCTCGCAGAGCGTCTCGCGCGGCAGGGAGAGATAGACCGGTCCCTTGGGGGTCGAATTGGCGATGGCATGGGCACGGTCCAGCAGGCCCGCCACCTGCTCGGGGAACCTCAGTTCGTATTCCCACTTGCAGGACTCGCGGATCATCGCCGCCTGGTCGCGCATCTCCTGGCCCCAGGCGATGGGCACCGTGCGCGCGCCGAAGCGGCCCTGCTCCATGACCGGCGTGCGCCCGGACATAAGCAGCAGCGGGATATGCTCGCAGGCGGCGTTGATGGCGCCGATGACGCCGTTGGCGAGCCCCACGTTGGTGTGCAGCATCACCGCCTGGGCGCGCCCGGTCATGAGGTAATAGCCGTGCGCCATGCCCATGGCGGCATGCTCGTGCGGGATCACCAGAGCCTGCGGCAGCTCGATGTCCTTGGCCTGGGCCTCGGCCAGCCCTTCGATCACCGGCGGGAAGTCGGTGCCCGAGTTGGCGAAGACGTAGTCCACGCCCAGCGCCTTCAGGCGGGTGAAGAGCGCGGCGCCTGCGCTGATGCCCTCCTGCTTGCTCACGGCGGCTGCCCCCTCAACCGCCGAGCAGATGCGGCAGCCAGAGCGTGATGGCCGGAAAGAGCAGCAGCACCACCACCCGCACCATCTCGGCGCCGAAGAAAGGCGCCACGCCCTTGAAGGTCTGAATCATCGGGATGTCCTTGGCCAAGGCGGAGATCACGAAGACATTGAGCCCCACGGGAGGTGTGATCAAGCCCAGTTCCACCACGATGAGCGAGAGAATGCCGAACCAGACCTTCAGATCCTCGGTGCTCATGCCGTAGCCGGCGCCCTCGGCCCCCTGGTAGAGGCCGCCGTTGATCTCCACCAGCACCGGCCAGAAGAAGGGGATGACCAGCAGGATCATCGACAGGCTGTCCATGAGGCAGCCGAGCACGATGAGGCCCAGCAGCAGCAGCACCATGACCAGCATGGGGTCCATACCGGATTGGCCGATCCACTCGGCGGTGGCCTGGGGCACCCCGGCGCGCGACATGAAGATCTTCAGCATCTCCGCGCCCAGCAGGATCAGGTAGATCATGCCCGTGGTCCTGGCGGTCTCCAGCAGCGAGTCCTTCAGTTCCGCCCAGCGCAGACCGCGCCGCGTGGCGCCGTAGGCCCAGACCAGGAAGACACCCACCGCCGCCGCCGGCGTCGGATTGAAGAAGCCGGCGTAGATGCCGCCGATCACCAGCAGGAAGATCACCAGCACCGGGATCATGCTGATGGTGGCGTCGACGAATTCGGTCTGGTCGACACGGTCGCCGCGCGGCCCGGCGCTGGGGTTGATCGCGACGTAAAGGGCGATGGTCAGCAGGAAGAGGGCCACCGCCATGATGCCCGGCAGCAGCGCCGCCATGAACATGGTGACGATGTTGGCCTCGACGATGATGGCGTAGATGATCAGCACCACCGAAGGCGGGATGAGGATGCCCAGCACGCCGCCGGCGGCCAGGGTGCCGGTAGCCAGCGAGCCGGAGTAGTTGTAGCGCCTGAGCTCCGGCAGGGCGACCTTGCCCATGGTGGAGGCCGTCGCCAGGGAGGAGCCGCAGACCGCGCCGAAGGTGGCGCAGGCGGCGATGGCCGCCATGGCGGTTCCGCCGCGCAGCCAGCCGAACCAGGCGTTGGCCGCCCGGAACATGTCCTGGGAGAGGCCCGCGCGGGTCGCCAGCGCGCCCATCAGCACAAACATCGGAACGACCGAGAGGTCAAAGATGGAGAACTGCCCGTAGGCCAGCGTCTTGAGCTGGCTCATGAAGATCGCGGTGCCGTTCAGCAGCGTCACCCCGATGCCGCCGACCAGGATCATGGCATAGGCAATCGGCATGCGGATGACGATGAGGAAAATGAGGACGGCCAGGCCGGCCATGCCGATCAGAAGGGGATCCGTCATGAACTACGCTTTCGCCAATCAAGCATTTCCCGGGGCCCGCGGGCGGTCGGGATGGGCGATCTGCCGGGCGGCCTCGCCGAGGGTGATGAGGGCCGCGACGGCCAGCAGAGCGAGCGACATCAGGATCGGGACGAAGCCGATCCACTGCGGAAACTGCAGGATCGTCGTGGTGTAGCCGTAGGCCTTCTGGTCCAGCAGGCCGTAGTACATGCGCCACAGCAGCAGCAGGCTGAAGCCCAGGGCAACAAGCGAGGCCAGCAGGGCGAAGATGCCGGTCCAGCGCGGCGAGGCCTTGGAGGTGAAGATGTCGGCGGTCACGTTGGCGCCGGTCAGCTGGCAGTAGGGCAGGAAGGAGAAGGCCGCCACGGCGACGCCCACCTCCGTCATCTCGAAGTCGCCGGGGAAGGGCTCCCAGACAATGCCGCCGATCACCGAGAGCACGTTGATCAGGACCACGGCGGCCAGCACCAGGCCGCCGAGCAGCGCCCAGCCGGTAATGACGGCGCGGGCGAGGCCCGAAAGCCCCGCCCGCTGCTCTTGGCCCGAAGCCGTCATCAGTTGCCGCCGCCGTTCTTCTCGATCAGGTCACGCGCCTTTTCGACCAGGCGGGCGCCGCCGATGCCCTGCGGCGAGACTTCCTTGATCCAGCGCTGCACCACCGGCTCCAGCTTCTCGCGGAAGGCCTCGGTCTGCGCCTTGGTCAGAACGATGTGCTCGTTGCCGGCGTCGGTCGCGACCTTGATGCCGAAATCGTCCGCGGCACGCCAGATCTCGCCGATCTTGCCCCACCAGTCGCGGCCCGAGGCATCACGGAAGGCCTTCTGGATATCCGGAGGCAGGCTGTCCCAGCGCGCCTTGTTCATGGACACCTGGAAGGTCGTGGTGCCGAAGCGCGTCTCGTTGAAACCCTCGATCTGGTATTTGGTCTGTTCCTGGATCTTCAGCGGCGGGATGATCTCCCAGGGGATCAGCGCACCGTCGACGACGCCTTTCTGCAGGGCCTGCGGCAGCTCCGGCACCGGCATGGCCGTCGGCGCGGCGCCCAGGGCCTCGATCACCCAGGCGCCGGTGCGCGTCGGGATGCGCAGCTTCAAGCCCTCGACGTCGGCCGGCGTGTGCACCGGCTTGTCGCGCATGTGGAAGGCCTGCCCGGCATGGACATGCAGGAACATGACCTCCAGGCCCTTGTACTCCTGCTTCAGGTCGCTTTCGAACATGTCGTGCATGGCGAGGTTGGTCGCCTTGATGTCGTTCACGTAGACGAAAGGCAGCTCGAAGACCTCGGTGCGCGGGAAGAGGCCCGGCGTGTAGCCGTTGACCGCCCAGATCAGGTCGACCACGCCGTCACGCGCCTGCTGGATCAGTTCCGGCGGGCGGCCGCCCAGGGTCATGGAGGGAAAGATCTCGATTTTCACGCGGCCGCCGGAGTTTTCCTCCACCTGGCGGGCCCAGGGCTCCAGCATCTTCGTGTTGGCCGGCGACTTGGCGCCCAGGAAGTGGTGGAACTTAAAGGTGTATTCCTGCGCCACGGCGCTCGAGCTGGCCGCGGCGGCCAGCACAACGCCCAGCGCGGCGGTCTTCAGAAGATGCAACGGTTTCATTGGGCTTCCTCCCTTTACGTCTTTCGTTTGGCTCATTCTACGACCCGGGCGCTTTCGCCGCCCAATTTATATTGTCGTCCAGCTATTAAATTGCCGTCTTGGCGCAGGCTCCGATCGGACAACTCCTCAGATCGGATAGTGCAGCGGTCCGTCCTGGATGGTGATCCACCTGAGTTCGGTGAATTCGTTAATGCCGGCCTTGCCGCCGAAGCGGCCGTAGCCGGACTCCTTGACCCCGCCGAAGGGCATCTGCGCCTCGTCGTGGACCGTCGGTCCGTTGACGTGGCAGATGCCGGACTCGATGCGCCGGGCCACCGACAGGGCCCGGTTCACATCCTGGCCGAAGACGGCGGCGGAGAGGCCGTATTCGGTGTCATTGGCTACGCGCACTGCTTCGTCCAGGCTGCCGACGCGGATCACGCTGACCACAGGGCCGAAGCTCTCCTCGTTGTAGATGCGCATGGAGGGCGTCACCCGGTCCAGCAGGGTCGCCTGCATGATGGTGCCCTCCGCCGCGCCGCCGGCGGCCAGCACCGCGCCCTTGTCGACCGCGTCGGCGATCAGGCCTTCGATGCGCTGGGTCGCGCGCTGGTCGACCACGGAGCCGAGCGGCGTCTTGCCCCTGCGCGGATCGCCGGCCTTGAGGGTCTTCACCTTGGCGGTCATCTTCTCGACGAAGGCGTCGGCGATCTTTTCATCGACCACCAGGCGCTCGGTCGACATGCAGATCTGGCCCTGGTTCATGTAGGCCCCGAAGGCCGCCGCGGCGACCGCCGCGTCCAGGTCGGCGTCATCGAGGACCACCATGGGCGCCTTGCCGCCCAGTTCCAGCAGCACCGGCTTCAGGTAGCGCCCCGCCGTCTCGGCGATGACGCGGCCGACGCGGGTCGAGCCGGTGAAGTTGATGCGGCGCACCGCCGGGTGGGCGATCAGCGCCTCGACGATCTCCGGCGCGTCGTCGGGCGCGTTGGAGATGGCGTTCAGCACGCCGGTGGGGAAACCCGCCTCCTGCACCGCTTCCAGGACCAGGCGATGGGTGTGAGGGCAAATCTCGGAGGTCTTCATCACCACCGTGTTGCCGCAGGCCAGCGGCGTGGCGACGGAACGCACGCCGAGGATGACGGGCGCGTTCCAGGGCGCCATGGAGAGCACCACGCCGACCGGCTGGCGCACCGCCATGGCAAGGCTGCCCGGGCGGTTCGAGGGGATGATCTCGCCGTTGATCTGCGTGGTCAGCGCCGAGGCCTCCAGCAGCATGTCGGCGGCCAGGCCGATATTGAACATGGCCCAGCCCTCCGTGGCGCCGATCTCCTCGGCCATGGCGGCGACGATGTCCTTGGAGCGGTCGCGCAGCGCGTCGGCCGCGGCGATCAGCAGCTTGCGGCGCTGGCCCGGCGCCGTCTCCGACCATTCCGGAAAGGCCTTGGCCGCGGCGTCGGCGGCCTTGCGGGCGTCCTCGACGCTGGCCGCCGCCGCCGTGGTGGCGACATCGCCGGTTATGGGGTTGACCCGCTCGAAGGTCGCATCGCCGGTCGCCCCGACGCTTTCGCCATCGATCAGAAGTCCTACGAGATCCATCTTGCCACTACTCCACTATAGAGGTTGCGCTTCCGAGGCGGCGATGCCCAGGAAGGCACGTTGCACGGTCTTGTCTTTCTGAAGTTTCGCGGCCGAATCCTCTCCCACGATGCGGCCGGCCTCCATGAGGTAGCCCCGCTCCGCCAGGGCGAGGCCGGCCTTCACGTTCTGCTCGACCAGCAGCAGGGCGACGCCGCTGTCGCGCACCTGGGCCAGGGCGTCGAAAAGCTCGCCCACCATGATCGGCGCCAGGCCCAGGCTGGGTTCGTCGAGCAGCAGCAGGTCGGGCTTGGACATCAGCGCCCGGCCGATGGCGACCATCTGCTGCTCGCCGCCGGACATGGTGGCGACGTGCTGCCGGCGCCGCTCGGCCAGCTTGGGGAAGAGCGCGTAGACCTGCTCGCGCCGCGCCGCCTCGCCGGCGCGCGCCCGCGCCGGGTTGGCGCCCAGCAGCAGGTTCTCCTCGACGCTCAGCTCGCCGAAGACGCCGCGGCCTTCGGGCACCAGGGCGATACCCAGGTCGACGATCGCGTGCGCCGGGCAGCCCGGCAGCGGCTGCCCCTCGAACTCGATGCGCGCGCCCGCCTCCGGCGCCACCAGGCCGGCGACGGCCTTCAGCAGCGAGGTCTTGCCGGCGCCGTTGGCGCCCAGGATGACGACGCTCTCGCCCGCGCCGACCCTGAGGCCGACGCCGTCGAGCGCCAGGTGCTTGCCGTAACGCAGGGAGAGTCCGCTCACCTCAAGCATGGACCTCTCCCCCATGCGCTTCACCGAGATAGGCCGCGACCACATCCGGGTCGCGCAGCACCTTGGCGGTGGGCCCGTCGGCGATGACCCGGCCGGTGTTCATCACCACGCAGCGCGGGCAGAGCGCATGCACGGCATCCATGATGTGCTCGACCAGCAGGATGGTGGTGCCCGTCGCCTCGACCTTGCGGATGATCTCGATGCCGAGCTGCAGCTCCGTCGGGTTGAGGCCGGCCAGCCATTCGTCGAGCAGCAGCAGCGACGGCTCAGAGGCCAGCGCGCGGGCCAGCTCCAGGCGCTTCTGGTCGATGTAGTTCAGGCTGTCGGCGCTCTCCCCGGCGCGCCCGGCCAGGCCGAAGGCTTCGAGCTGCGCCATCGCCAGGTCCCGCGCCGCGGCCCCCCAGTGGCGCCGGTAGCCGAAGGAGACGGCGGCGATGACGTTCTCCAGCACGCTCAGCGACGGCAGGATGCGCACCAGCTGGAAGGTCCGCGCCACGCCCATGCGGGCGATGCGGTGCGGCTTCAGCCCGGCGATGCGCTGGCCCTGCAGGGTGATGGCGCCGTCGCTGGGCACCAGGGCGCCGGAGATCATGTTCAAGACCGTGGTCTTGCCGGAGCCGTTGGGACCCAGCAGGCCGACCACCTCCCCCTCCGCGATGGCGAAGGAGACGCCGTCCACGGCTGCCAGGCCGCCGAAGCGCTTCTTCAGGCCGCTCAGTTCCAGCAGCGCCGTCATGGCTCCGCCCTCCCGACCTTGCCGAGCGCCGCAATGCGGCCTTTCATGCCCAGCGCCTGCTCCAGGAAGCTCAGCACGCCGTTCGGCACCAGGAAGACGATGGCGATGAACAGCAGGCCGAGGATGATCGAGTAGTGGTCGGGGAAGTTGGCCGACAGCCACTCGAAGAGCAGGAACAGCGGCACCGCGCCCAGGAGCGGCCCCCAGAGCCGCGCCGGCCCGCCCAGCAGCGCCATGATGAGGGTGAGGAAGGAGATCGTCGGGTTGAAGACGATGGCCGGCTCGATATAGACCCAGCGCGGCGCCTGGATCGCCCCCACCAGGGTGATGATGGAGGCGCTGATGGCGAAGAGCGCCAGCTTCACCCGCGCGATGTCGATGCCGCAGTGGGCGGCCACGACCTCGTCGTCGCCGATGATCTTCAGCGCCAGACCGATGCGGCTGCGCCCGATGCCCCAGGCGACGAGCAGGGTTACCGCCGCCAGCGCCAGCAGCTGCCAGTAGATGTGGCGCGGCTCCAGCGGCAGGAAGATGTAGCGCCCCAGGGTGCCGGTGACGTTGACCTCGTACCAGGTAATGAGCTGGCGGACCAGTTCGGCCAGGCCGAAGGTGAAGATGACGAAGTAGACGCCGGCGAGGCGCAGGGTCGAGAGCCCGACCAGCAGCGCCACGCCGAGGCCGAGCCCCAGGGCCGCCAGCAGGATCAGCGGATAGGCGAGCGTCTCGCTCAGGACCGCGACGGTGTAGGCGCCGATGCCGAAGAAGGCGACCGTCGCCAGGGAGATGTAGCGGGTCGGCCCGGAGAACAGCGACCACGCCGTCGCCAGGGTCACGTAGCCGGTGATGCCGATCATGAGGCCGAGACCGTAGGCCTCCAGGAAGAAGGGCGCGGCGGCCAGCACCGCCAGGACCGCCAGGACCGCCACGAAAGCAAAGGGCCAGAGCAGCTTGCGCATGGCTCAACCCGCCGCCTTGCCGAAAAGGCCGGAGGGCCGCCACAGCAGCACCGCCAGGAAGAGGACATAGGTCGCCGCCAGGGTCAGGCCCGGGTCGATGTAGGCGGCGACGAAGGTCTCGGCCAGACCGAGGAAGAGCCCGGCGCAGAGCGCCCCCAGCAGGTTGCCCACGCCGCCCATGATGACGACGATAAGGGCCTTCATGGTGAAGGCGACGCCGGAGGTGGCGGTAAAGGTCTGGTACATGGAGATCACCACGCCGCCGGAAGCGGCCAGCGCCCCGCCGAGCGCGAAGGCGAGCCGCGCGGTGCGGTTCACGTCGATGCCGACCAGGGGCGCGTATTCCGGCCGGTGGGCCACGGCGCGCAGGGCCGTGCCCCAGCGGCTGTGGGTCATCAGCAGGTAGAGCCCCCCGCCCAGCATCACGGCCAGCACCAGCGCCACGAGGCGATTGGCCGCCACCGTGGCGCCGAAGATCTCTACCGGCACGTTCAGGTAGGTGTAGCCGGTGAAGTTGCCGCCGAAGATCACCAGCATCACGCCCTGGATGACGAAGAGCAGGCCGAAGGTGGCGAGGATCGAGTCGATCTCCAGGCGGCCTCTGCCCCCTCCTCCCTGGGCGGAGCGCGCCACCAGGGGACGCATCATCACAGCGTAGGTCAGGTAGGACAGAACGAAGCCGGCGGGAACGACGACCGCCATGCCCAGCAGCGGCGACAGGCCAAGGGCGGAGAACAGCACGAAGGCGACGAAGGAAGCGGCGATGATGAACTCGCCGTAGGCCAGGTTCATGATGCGCGCGATGCCGTACTGCAGCGTCAGCCCCAGCGCCACCAGCGCATAGGTGCCGCCCAGCACCAGGCCCTGCAAGACCGTCGGGAACAGCATTGCCCGCTTCCGCCGTCGCTGTCGTCCGGGGCCGGCCTACTTCCAGGCCGGCTTCGGCACGATGGGGCTGCGCGCGCCGGTCCTGCCGCCCGGGGCGATGCCGACGAAGGCGCCGTCCTGCCACTGCCCGGCCCACCACAGCGTGCGCAGCTGGTTGTCCTCCATGCGTATCTTGCCGAGGATGGTGTCGAACTCGCCGGAGGCGATCTCCGCCGCCACCGCGTCGCGGTCCAGGCCCTTGCGCTCGATGGCCTGCTGCAGCACCTGCAGGCTGGCGTAGGTGACCGAGCTGGCCCAGGAGTCGGGCGGCTGGCCTACGGCGGCCTCGTGGCGCTTGAAGTAGTCGGCGATGGCCGGGCTGGAGACGTCGATGCCGCCCAGGCTCATGACGCCGGCGACGTTCTCGCCGTTCATGTTCTTGTAGACCGGAAAGGCCCCGCCCACCCCGGCGTAGAAGACCTTCGGGTTGAAGCCGGCGACCTGGGCCTGCTTGGTGACGCCGAAGGTGCCCGGCGGGTAGGAGAAGGCGACGAAAGTGTCGGCGCCGGAGGCCTGGGCCTCGTTGACGATGGTGGCGAAGTCCGAGGTGCCGAGCGGATAGCTCTTGTCGTAGACCAGATCGAAGCCGTGGTTCTCGAGCGCCGGGCGCGCCGCCTTCACCAGGTCGATGCCGAAGCCGTCGGCGACGGAGATCATCGCCACCTTGTCATTGATCTTGCCGGCGTTGCGCGCCTCGGCCAGCAGGTTGCTCAGGGCCTCGGCGTAGTCGCTGCCGCCGCCCAGGAACCAGAAGCTCTTGTTCCAGCGCTTGGCGAACTCCGGCGCCTTGTCGGTCACCGCGGTGACGGCAAGCTGCGGGTAGCCGAAGCGGGCCATCAGCGGGGCGATGGCCAGGTTGAAGCCGGTGCCCCAGGGCGGCAGGATGAAATCGACCTTGTCCTGGGTGGCCAGGCGCTCGATAGCGCGCACCGCCTCCTCCGAGGCCGAGCGGTCGTCGTACTCGATCACTTCGAGGGGCAGCTGGCGGCCGTCGGGCAGCCTGATCCCGCCGGCCGCATTCACGTCCTTCACCCAGAGCACGTAGTTCGGGATGGTCGTCATGCCGGCGCCGGCCGCGTTGGGGCCGGTCTTGGAGACGGCGTAGCCGATCTTGATGGTCTCCGCCCGGGCGCCCGCGGGCAGCCCCAGCGACAGTGCGGTGGCGGCGGCCAGGCCGGCAGCCAGGCCGAAGAGGCGCAGCGCGCCCCTGCGTTGCGTCGTGAACATCCATTTCCTCCCGGTCGTGGCCGTTGCCTCCGACGATCGGAGACACGGACCCTTCTTGTCGGCCCGCCGCCGGGCGGAACCGCTTTCCGGAGACTAGGGAGAGATTGCTCCGGCGAGAATAGACAATTTACAGGGAAAATTGTACATTTGACGCAAGCCCGCAGCCTATCAGAGCTGCCTCCTGCAACGGCAAAGCGCCCGGATAACGCCGATGTCGACCCTTCACAGCCGGGAATCCGACGCCAGACCCGCGGAAAACCCGGGCGAAGGCCCCAGGGAAGGACCCTGGAAAGGCCCCAGTGAAGGCCTGCGGGACTCCGCCCCGGAGTACATCCAGGCGCGCACCATCAAGAGCGCGCTGACGCGCAGCGAATACGTGCTGCGCGGCGGACGCTCGCACCTCTTCCTGCTGCAGGCCGGCTCCGGACTGCTGACCTCGGAGGACGGCGAGAACGCCCTCGACGGCCCCGGCTTCTGCTGGCTGCCCCACGGCAAGTCGCGCAGCGTGCGCCTGGAGGCCGGCACCCGCGGCCTGGTCCTGAGTATTCCCGACGCCCGGCTCGGCTCCTCGATCCCCGCGGGCTCGCTGGGCAGCCACATCCGCGAGGTCATCGGCTTCCCGGCCATCGTGCGCAAGCCCGAGCCGGCGCACCTGGCCAAGCTGGCCGAGTTGATCGCCACCATCGAGCAGGAGCTCTTCGAGAACGGCCCGGCGGCCCAGACCGTGGTGCAGTACTGCGTCTCGCTGCTGCTCATCGAGTTCTGGCGGCTGTCGCGCCCGGAGATCTCCAGCCCCCGGGCCCTGCCCCGCAACATCGTCCACAACTTCATGTCGCTGGTCGACCTGCACCTGCGCGACCACTGGACGGTGCAGCAGTACGCCGGCCAGATGGGCGTCTCCAAGGACCGCCTCAACACGGCGGTGCAGCGCGCCACCGGGCGCACGCCGCTGGCTCATATCCACCAGCGCCAGATCGCCGAGGCCAAGACGCTTCTGACCGGCTCCAGCCTGCAGGTCGCCGAGGTCGCCTACATGCTGGGCTTCAAGGACGCCGCCTACTTCAACCGCTTCTTCCAGCGCCACGCCGGCCTGCCGCCCGGCAAGTTCCGCCACAACGTCTGGCAGCAGAAGGCCGAGACCGATACTTCCTTCGCCGCCTGGCCGTGACCTGCCGGTTTGGCAGAGCTTTGGAGGTTTGACGCAGGTCAAGGTGGGCTCCGCCCCACCGCCCTTACGGTGGTATCGTTTCTACTGCGCAATCCCGAGCCTCGACCGGAGCGGCCCTTGCCAATCACCCTCAGCCTGCTCGACGCGCCTCTGGTGGCCGACCTGCCGGTCGAGATCGTCGAGCGCAAGGGCCTCGGCCATCCCGACAGCATCTGCGATGCCCTGGCCGAGGAACTGAGCCTCGCGCTCTGCCGCTTCTATCGCGAGACCTGCGGCCTGGTCATGCACCACAACGTCGACAAGGTGCTGCTCAGCGCCGGAGAGGCGGAACCCGCCTTCGGCGGCGGCCGGGTGGTGAAGCCCATGGAGATCTTCCTTTCCGGGCGCGCGACCACGCTCTGCGACGGCGCCGAGGTCCCCCTGGCGCAGCTGATCGAGGACAGCGCCGGCGCCTGGCTGCGCCGCCACCTCCATGCGCTCGATCCCGCGACCCACGTCAAGCTTCACGCCAGGGTGCGGCCCGGCTCGCCGGAGCTGGTCGAGCTGTTCCGCCGCAGCCAGCGCGAGGGCATCTGGCTGGCCAACGACACCTCCTGCGGTGTCGGCTACGCGCCGCTGACCCCCCTGGAGCAGGCAGTGCTGGCAGTCGAACAGGCGCTGACCGAGAAATCGCTGCACGAGAGCGAGCCGGCCTTCGGCGAGGACGTGAAGGTCATGGGACTGCGCCGCGGCCGCCGGATCGAGCTCACCGTCGCCTGCGCCCTCATCGGCCGCCATCTTCAGAACGCCGACGACTACCTGGCGGCGAAGGATCGTATCGCCGGCCTTGCCCGCAAGGTCGCAGCAGACCATACGGATATGCAGGTCGAGGTCGCGGTAAACACCGCCGACGATCCCGCCACGGAGAACCTCTACCTGACCGTGACCGGCACCTCCGCCGAAGGCGGCGACGACGGCGAGGCCGGGCGCGGCAACCGGGTCAACGGCCTCATCGCGCCCTACCGCCCCATGACCATGGAGTCGGTGGCGGGCAAGAACCCCCTCACCCACGTCGGCAAGCTTTATAACCTCTCAGCCGGCCTCATCGCCGAGCGCATCGTCGCCGAGGTGCCGGAGGTGCTGGCCGTGAACTGCGTCCTGCTGAGCCGGATCGGCCAGCGCCTGGACCGGCCGCAGGTCGTCGACCTGCGCATCGCCAGCGCGGGAACCGCGCTCGACAACCTCAGGCCCGACCTGGAGGCTGTCGTACAGGACGAGTTGGAGAAGCTTCCGGCACTGGCCGACCAGCTGCTCGACGGCCGCCTCGGCCTCGACCGCTGGCCGCTGCGCCGCAGCCGGTGATGCAAAGCCGCCGCGGGCCGCTGCTCGCCTTGGTCCTCGTCGCCGGGCTTGGCGGCTGCGTCACCGCCGAAAGCTGGGAGGCGACGCACCTGCTGCAGGACATCGACGCAGCCGGCGGTCCCTCGAGCTTGAAGCAGACGACGCCCGCGCCCCGACGCAGCACCCTGCGCTATGCCGTGGCGGGGCGCCCCGGCCTCGCCGACCTCTACGCGCCGGGCCAGGCCGCCGGCGGCGCGCTGGTGCTGGTACCGGGCTTCACCGAAGCCGGCAAGGACGACCGGCGCGTGGTGGAACTGGCGCGCTCTCTCGCCCGCGCCCGCTTTACCGTGCTGGTGCCGGAGGTGCCGGGGTCGCGCGAACTGCGCGTGCGGCTGGAGGACAGGCAGACCATCGCCGATGCCCTGCGCTTCCTGAAGGAGCAGCGCCCTGAGATCGCGCAGCGGGGCGTCGGCGTCGTCGCCATCTCCTATGCCGCCGGCCTCGCCATGCTCGCGTCCCTGGAGCTGGAGGAGGCCACGCGTCCCGACTTCCTGGTCGGTCTCGGCGGCTACTACGACACGACGGCCGTCGTCACCTTCGCCACCACCGGACGCTACCGCGCGCCGGGCGAACTGGCTTGGCGGCGCGGCCGGCCGCTGGCATCGGCCAAGTGGATCTTCCTGGCCAGCAACGCGGCGGTGCTGAGCGACGCGGAAGACCGCCGTCGTCTGCAAGCCCTCGGCCGCGAGTGCTTCTACGACTGCGACCCGGACGTGGCCGCGCTGGCGCGGGACCTGGGGCCCGAGGGACGGTCGCTGCTGGCGCTCATCACCAACGACGACCCGGCGCGCGTGCCGGAGCTGCTGAAGGATCTGCCGGAGAACGTCGCCACGCGCCTGCGCGGCCTCTCCCTGAAGGGCCGCGATCTGATGCCGCTGGCGGGGCGTCTGATCCTGATCCACGGCCGTCTCGACCCGCTGATCCCCTTCAGCGAAAGCCAGGCCCTGGCGCAAGCGGTGCCGGGAACGGAGCTCTTCATTATCGACGGCTTTTCCCATATCACGCCGCGCGACGTCGGCTGGGCCGGACAGCTTCAACTGGTCAAAGCCATCAAGGCGGTGCTAGGACGGCGCCACGCGCCACCCGCAGAGGAAACAGGGCCGGATCCCCGATGACCCAAGAGGCCTGCGTCGAAACCAGTCTCCTGCCGCGCATCGGTCTCGTCGCGGGGCCCATCGTCTTCGTGGCCCTGCTGCTGTTGCCGCCGCCGGCCGGGCTCACGCCGGCGGCCTGGGGGGTGGCCGCGGCCGCCGCCCTTATGGTGGTCTGGTGGATCACCGAGGCCCTCCCGGTGGCGGTGACGGCCCTGGTGCCCATCGTCGCCTTTCCGCTGCTCGGCGTTGTGGAGGTGAAGGAAGCGGCGGCGCCCTACGCCCATCCGCTGATCTTCCTCTTCCTGGGCGGCTTCCTCATCGCCAAGGCGGTTGAGCGCTGGAACCTGCACCGGCGCCTCGCGCTCTCGCTGCTGACGGTCGTCGGTTCCTCGCCGGCGCGCCTGATCGGCGGCTTCATGGCCGCCACGGCGCTGCTCAGCATGTGGCTCAGCAACACCGCCACCACCATCATGATGGTGCCCATCGCGCTCGCCGTCGTCGGCCTGCTGGAAAGCGACGGCGAGAGCGAAAGCAACGGCGGCGCCCCGCCGGGCGCGTCCGACGGCTTCGGCCTGGCGCTGCTGCTGAGCATCGCCTACGCCGCCAGCCTTGGCGGTCTCGGCACCCTGATCGGCACGCCGCCCAACGCGCTGCTGGCCGCTTTCCTGGCCGAGCGCTACGGCATCGTCATCGGCTTCGCGCAGTGGATGCTGCTGGGCGTGCCGCTGGCCGCCGTGCTGCTCTTCCTCGCCTGGCTGCTGCTCACCCGCCTGGCCTTCCGCATCGACCGCAGCCCCATCGCCGGCGCCGCCGAGACCATCGCCGGGCAGCTTCGCGCCCTGGGCCCGCTGCGCCGCGAGGAACGGCTGGTCGCCCTGGTCTTCCTCGCCGTGGCCCTTCTGTGGATCACCCGCCCGCTGCTGAACGGCCTGCTGCCGGGGCTGCAGCTCTCCGACCCGGTCATCGCGCTGGCCGGCGGCATCGTCCTCTTCGTCATCCCGGCCGACCTGCGGCGCGGTGTCTTTCTGATGAACTGGCAGACCGCGAAGCAGCTGCCCTGGGGCGTGCTGCTGCTCTTCGGCGGCGGCCTCAGCCTCGCCGAGGCGATTCAGGCCAGCGGCCTGGCCGCCTGGATCGGCGAGGTGCTGGCCGGCTGCAGCAGCTGGCCGGTCCTGGCCTTGATCCTGCTGATTACGGCGGTGGTGGTCTTCCTGACCGAAGTGACCAGCAACACGGCCACCGCCTCGGTCTTCATCCCCATCGCCGCGACGCTGGGCGCCTGCATCTCGGCCGACCCGCTGGTCTTCGCCGTGCCGGTGGCTCTGGCGGCGAGCTGCGCCTTCATGATGCCGGTGGCGACACCGCCCAATGCCATCGTCTACGCCAGCGGCTACATCCGCATCCCGCAGATGGCCAAAGCCGGCTTCCTGCTGAACCTGTTCTGTATCCTGGTGATCACCGGCGCCGCCTATGCCGCCGTCGGCTGGATCTTCGGGACTTTCCTGCCCGGCTGATTTGCGGCCAAGAGCCTCAGTCGAGCTTGAGGAAGGGGTAGCGTTCCAGCTCGGCGCGGGTCCAGAGGGAGAGCCCGGCGCGCTGGCCGACCGTCTCCACATCAATGATGATGTCAGGGTCGTCGAAGTCGATGCGCCCAAGGGTCCCCGCCTGCTCCAGGGCGTGCAACAGGATCTCGTCGAGGAAGCGCTCCTCCGTCTGGCTCGACATCTTTTCCTTAAACCCACGCCGGTGCATGCGGACGTGAAATGATTTTCCGGCCAGGCGGGGAACCCAGGAAAGCACGATCTCCTTGGCCTTGGCCTCGAAGGCCTCGGGCGTTTGAAACTGGAAGACCTCGGTTGCGGGCATGACGCGGGAGACGATGCCCAGAAATCCGGGCGCGGCTTTCAGCATCTCCGCAAAGCGTTCCAGGAAAGCCTCGCGATCCTCCACTCGCATGACCAGAACGTTGTAGAAATCCGTGTCCTTCATCTGGCCAAGCGCCTGGAGAACCTCCCGGGCCCGGCGGTAGTTGTCCTCATGGACGCTGACCACGACATTCCATTCGAACACGGCTTGACATCCTGCGTCCGACAGCGCCCCGAGAATTCAGGGCCAGATACCACGCTTCAGGGTCGCGCGCGCCACCCGGCGCACGGCCACGACCAGGGCGGCGGTGCGCAGGTCCGGCGAACGCTTCACCGGCGCCGGCTTCTCGCCGCTCTCGCCTTCCGCGGCGGCTTCGGCCGAACTCTCCAGCGGCAGGGTTGCGCCGCCCTTGATCTCCCGCCAGCACTCCACCACGCTGTCGACGCCGCGGCGCAGGCGGTGACGCAGCCGGCGGTTCACCTCCTCCAGCTCCCACTCCTCGTTCTCGATGTTCTGGACCCACTCGAAGTAGCTGACCGTGACGCCGCCGGCGTTGACCAGGATGTCCGGCAGCACGGTAATGCCACGGGCGGAGAGGATGTCGTCGGCCGCCGGCGTGACCGGCGCGTTGGCCGCCTCCACGATCAACTTGGCCTGCACGGCCCCGGCGTTGTCGCTGCGGATCTGGTTGCCCAGCGCCGCCGGGATGAGGATGTCGCAGTCGAGGGCCAGCAGGTCCTCGTTGGTCAGGGTGCGGCTCTCCGGCAGGCCGACCAGGGTGCCGTGCTCGCGCTTCTGCGCCGCCGCCGCCTCCAGGTCGAGCCCTTCCTCGTCGTAGATCGCCCCCTGGGAATCGCTGAGCGCGACGATGCTGGCGCCGGCATTGTGGAAGGCCTCGGCCGCCGCCACGCCGACCTGGCCATAGCCCTGGATGGCGACGCGCGCGCCCTTCAGGCCGCCGAAGCCCGGCGGCGGCGCCAGCTCCAGAAAACGCTCGGTCACCAGAAAGGCGCCGTAGCCCGTCGCCTCGCGCCGTCCCACGGAGCCGCCCAGGTCGAGCGGCTTGCCGGTCACCACCGGCCGGTTGTTGCTGCCCGGATGCAGGATGTCGTAGGTGTCGTAGATCCAGGCCATGGTCTGTTCGTCGGTGTAGAGGTCGGGCGCCGGCACGTCGGTGTGCGGGCCGATGTTGTCGCCCAGCTCGTGGATGAAGCGGCGGGTGATGCGGCGCAGGTCGATCTCGCTCAGCTCCTTGGGGTCGCAGACCACGCCACCCTTGGCACCGCCGAAGGGCACCTTCACGATGGCGCACTTCCAGGTCATGAGCGCGGCCAGGGCCGCGACCTCATGCCGGGTCAGCTCCGGGTGGTAGCGGATACCCCCTTTGCCCGGGCCCATGACGCGGTTGTGCAGCACACGGTAACCGTGGAAGGTGCGCACCGAGCCGTCTTCCATCTCCACCGGGAAACAGACCGAGATGGTGCGCTTCGGCACCTCGAAGAATTCGATGAGGCCGCGCTTGAAGCCTTCCAGGTGGGCGCGCGCGCGATTGAACTGTTCGCGCGCAATTTGCAGAGGATCCAGCTCCTCCGGCAGGCCGGAGGTTTCGGCATCCGTCATCGCGCCAAATCCGGCTGCGGCGCGGCTGCTGTTTCCGGCAGGTTCACTTGCGCTTCCCGCCTTTCACCTCTTCGCTGGCTTCCCGCACGCCCTCGTCCAGCGCCTCGATCTCCGACACGCCGGCGTCGGTCTCCATGTCGCCGATCCGCGTGGCTTCCTTCATGTAGTCCACCAGGGCGCGCTGCATGAATTCGCTCTGCAGCTGCAGCAGTTCGACCGGGGTCTTGCAGGCAGAGATTTTCTCGATCAGGTCCATGTCCTGCTTCCAGCGCCGGGTCACGAAGCTGGCCGACTCGCCGGCCAGCTTGGCCCAGGACTCGAGCCAGATTTCGGCAGCCTTGGCATTGGCCTGCACCAGGCTGTCGAACCCCTGGGTGGAGAATCCTCCCGCTGCCGGGGCGCCGGCCGCCCCCTTCTTCGTCGGTTTCGAAGGCATTGAGTCACTCCCCTTTTTCAGAGTCCACCCTGTAAGGCTAATCAATGCCCATTCGCCGAGGCAAGGTCATTGACCTGCCTCAAGCCCGAAAAGCGAAAGCGGCCGCCGGAAAACCGGCGGCCGCCCCGAAAGACTCCGGATCGGAAAGGATCAGGAGGTGCGCCAGGGAGGCAGGCCTTTGCCCCGGGACCACAGCTCCCTTACAGCTCACCTCTCGCCATCGCCCCGGCGATGTGGTCGCTCTGGCGGATCGCCAGGGCGACAATCGTGAGCGTCGGGTTCTCCGCAGCCCCGGTGGTGAACTGACTGCCGTCGGAGACGAAGAGGTTGGGGATGTCGTGGGTACGGCCCCACTTGTTCACCACGCCGTCGCGCGGGTTCTCCGACATGCGGTTGGTGCCCAGATTGTGGGTCGAGGGATAAGGCGGCGTCGGGAAAGTCCGCGTCGCGCCGACCGCGTCATAGACCGCCGCACCCTGGCGATAGGCATGCGTGCGCATGGCGATATCGTTCGGGTGATCGTCGAAGTGGACGTCGGGCACCGGCAGGCCGTATTGGTCCTTCACGTCGTGGTTCAGGGTGACGCGGTTGGTTTCCTGCGGCATGTCTTCGCCGACCAGCCACATGCCGGCCATGTTCTCGTAGGAATCCAGCGCCGTGGTGAACTCCCGCCCCCAGGCGCCCGGGTCCAGGAAGGCCGCCATGAACGGCAGGCCCAGGGCCAGCGTCTCCATCTCATAGCCGCCGACGAAACCGCGCGCGGGATCGTGACGCGCCTCGTCCTGGATGATGCCGGCCATGGTCGTACCGCGCCACATCTTCACCGGCTTGTCGAAGGTCGCATAGACCGATCCGGTCATGTGCCGCATGTAGTTGCGCCCGACCTGGCCCGAGGAATTTGCGAGTCCGTCCGGGAACATCGCGCTCGCCGAATTCAACAGCAGCCGCGGGCTCTCGAAGGAGTTGCCGGCGACGCAGACGGCGCGCGCCTTCTGCCTGTGTTGATTGCCATCGGCATCGGCATAGACGACGCCGGTCACCTTGCCGGAGGCATCGTGTTCGATCTGCAGCACGTGGGCACGCTCACGCACCTCCAGATTGCCGGTCGCCTCGCCGCGGGGAATGTCGGTGTAGGCCGCGGACCACTTGGCGCCCCACTTGCAGCCTTGGAAGCAGAAGCCGGTCTGCTGACAGGCGATGCGGTCGTCGTAGTCGGCGGAGTTGATCGCCATGCGACCGGTATGCACTTCCTTGTAGCCCAGCTTCTTAGCGCCGGCCTCGAAGACCTTGTAGTTGTTGCAGCCCGGCAGGCCGGCCCGGCCGCCGGTGCGGGTCACCCCCAGCTTCGTCTCGGCCTTTTCGTACCAGGGGGCCATTTCCTCCCCGTCGATCGGCCAATCCAGCAGGTTTGCCCCCTGAACCGCGCCATAGGTCGTCTTCGCCTTCCACTCGTGCGGCTGGAAGCGGAGCGAGGCGCCGGCCCAGTGAATGGTCGTCCCGCCGACAGCCTTCACGATCCAGGCCGGCAGGCCGGAGAAATCCTTGGCGACGCGCCAATCGCCGCTGGTCGTCCGGGTGTCGAGCCAGGCAAGCTGGCCGAAGCTCTCCCACTCGTCGTTGATGTAATCGTCCGGCAGATAGCGGCCCCCGGCTTCCAGGGCGACCACGCTGATGCCCCGTTGCGCCAACTCGTTGGACAGGACGCCGCCGCCGGCGCCGGTGCCGATGACGACGATGACGCTATCGTCGTTCAGGTCGAAAGGTGCGGTCATCGGTCGTCTCCCTAAAGCCAGTTGATATCGTTGAAGCCACGATCGATGTAGCCACCCTTGGAGTAGCTCTCACCTTCGTAACCGAACAGCGGCCAGACCGCTTTCTGGTTATAGAGTCCGGTCACCAAACCGCCCCGGATCCTCTGGAAGAATTCGCTATCCTCCATACCGCGCAGAATATCGACACGGTCACGCTCCCAACCGACTTCCAGGTAGCGGCCGAAGCCCTTGCCCTGCGCCGCCGCATCAAGCGTCGCCACGCCGGCTTCGACCACCTGGGCCGTTTCTTCACTGTCGTAGCCTTTGACGGCCGCGGCGTAGAACTGGTCCGCGACGTGGTCGTGCGGATAGATGTCGCGCGCCATCTGGACAAGCGTCGCCATCGTCTCCGGCTGCAGGTGCGTGACCTCCATGGCCCAGGCCGCATCCGGTGCGGCGATGAAGCCACCGCCGACTACGAAGGCGCCCAGCGCGACGCTCTGTTTCAGCAATGCGCGCCGTGTCAGGCCCGCTTCTTCAAGCCTTTCCGCCATTTCAATCTCCTCCCATCCGTCATCTTGGTTTGTTGCTTATTGGTAGTGGCCGTGGCGCTGCAGCACCTCGATCTTGTATCCATCGGGATCCGTGACGAAAAAGAACTTCGCGATCAGCTCGTCACCGTCGCGGAAAGTCACAAGCTTTTGCGGCTCGAAGCCTTCCGCCTCGAAGCGCGCGTGCTCGGCCTCCAGGTCGTCGACCACGAAGGCGACATGGCCGTAGCCGTCGCCGTGGGAGTAGTCTTCCTCGCGGCCCTTGTTGATGGTGAGCTCGATTTCGGCGTCCGTCTCCTCGCCTCTCAGGTAAACCAGCGTGAAGCTGTCCTTATCCAGACGTCGTGAGACTTTCATGCCGAAGGCCTTGGCGTAGAAATCGACCGAGCGCTGCTCGTCGAGAACCCGGATCATCGTGTGAATGAGCTTCGTCACTCCAAACTCCCTGCTTTGTCATGCAGTGCGCGTGCGTCCGCAGCGGCCGGCGAGAGCCGGCCGTCACAAATCAGTACCATGCTGAAACAGGGTATGTGGTATTAGCCCAATACTACGCCGCCGTTAGGAACGGAGCCCCATCCGGCGGGAAAACTCCAGCGGTCAGACCGCCCGCGCCATCTCCGCGTTGGCTTCTGCAATCACGTGGGCCGGCTGTTCCAGGTAGAGCGTGCAGGCACAGCGCAGCAGAGAGGCGAAATTCGACACCTCCCCCTGCAACTCCAGGGCTTCATCGTAGATTTTCGAGAGCAGTTGCGGCGTGGAAAGGCCCTGCTCATCGGCGATGACGTCGATTATCTCCCAAAAGCGGTTCTCAAGCCGCACGCTGGTCGCGTGCCCGGCAAGCCGGATGGAGCGCGTGACGTTCTGGTAATTGGCCGGATCCTGGCCCGCGAAGATATGGCACATCGGCCTGACCTCCCGATCTCCGGCTTCCTGGTCTGCAGCCGGTTCTTGTTGTTCTAACCGTACTCCCGCATCAGCGCGTTAGGCAACACAATGGTTCAAGACGCTTATTCGGCGCCTAGGAGATGAAAGCACCAGGGCAATGCCGCATCGCAAAAAAAGCGGCCGCCGGATCGCTCCGGCGGCCGCCCTTTTGAAACCCGCTGATCGTAGGGATCAGGAGTAGCGGTAGGGAACGCCGACCTTTTCCATGGTGGCGTTGTACTTCTTGAAGGTATCGATGACGCGGGCCGCACGCGGAGAGACCGAGGCCAACTCGTCCCAGAACTCCTCGGCGTCCTTGACCACCTGGTCCCATTCCTCGGCCGGAATGGTGGTCAGCTCCATCTTCTTGCCTTCGGCGCGCAGCTGTGCCTCGCCGCCCCAGTACCAGACGTTGCGGTAATAGTGCGACTGGTCGCAGGTGATGAGGAACAGCTCCTTCAGGTGGTCCGGCACCTTCGCCCAGGAGTCGGTGTTGGCGAAGTAGGAGCCGCACCAGGCGCCGGTCACGTTGTTGAGCAGCGCGTAGTTGCAGACATCGGCCCAGCCCACCTCGTAGGCCTCGGTAAAGCCGCACCAGGCGACACCGTCCAGCTCACCGGTCTGGATCGCGACCTCCACGTCGTCCCAGGGAACGGTGACCGGGATGAGGCCGTAGCGGGCCAGGAAGCGGCCGGCCGTCGGCACGCCGAAAACGCGCTTGCCGTTCATGTCGGCCAGGGAGTTGATCGGCTCCTTGGTGAAGATGTGCAGCGGATCCCAGGCGCCGGCGCTGAGCCATTCGACACCCTCGACCTCGTCGTAGGCTTCCTTCCAGATTTCATTCAGGCCGTAGCGCTGGAACAGCACCGGCAGGTCCAGGCTGTAGCGCGTGGAGAACGGGAAGTAGCCGCCGAAGACGGAGATGTCGACCGGCGAGGCCATGGTGGCGTCGTCGCTCTGCACCGCGTCGATGGTGCCGTTCTGCAGGGCGCGGAACAGCTCCGAGGTCGGCACCAGCTGGTCGGCGTAGTAGAGCTCGATCTCCATCTCGCCGTTCGCCGCCTTGTTGAAGGCCTCGATCTGCGGCTTGATGACGTGGGCGCCCAGCGGCGCGCCGGAGTAGGTCTGCAGGCGCCACTTGATCGGCGCGCTCTGGGCATGAACGTAAGGGGCCGCCAGGGTCGAGGCGGCCACCGCCGTGCCGCCGACACCGGCGTTCTTCAAGAATGAACGGCGCCCCGTGTTGACCGTCTTGTCGGCCGCCTTCCCTGCCTTGCTAGGTTGTGACTTCTTCGTCATTGCCTTCTCCTGTTTCATACGGATTCATTTTGTTACCCAGCCTCCCCCAAACGTGACCTTTCGATCTGACCCGAAATCTCACTTCACTTGGACGCGGCCCGAAGGCCACGAAGCGAGCTCGGGGAAGCCCATCACACATACCGGCCCCCAAGGTTCCCCTCGGGCGGATGCCCCTTGGCGCGGTTGTGCGCCCGGCCGGTAGATGTCTCTCTAAGTCTCTGTCGCCATCCCCCTCGTCAATGGACCGGCACCTGCGCCGCCGCCAGTTCCGTCTGCAGCACACCCGCCGGCCGGCGGTCGCTGACCAGCGCGCCGATGCGCTCCAGCGGGCAGACCGCGAAGGCCGCCCGGCGCTGAAACTTCGACGCATCGGCCACCACGATCAGGTTGTCGGCGTTCTCCATCATCGCCCGGGCCACCTGGGCCTCGTCGAAGTTGAAGTCCGTGGCGCCGGCCGCCGCGTCCAAGGCACCGATGGTAATCAGGGCGTGGTCGGCATGGAACGATTGAATCTCGGAAATCGCCGTTGGACCGACAGTTTCCTGGTTATCGCCGTCGAAACGGCCGCCCAGCAGAAAAATCACCGCTCGGTTGCCGCGCTCAGACAATACCGCCGCGATGCGTGTGGAATTGGTGATTACCGTCAGGCCGCTTATCTTGGCGATCTCCTCGGCGCACATCAGGGTCGTGGAGCCGGTGTCGATGAAGATCGTGTCCCCGGGGGCGATGAGGCGCGCCGCCTTTTCCGCGATCACGCGCTTGGCCACCGCGTTGAGGGTCATGCGCTCGCGGAACGGCCCTTCCTCCTGGCGGCCCGGCAGCTTGGCGCCGCCGTGGAACTTCTGGACGCTGCCGGTCTCCGCCAGGGCGGTCAGGTCCCGGCGGATGGTCTCGTGGGAGGTCTTGAAGCGGGCCGCGAGCTGCTCGACGCTGACCTTGCCGTGGCGGCGCACGGCCTCGGCGATCTTCTCCTGGCGCAGCTTGGGCCCGAGGGGGCGCGTCTTGCTCCTCAAGGGCAACCTCCCGCCCGAATGCGCGCAAAGGTTTGAACATAGGCATTACTTCGCAATGCCCGAACCCACAAAGTATCTCGCAAGTTTTTGATTTTACTTTGATCTTTTGTGTTCACTTGCTCGCCATTCTATTGACCGAAAGGGCAGGCTTGAGTACGGTAGGCGGCTGCTCTTTGCGGGGCAAGCGTAAATTCCGAAAGCCGCCCGGCGCTGCGGGATCGCTTCCCCGCCGCCGTGAGCCACGAGGACCTCGCCGCCGCCATGCCAGACGCCCCGGCAGACCGCCCGCCCCCCCGGGGAGAGACCTGCGACGTCGCGGTCGTCGGCGCCGGGGTCGTGGGCTGCGCCGTGGCGCGGCGGCTGGCCCTGGAGGGCGCCCGGGTGGTGGTCGTCGAGAAGGCGAGCGACATCCTGGACGGCGCCAGCAAGGGCAACAGCGGCATCCTGCACACCGGATTCGATGCGCCGCCCGACTCCCTGGAGCAGCGCTGCATCGCCGCCGGCTACCGCGAATACCTGGAGATCCGCGAGCGGCTGAACCTGCCGCTGCTCGCCTGCGGGGCCCTGGTGCTGGCCTGGAACGAGGAGGAGGAGGCCCGGCTGCCGGCCCTGATGGAGCAGGCCAGGGCCAACGGAGTCGACGACGTCGCGGCGCTGAGCCGGGCGGAAATCCTGGCCCTGGAGCCGCAGCTCTCGCCCCGGCTGCGGGCCGGCTTCCGGGTGCCGCGCGAATACGTCATCGACCCCTGGAGCGCCCCCACCGTCTACCTGCAGCAGGCCCTGGAGAATGGCGCCGCCTGCCGGCGCGGCTGCGAGGTGCTGGGCGGGACCTTCGACGGGGAGACCTGGGAGCTGGAGACCTCCGGCGGGCCGCTGCGCAGCCGTACCGTGGTCAACTGCGCCGGGCTGTACGGCGACGTCGTCGACCAGCGCCTGCTGGGCGCAAGCGGCTTCACCATCCGCCCGCGCAAGGGCCAGTTCGTGGTCTTCGACAAGGCGGCGGCCAGGCTCGCCCAGTCCATCATCCTGCCGGTGCCGACCGCCAAGACCAAAGGCGTGGTCATCTGCCGCACCAGCTTCGGCAACCTGCTGGTCGGGCCGACGGCGGAAGACCAGGACAGCCGTGACGACGCCTCGACCGACGGCGCGACACTGGAGATGCTGCGCAACAAGGGCATCGAGATGCTGCCCGCCCTGGCCGGAGTGCCCGTCACCGCCACCTACGCCGGCCTGCGCCCGGCCAGCGAGCACAAGGACTACCAGGTGAAGGCGGAGGCGGCGCGGCGCTACATCACCGTCGGCGGCATCCGCTCGACGGGGCTCAGCAGCGCCCTCGGCCTGGCGCGCGAGGTCCACCGCCTGCTGGAGTCCTTCGGCGACAGCTACACCCCGCCGCCGGAGGCCGCCTGGCCCCGGGCCGGCGTGCTGACCGACTATGCCGAGCGCGCCTGGGCCCGGCCCGACAACGGCGGCATCGTCTGCCACTGCGAGCTGGTCACCCGGCGCGAGGTCGAGGCGGCGCTGGAGGGCCCGCTGGCCGCGCACAGCCTTTCCGGCCTGAAGCGCCGTACCCGCGTCACCATGGGGCGCTGCCAGGGCTTCTACTGCCTGGGCGCGCTCTCCGAGATCACCGAGGGGCGCTTCGACAGGCCCCTGGCGGAGGACGATCGCGATGCCGAGTGATCCCAAGGCCCTGCCCCAGGCGGTCGAGGTCGCCGTCGTCGGCGGCGGCCCGGCGGGGCTCGCCGCCGCCACCCGGCTGAAGCAGCGCGGCGTCGCCTCCCTCGCGGTGCTGGACCGCGAGCCCCAGGCCGGCGGCATCCCGCGCCACTGCGGCCACTATCCCTTCGGCCTGCGCGAGTTCCACCGCCTGCTGCGCGGCCCCGACTACGCCCGGCGCCTGGTGGACCGTGCCGAGGCCGCCGGCGTCGACATCTATCCGCAGACCACCGTCACCGCCATCGCCCCGGGGCCGAAGCTCTCTCTCTCGACGCCGCAGGGCAGGGCCGAGCTGACCGCCCAAAAGGTGCTGCTGGCCACCGGCGTGCGCGAGACCAGCCGCGCGGCCCGCTTCATCGGCGGCCAGCGCCCGCTGGGCGTCATCTCCACCGGGGCGCTGCAGTCCATGGTCTACCTGGCCGGCAAGCGCCCCTTCGCGCGGCCGGTGATCCTGGGCAGCGAGCTGGTGTCCTTCTCGGCCATCCTCACCTGCCGCCACGCGGGCATCCGTCCCGTGGCGATGATCGAGCCCGGCGCAAGAATCACCGCGCGCAGCTTCGTTCAGGTCCTGCCGCGCCTCTTCGGCATTCCGCTGCATCTCGACACGCAACTTCTCGCCATCCACGGCAAGGGCCGGGTCGAGGGCGTGACCCTGCGCGGCCCCGGCGGTGCGGAACGTGAGCTGGACTGCGACGGCGTCATCGTTACCGGCGCCTTCACGCCGGAGGCGACGCTCTGCCGTCTGGGCCATCTGGAGCTGGACAGCGGCAGCGGCGGCCCCAGGGTCGATCAGTTCGGACGCTGCTCCGACCCGGACTTCTTCGCCGCCGGCAACCTGCTGCGCCCGGTGGAGACCGCGGGCTGGAGCTGGCAGGAAGGCGTCGCCGCCGGCGACGTCCTGGCCGACAGCCTGGCCGGCAGACTGCCCGCCGCCGAGCGATACCTGGAGGTCGTCGTCGACCATCCGGCGATCAAGCTGGCGCTGCCCCAGCGCATCGCCCTGCCCTTCAGCGACGGCGCCCTGACCCATCTGCAGCTGCGCGTGACCCAGGCCACCGGCGGCCGGCTGGAGCTGCGCGACGGCGACACCGTCGTCTGGTCCAAAACCCTTTCCCTGCTGCCGGAACGCCGGGTGCTGTTGCCGCTGCATGATGCGGTCGCCAAGGTGCGCGGCGAGACCCTCTCTCTCAGCTTGTCCGAGGTCGCGTGACATGACCATCGCCGCCATCGATCAAGGCACCACCAGCACCCGCGCCCTGGCCCTGGAAGCCGACGGCAGCGCACGCGTGGTCAAGGCGGTGGAGCACCGCCAGATCTATCCGCAGCCCGGCTGGGTCGAGCACGACCCGGAAGAGCTGATCGCCAGCCTCCGCGCCTGCGCCGAGGCGATCGAGGCGCCGGAAGCCTTCGGCATCGACAACCAGGGGGAAAGCTGCCTGGCCTGGCACGCCGAAACCAAGGAAGCCGTCTCGCCGGTCATCGTCTGGCAGGACAGCCGCACGGCGGAGACCATCGTCGGGCTGAAGGCCGAGGGCGCCGAGGCGCTGACCCTGGAACGCGCCGGCCTGCCGCTGGACGCTTACTTCTCCGCCGCCAAGCTGGCCTGGATCGTGGAGAACCTGCCGGAGGCCCGGCGCCTGCTGAACCAGGGCAAGCTGCGCCTGGGCACCACCGACGCCTTCTTCCTGGACCGCCTGACCGGGCGCTGCGTCACCGACATCACCACCGCCTCGCGCACCTCCCTGATGAACCTGGAGACCGGCCAGTGGGACGAGGAGCTCTGCCGCCTCTTCGGTGTGCCGCTCGCCGCCCTGCCGCAGATCGTGCCAACCACCGGCGACTTCGGCACGCTGGAGGTCAAGGGCAAGGCGGTGCCGGTGACCGCCAGCCTCGTCGATCAGCAGGCCGCGCTCTACGGCCACGGCTGCCGCCAGGCCGGCGACGTGAAGATCACCTTCGGCACCGGCGCCTTCGTGCTCATGCTGACCGGCGCGGAGATCCTGCGCGCGCCGGACAAGGGCCTGCTGCCCACCGTGGCCTGGCAGCTGGCCGGCGAGAAACCGGTCTACGCCCTGGACGGCGGCGTCTATTCGGCCAGCGCCGCGGTCAATTGGGGGCGTGGCCTCGGCCTCTTCCAGGACTTCGACTGGCTGAACCGCCTGGCGGAGCCGCCGGCCCTGGAAAGCGGCCTCGCCTTCGTGCCCGCGCTTTCCGGCCTCGCCTGCCCGCACTGGGACCGCCAGGCGCGCGGCACCTGGGTCGGGCTTTCCATCGACCACGGCCCGGCGGAGTTGATGAAATCCATCCTGGAGGGAGTGGCCTGCCGCGCCGCCGAGGTGGTCCAGGCCATGAGCAGCCTGCTGCCGGCCAGCGGTCCGCTGTCCATCGACGGCGGCATGTCGGCCAATCCCTATTTCCTGCAGTTTCTCGCCGACATTCTGGAGCGCGAGCTCAAGGTCTCGACCAACGCCGAGCTGACCGGCAGCGGCACCGCGAAACTGGCGGCCCGGGCCTATGGCCGAAGCCTGCCGGAAGGCGGCGCGGCGCGGGTGGTGCGGCCGGCCGCAGCGCGCGGCGGCCTGCTGGCCAAGTTCGATGAAGCGGTAAAGGTCTCGCGCGCCTGGAAAGGCTAGGCGGTCACGGCGCGCAGGAAGGCTTCCAGAGGGCGGTCCAGTTCCTCCACGTGGGCCAGCGTCTGCTCGACGTAGTCGACGATACTGTCGTGCACAGCACTGGGCTCTTCCAGCAGCAGGAAGCGGCCGATGGCCGCCAGGCTGTCGCGCAGGCTCTCGTGGTGGTCGCAGTGCGACTCGTAGGCCGGAAAGCCGAAGCTGCGCATGGCGTCCTCTTCGGTCGCGAAGTGGCGCTCCTCCCAGACCTGGAACCGCAGCAGAGTCTGCTTGGCGAGGCTCATGTCGCCCGCCGCGATGGCATTGCCCAGCCTGTCGAGCAGCTCGCGCAGCTCGCTGTGGTCGCTGTGGATCAGGTCCACGAACTTCGTGGCCGCCTCTCGCTCCGCACCGGCTTCATCGTCACCAACCACCATACCGCCCCGCAATGTCTTGCCCGAAAAAGGGCCGGATCGAGAGATTCTGCGGCTCTCGCGCAGAAGTCTGGCACAGATCGGTGGCAAGAGAAATGTCGAAGCGATGACATTTGGGCCATCGATCTTTGGCGGGCCCTTGGAGGGGGACCGCCCCCGCCCGCGGTCGTCGCCCTGGAGGGACCTAGATGACCACCAGGGTGACGAGTGCGAAGTAGATCGCGAGGCTGGCCACGTCCTGAATGATGGTGCAGACCGGGCCGCTGCCCAGCGCCGGGTCGAAGCCGAAGCGCTGGAAGGCCCAGGGCAGGCCGAAGCCGACCACCGCCGAGACCGTGCCCGCCCCCAGCACCGCCAGCCCCAGCGCCACCGCCAGGGGGCCGTCGCCGAACACCAGGTAGACCGGCAGGGCGGAGAGCAGGCCCATGGCCAAGCCGATGGTCAGGCCGATGATCAGCTCGTCGCGCACCAGGCGGACCAGCCCCACCTCCACGACCGAGAGGGCGCGCACCGCCACGGAGACCGCCTGGGTGCCGATCGCCCCGGCGATGTAGACCAGCGCCGGCACGAAGAAGGCGACGGTGACGTCGGCATTGAGGGTGTCCTCGAAGAGGGCGACCACCGCCGTCGCCGCGGTGGAGGCCACAAGGCCGACGACGAGCCAGGGCAGGCGGCGGCGCACGCGGTCGTGGATCGGCGCCTCCAGGGCCTGCGCCGCGCCTTCGGCATGGCGCTGGATGCCGGCCAGGCGCTGCAGGTCTTCCATGTGCTCGTGACGCAGGATATCGAGCAGGGCATCCGGCGGCACCGCGCCCACCAGGCGGCCGGCTTTGTCCAGCACCGGGACCGCGATCATGTCCTTTTCCATGGCCAGCAGGGCGATGTGCTCCTGGTCGTCGTCGAGCTGCGCGGTGCCGTGGCGTTCCTCGACGATGTCGCCGATCTCCTCCTCCGGCGCGGCGGCGAGCAGG
>JBNKHC010000237.1:0-32980 GCA_050290145.1 Kiloniellaceae bacterium | reverse complement strand
AAGCCGGTGTCGACGCGGCGCACCTGGTAACGGTTGCCGTTCACGAAGTGCTCGTACTCGAAGACCTGCTGCTCCAGCTTCAGGATCTTGTAGGCGTCGTAGAGCTGGCCGTTGCTGGTGTCGGCCTTCAGGAACATGCCGTCATCGACCCAGCCCTTGGTCGAGAGGAAGTAGACCGGGCCGGAAATGCCCCATTCGCCGACTTCGATCTGCTCGCGGTAGCTGCCGTCTTCCTCGTAGAAGCGGAAGGTGATGCGGAAGACGCCGTCGGGGAAGGCGTCGACCAGCCAGCGCTTGGTGACGGCGCCGGCCGTCTTGTCTTCGCCGTACCAGCGGCCGACGAAGACCTCGCGCGGCGACTTGGCCATGGCGAGGGTTTCTTCGGCCTGCTTGTTGGTAATGACCGCGCTGCCCACGGCGGCGCGCGCCTGCTCGGCCCACATGAAAAGCAGCAGGGCCATCAGGATGGTGATGACAACGCCGAGCAGCGCCGACTGCCGCCGGGCGGAGGCCGCCACGGCGCGCGCCTGCGCCTGCTTCCTGTTCCTCGTTTGCCTGTGCATCTTCGCCTCTTGCTGTTGTGGCTTCTTCCTGTACCGGCCGGACCGCCCCTCGATTTCCCGCCAGCCACTCAGCCCCGGGGGGCGTTAACCAAGACCTCTATCACTGCCTTGTATTTTAAGGGATTTTTTACTTATTTGCGACGATTTCCGCGAGCAGACAGAGAATCTCATACATAAGCGTTGCGCCGACCAGGGCGGTGGCGCCGGAAGGGTCGAAAGGCGGGGCCACTTCCACCACATCGGCGCCGATAAGGTTAACGCCGCGCAGGCCCCGGATCATGCGCTGGGCCTCGTGGGTGGTGAAGCCGCCGATCTCCGGCGTGCCGGTGCCCGGAGCGTAGACCGGGTCCAGGCCGTCGACGTCGAAGGAAAGGTAGGTGGGGCCGTCGCCGACCACCCGCCGGGCCTCGGCGATCACCGCCTCGACGCCCAGGTCGAAGTACTCCTCGATGGTGATGACGCGGATGCCCTGTTCGTCGCCCCAGTCCATGTCCTGGGCAGTGTAGAGCGAACCGCGGATGCCGATCTGCACCGTTCGCCTGGGATCGAGCAGGCCTTCCTCGATGGCGCGGCGGAAGGGCGTGCCGTGGGTCAGCTTGTGTTCGCCGAAATAGCGGTCGTTGGTGTCGGTATGCGCATCGAAGTGCACCATGCCGACCGGGCGCCGGCTTGCGATGGCGCGCATGATCGGCAGGGTGATCAGGTGATCGCCGCCCGCCGAGAGCGGCAGCACGCCGGCGTCGTGAACCTCGCGGTAGAAGGCCTCGATGCGCGCGATGGAATCGTTCAGATCGATGGGGTTGACCGGCGTGTCGCCCAGGTCGGCGCAGTTCGCCATCTCGAAGGGCTTGATGCCGCTGACGTGATGCACGTTGCGCATCAGGGTCGAGAGATCGCGGATCTGGCGCGGGCCGTGGCGGGCGCCGGCGCGGTTGGTGGTGCCGCCGTCCCAGGGCACGCCGATGAGGCCGATATCGATGTCGCCGGCGGCCGCGACCTCCTCCAGCGGCACGTGCGGCAGGCGCATAAAGGTGGGGATGCCGGCAAAGCGCGGCAGCACGAAGCCGGAGACCGGCTTGTAGGAGCGGGGCTTCTTGGCCATGAGGTCGATCTTGTTCCGATGTGTTGCGCGGTCCCTGAGGAGGGCAGGGTGCCGCGTGGAACAGGCAACGACAATAGCCTTCGCCTCGAGGTCCGGTCCTGCCGGCCCCTGACGGGGCGGAGCAGGACCGGATCCTACGAAGCGGCTGAGCGGTGGCTGCTACTCGCCGGGGATGGGACGCAGCACCAGTTCTTCCGGCGCGGCGGCGACAAAGCCATAGGACTCGTAGATGTCCTGAGCCTCCTTGGTCGCCAGGTAGGCGAGAAAGCGCGTGGCGTTGTAGGGATTGCGTCCGGTCTTCAGCGGCCCGATCGCGTAGTTGACCTTCGACGACATGTTGAGCGGCGCGGGGATGGCAACGCCGTCGACACGACGGCCTTCGGCCTTCGCATGGAGCACTTCACTGGTCCACACGATCCCGACGTCGGCCTCCCCCTGCTCGATCCGGTGAGGCGTTTCGCGGTGGTGGCGCTGGGTGAACCAGGTCTTTCCCTCGATGGCCCAGCAGCTCTTGCACTCGGCGTTGCCGGTGACCTTCTCGTAGAGGTTCATGTCACGCAGCATTTGGGCGCCGTAGAACTTGAAGATGCCTTCGGTCAGCGGGTTGGGGTGCGACTGCACCAGGTCGTCCCGGGCCAGGTCCTCCGGCCCTTTGATCTGCTTCGGATTGCCCTCGGCGACCATCAGCTCGAGCTTGTTGTGGATGTAGGTCGCAAAGACGTCCATGACGCCCTCCGCCTTCAACTGTTTCAGATGACCCAGATTGACGCTGGCGTAGAGGTCAGGGTTTTGCGCGGTCTTCTGGCCTTCGACTTCGCCCTGTTTGAGCAGCTGCTGCTGCAGAATCTGGCCCGGCGGAATCGTCTCCACGTAGATCGTGCCGATGTCGCTGTTCTTGGCGTGGAAGTCCCTGATCAGCTCCTCCATCACCATGAACTGATTGCCGGCCAGGTACATGACCAGATCGGCTGTGTAGCTGTCACCGATCTGGCCATAGGCGATTGTGCCGTCCGGATGAAAGCTGCGGTAGTCCTTGGCAAGGCCGGGGTCAGTCTCTGCGGCGCCGGCAGTGCCGCTGCCCAGGGCGAGGCCCATGATCAGCGCGGCGGCGGTAAAAGGCCGTTTCATTCTTCCCTCCCGTTTTTCGTTGCAGCCCGTGCTCTCTGGGCGGCAGGGGCGGCCGCCAGTATGCGGGGCGGGGAGAGGGCATCGATAGCTCGGGCGATGCCGCGCTTTGCCAGGGTATTCCCTAGGTGGCGGCGGAGTTTTGCTGGTTTTCGGGCGATCCCAGCACGATCTGCACCAGTTGGGCGACGGAGCCCGCCTTGGTCTTCTGCATGATGTGCGTGCGATGGAACTCAACCGTTTTGGGGCTGATTCCGAGGTTCAGGGCGATCTCCTTGTTGGTCTCGCCCGCCAGGATCCGGTCGAGTACCTGCTGCTCGCGGGGCGTCAGGCGGTAGGCGGAAAGGTCCAGGTGCTCTGTTTTCTGGAGCGGTGACTCCGCGACTGCGGTTTGGCGTCGCGGCAGTGGCCGTAGCCGCCACCAGACAAGGACGAACAGGCCCAAGGGCAGGGCGAAGGCCATGGCCATGAGAAGCGGCATCTGTCCAGAGGTTTCGGGGCGGGGACGGGCTTGTTCAATCGTCGAGAAGAGGCGACGCACTGCGCCGTAGTTCATCGGGGTCGTCCAGCCCGCATAGTTGCCGCTGCGCGCCGCCTGGTGGTCCGCCGCCATCGAAAGGAGCGCCAAAGCGACCTCGTTGCGCAGCGTTGAAGGCGCATGGCGCGCCGCCGCAAAGACCCACTCCGGGTAAAGGTCGGATGAGAGCAGGAAGTCGAAACCCGCGACGTTTTGCGCGTTGAGAATGCGGATCGCATCCGGGTCGAGCGCCTTCTCCGCCACCATGGCCTCGAGAACGCCGGTTCTAACGACACCGGCGTCCGCCGACCCCGACAGTACGGCGGTCACGATGCGGTCTTGCGGCAGGCCGAGAAACCTGAGGGGCTCGATCTCGCGATAAGGATCAACGCCATGCCGCAGCAATGTTTCCCCGGCGACGAGAAAACCGCCGAAGGCATCCGGTGAAACCGCCGCCAGCGACTTTCCCCGCAGGTCACCGATCGCCTGAATGTCCTTGGCGCTGCTGCGGCAGAAAATTACCGCGCCGAAGCGATTGCCGGTCTCCCGCTTGCCCGCCAGGTCGGTTTTCACGGTCGCGATGGGCGCGAGTTCAAAGCGGTCGGCATTGGCGACATAGTTGCCGGGGTTGGTGAAAAGAAAGTCGATGCGGTCTTCTTCCAAGGCCGCAGCGACGCCTTCGAGGCTCAGAGGTTCAATCTTGAAGTTTACGCCGGGGATGGATTGCGTGAGATAGTCGGCCGTGGGCTGCCAGCGGTCCAGGGCCCGCTGCTCGCCGCGATAGGCCAGAATGCCAATTCTCACATCGCCGGCCTGCGCAGAGCCGCACCCGGCGATCGCCGACAGCATCGCGACCGAGAATAGCGCCCACGATTTGTGTCCGAGCACGTTCAATCCAAGCGTTCCCCGTTCTCGGCAAAGCAGCGGTCGACGCCAGGACCTCGCCATCGGGCGAACCGCGCCGGCGGTCTGCACTGGCCGCAACGGGGGCCAACTCCCTTCGGCTCAACTGCCGAGAAATCTTCCGGCAGGAGTTCTTATATTTATATTTGAATGCACGAATATGTTATCTCACAATTGCGGCGCGGCTGTCTAGACTGTGCGCGATGTCAGTCCGCCTTCTGCAGACAATAGAAACAAACGGAACTCGGAGGAAATTGAATGCCCAGGTCTATTCTCAGCCTTGCCCTCGGACTCGTTGTGAGCGGTCTGCTGTTTGCCGGACAGGCCGTGCAAAGCCTGCCGGCTATGGCGGGCGAGCAGGTGCACAAAGTTGCCGTGCACGTCGACGAGAACGATCCTGCGCGCATCAATATGGCGCTCAACAACGTGCAGAACGTCAAGAGCTACTACGCGTCCAAGGGCGAGGCCGTGGAGATCGAAGTGGTGGCTTACGGGCCCGGACTGCACATGCTGCGCAGCGATACCTCGCCGGTGAAGGACCGCATCTCGGCCATGTCGCTGGAGATCGACGAGCTCACCTTCTCGGCCTGCGGCAACACGCTGAAAGGCATGACCAAGAAGGAAGGCAAGGAGATCGAGTTGATGTCCGAAGCGCGCATGGTGCCTTCGGGTGTCGTGCGCCTGATCGAGCTGCAAGAGGATGGCTACGCCTACGTCAGGCCGTAGGTTGATTCGCGTCGTCGTGCCGTCCTGCCATTCCCGCGGTCATCGCGGGACGCGGCGGGACGGCCCGGGACGCAGTTGACTTCGGGCGCCGTTGCTGGGCGGCGTCCATCGGTCTCGTTGTTCCAAATCAGGAGAAGCTCCAGCATGCGTTTTCAGGTTCCGGCCCTGGTATGCCTGCTCGCCGCGGCATCGCCTTGCGCCGCCAGCGAGGACATTCCCGACCAGTACCCGCAGTCCGTTCTCTACAGCAAGCCGGTGGAAGTGATTCCCCACGTCTGGTCGGCCATCGGGGCCACCGCGCCGCCCAGCTATGAAAACTCCGGGCACAACAACAACCTCTCCTTCATCGTCACGGGCGAGGGGGTCGTGGTCATCAACGGCGGGGCCTGCGCCCAGCTCGCCAAGGCGCTGCACGAAGAGATCAAGCAGATCACCGATGAGCCGGTGAAGCTGGTGATCAACGAGAACGGCCAGGGCCATGCCATGCTCGGCAACGCCTACTGGGCCGAGCAGCAGGTGCCGATCCTGGCGCAGGCGGAAGCGGCGGCGGAGTTCGAAGACCGCGGGCCGCAGATCCTGGAGCAGATGCAGGGCTACAACAAGGACAAGGCGGCGGGCACCGTGCTGCAGGGCCCGACGGAGATATTCGAAGACGAGAAAGTCATCGAGATGGGCCGCTTCCGCATCGAGGTGAAGAACCTCGGTCCCGCCCACTCGCCGGGCGACATCGCCGTCTGGCTGCCCGAGCAGAGTCTGGTGATCGCCGGCGACATGGCTTTCCACGAACGCCTGCTGCCGATCTTCGACGACACGGGCACGGCCGCCTGGCTGGAGAGCTGGGAAAACTTCGAGGCCCTGCAGGCGACCTATGTCATTCCCGGCCACGGCCATCCGACCAACATGGATCAGGTGCGCCGCTACACGAAGGACTACCTGGTCTTCCTGCGCGGCAAGATCCGCAAGCTGCTCGACGAGGGCGGCGGGCTGGAGGACGCCTTCTACGTCGACCAGTCGCCCTACGCTCACCTGGACACTTTCGACGAGCTGGCCAAGCGCAACGCCGGGCGTGTCTTCGAGCAGATGGAATTCGAATAGGCGGCTGCCGCCGGCCGCCTCAGGACTTGCTGGAAAAGGGGGCGCCGGCGTTTTGCCGGCGCCCCTGAGAAACCCGGTGTCAGCCGCTCGACTCGTGGCACATGCCCCAGGTCTGGTGCTCGCCGTTGGTCTTCGGCGGCACGTAGGTGCCGCTGCAGGAGGCGATCAGGTCCTTCGTGCACACGGCATGGCCGCCGGGGCCGGAGCCCTCGCCGCAGTACCAGTCGGCCAGTTCGGGCACTTGGCCTCTCAGGCTGCTCGGGCCCTGCGGCCGGCCGGGGGCGGGGCTGTAGCTCACGTGCGGCTTGGTGCGCTGGAAGACCGCTTTGGCGCCGCCAGCGGCGTGGCTGTCGTGGGGCAAGGCCACGACAAAAGCGGCAGCAATCAGAAGGGCACTGCCGAACAGCACCGAGGTGCGGTGCAGAGGGACGGAAATCACAGCACTCGTCATGGTCCATCTCCTTCGTGTTCGCGGGGGGGATGTCCTGCCTGGACGCAAAGCGTGACCTGCATGACGTGGGTCGCGCCCGGAACGGCCGAGGTTCACCGGGAAAGTGACCCGGAGGCGTCGAGGGGCCGCGCCGGAGGCGGGGAGTGAAGCGAAAGAAACAAAATTCCCGAGCCCGCGACATCGGGCAGAAACAGAGCGGGTCTAAGTTCCTCCTCATTGACCTGCCCCGTTCCGGAGAGCTAACCCCATCTCCCAGCCCTCCGGAGCACCAGGGATCACCCAGTCCCTGGACCGGTGGGGTGCCGGCGCCCATCCGGCACCCCGCCGATCTTTTTCCCCCATGAAGCCCCCATCGAGCCGACTTTCGCTTCAGACCGCGTTTTGCGTCCGGTCGATGTGCCGGTCCGGCGAGCGCCGGCCGATCCGGCGCCGTCCCGCATGGAAATCGGTCAGGAAAGGGTCAGGTCTTGGATTTTGCGGGAAAACCGTTAGAATCGCACCATGGCACGGCCCCTTCGCCTCGAACTGCCCGGCGCGGTTTATCACCTCACCACCCTCGGCAATGCCGGGCAGCCGGTGTTTCGCGAGGCTGAGGATTCCGAGCTTTTCCTGGAGATCGTCGGCCAGACCTGCGAGCGCTTTGACTGGCGCTGCCTGGCCTATTGCCTGCTGCCGGACCGCTATCACCTGGTGGTGGAGACCCGGCGGCCGACGCTGGCGCGCGGCATGCGCCAGATCAACGGGCGCTACACCCAGGCCTTCAACCGCCGCCACGGCGTCGGCGGCCACCTGTTCCAGGGCCGTTACCGGGCGGTCATGGTGGAAAAGCCGGGCTTCGTCGCCGCGGTCTGCCGCGACACCCTGCGCCGGCCGCTGGAACTGGGCCTGGCCGAAGACGCCGCCGCCTGGCGCTGGAGTTCCTGCCGGGCCCTGCTGGGGCGCCTGCCGCAGGGGCGGGCGGCGCCGGACTGGCTGGCGGTGGACGACCTGCTGGCGCTCTATGCCGGCGATCCGGCCACCTCCGACCTAGCCGAGGCGCGCCGGCGCTGCGCGGCGGACATCGCCGCCGCTGACCGCCCGTCGGTGTGGGAGCACCTGCGCCACCAGGTGTTTCTCGGCTCCGAGGCCTTCGTCAACGAGATGCGCGAGCGCGCCGCCGCCGAGGCGGCGGGCCGGGGCAGCCTGGCCGAAATCCCGAAGGCCCAGTGGCAGGCCCCGCCGCCGCCCCTGGAGAGCTTCGCCGCCCAGGCGTCCAGCCGCGAGGAAGCCATGGCGCGGGCCTACCTGAGCGGCGCCTACAGCCAGAGCAGCATCGCCGCGCATTTCGGCGTACACTACAGCACCGTCAGCCGCGCGGTGCGGCGCTTCGAAAAGGGCCTTGAAGAACTGGCGGCCTCCTGATTTCAATGCGCCCCATGCCGGTGAAGGCGTCGGGAGTCCCCGGGCCTGATGCGGCAGTCTTAGTCAGGGAGAGTGTGACGTGGCCTTGTTGCGAAACCTGCTGGTCTCTGCGGCGCGCCGGCTTGCCGCCGATCCGGAGGTCCAGGCGAAGGCGGCCGAGACTTACGAGACGTCGGTGAAGCCGCGTCTCACCACGGCCCGCGACGAGCTGCGCGACCTGGCCGGGGAGATCGACCCGGTGAAGGAGCCCGTCGCCTTTGCGCGCCGGCTGCGCGAGCGGATCCGCGAGGTCAACAAGCGCGGCTGAGCCGTCTTTCCAGTTTCACCCAAGTTTCATAGAACCGAGGTGGGGCCTCCCTGAGGCACCATGGCAGGCTTTTGGGCTTTGCTAACCCTTGATGCTATACTGGCGTATTTCGTTTTACGTTTGAGGAGGCTGATCATTTCAGCCGCGTTCACAGAAGCCGAGCGGCAGCGTTTTCACAATCTGCTGCAGCTGGCGGCCGAAAGCCCCTTCGAGGGCGAAAGGTCGAATGCCCTGGCGGCCGCCGAGCGGCTGGCCAAGCGGCTCGGCTTGACGCTGGACGAGGCGGCCGCCGGCGGCCTTGACGAGGAACCGCCGCAGCAGGCGCCGCGCGGCGATGCGCATATGGCCGACGACCTGGGCTTCCATCCGGAATCCCTCGACCGCTTCGCGCGGGCGGTCCACCTGATGGACAATTTCATCATGGAGGACAAGGCGCGGCGCGAGGCGGCCCTGCGCGCCGCCCAGGCGCGTGGCCTGGATGCCGAAGAACTGCGCAAGGCCGTGACCTCGACCGTCACCCAGGCGCGCACCACCAAGCGGCGGCGCATGAACCCCTACCGCCACGCCGCCACCCTGCTGCGCGAAACCTCGCTATCGTTTCGCGAGATCGCCAACATCACCGGCCTCGACATCTACAAGGTGGTCGGCCTGAAGCTGAAACTGCGGGCCGCGGGCTGAGTCTCTCGGTCGTCTTTGGCAGTTGTCTAAAATAGCCGTCTAACTTGACCTGAATCCGCGCTGTCTCGGGCGCTGGCAAAGGCGCGCGTTTCCGCGCCCCTGCCACCGCCTATTTGCATCAATTTGCCGGCTTCTGTGACAACGCCAGGGTCTCCGGGCGGCGGTAAGATTCGGGAAAGGCTAAATCGCCCAGACTGTTCTACGCGAGAGTAAGTGCCGGAAAAGGCCAGCCGCGACACCGGCGGAGACAAGGTGTCGGGGCAACAACAAGGCCCGCCCGGCAATGCGATGCGAATGCTTCAGGTGAGGACAGAGATATGGGCATTTCAAACAAGAAGACTCGGTTCAAGCATAAGGGCCGTTTCAAGAAGCGCGCCCTGGCCACGGTTGTCGCCATGGCGGCGATCGGCACGTCGGTGAGTGCGGCGCACTCCCTGGTGGTGCCGATGCTGATCGACGAAACCATCGAGGATCGTGCCGCGGCGGTGTTCACCTATCAGAACCAGGTCTCGGGCGATCTGGCCCAGACCATCGTCGAGGCGGAGACCCACGAACTGCCGCTGCTGGATGCGCTCTACACGGTCGAGGAGCAGCTCAACGACGCCTGCCGTCCGCTGCAGGAGGCCGGCCGCCGCCACATCGAGGGCGAGCAGCTGAGCGGCCTGCTGCAGATCGCCGTCTACGGCGCCATGGACAGCTGCGCGGCCAAGAGCGAGGAGGTCGCCTACTACGTCCGCATGGCGCGCTCCTATTCCGCCAAGATGACCGGCGGTGCCCAGGCCTCGGCCTGGAACTGACGGCACTTTACCGTTGAAGGCATCAAGGCCGCAGGGCGGTCCGGTTTCTCCGGGCCGCCCTCGGTGCTGCGCGCCTTCGCCCGGCAGTTGCGCCGCGGACGTTCCCTGAGCACAAGCGCCGAGCGCTCTGGCCAAGCGCTCTGGCCAAGCGCGCGGCAAAGTCATACCCTCTGCGGCAGTCGCCGGCCCGCCCGCTGGTCCTGGGGTGGTCGGCGGCCTTGCGCCGTACCGTTTTCGGGCTATTTGAAGTCGGGCGGCGACCGGGCCGGGTCAGGGCTGGAATGCGGAGGTTATGGAGAAAAGCGAAGCCATGCCGCTTGGCGTGGTGATCGAGCGGCAGCGCTCCGATCACCCCTGGAGCGATTTCAACTGGCGTCCGGTGGCGGTGATCCCCGGCGCCGCCGCCATGGATCCCCGGGGTGACTGGACGGAGCTGCGCCAGGGCGAGGGATGGGCCCAGTTCCACTGCGGCACCCTGCGCCTCGAGCTCTTCCGGGCCGAGACCGAGGCCTACAAGGTCAACCTCGCGCAGACCCCGCCGAGCATCTATGTGCTGCTGCGCCGCGACGACGATGTGGACTCCCCGCACGACTATCTGCCTTTCCTGGTGACCGCCAGCCCCTACGAGGCGCAGGACTACCTCGACAGCGGCGAGGAGATCGTCGAAGCCGTGCCCATGCCCGAGGACCTCGCTGCCTTCGTTCAGGCCTTCGTCGAAGCCCACCACGTGGATGAGGTCTTCACCAAGCGCAAACGTAAGAAGGCCGCGGCCGGCGATGATCTGTTCAGCCGCCGCCCGCCGGTCTCCCTGCCGCCGAAGGCCCGGCGCGGTCCCTGAAGCTTGTCCGAGGAAATCATGGCTAAAGGTGATCGAGACGACGACAAGAACTTCCTCTCCCGCTGGTCACAGCGCAAGCGGGCGGCGGAAGCCGAGGTGCCGCAGCAGGACGCCGAAAAGCCGCGCGGCGAGGCGGCCGCCCTGGCCGCGGCCGAGGCCGGCCAGGATGCCCTGCCGGCGGGCGCCGACGGCAGGATCGACCCGGCCGACCTGCCCGACATCGACAGCCTGGATGCCAGCTCCGACTTCACGGTCTTCCTGAAGGACGGCGTCCCCGACGCCCTGCGCCGCCGCGCCCTGCGCAAGCTGTGGCGCCTGGACCCGGTGTTCGGCCACCTCGACGGGCTCAACGACTACGACCTCGACTACACCAACGCCGGCACCGTGGTGGAGGGCCTGAAGACCATCTACCAGGTCGGCAAGGGCATGGTGCTGAACGAGGAGGAGGCGGAGAAGCTGCCGGAAGAGGCCGCAAAGGCCGCCGCCGCGCAGGACCCGGCCCCCGATGCGGCGCCGGCCCCCGATGCGGCGCCGGCCCTGGCCGAGGCGCGGAGCGGTGAGGCCGCGGTGCCGCCGGCGGAGGCCGGGACGGCGGAGTCCAAGCCGGCGACCGCCGGGCAGAGGTCGCGCAATCCCGGTGATCCGCTGGTCACCGCCAGCCCGACTCGGCGCCACGGCGGCCCCCGCGCGCAACAGCGCTCCGCCCTGCAGCGCCGCTGGGGTGATCCCGACCGTTAGTAGCACTCTTAGGTTGTGTTCCCCCTTCGTGCGCATTTCGCCACTGCCGCTGAGAAGCTGGGGAAATTGACCGCTTTTCGTGTGTGGCGGGTTGTGCGGCGCAACATGCGATTTTGTTGACAGTTGCCGCGCAAAGGGGGTCTAATTCGAAAGGTTCTAAGGAAAAACCCTGGGAAAATCAGGGATATAGAACCGACAGAGCCGGTTCTGCGAGGCTTCAGAAGTACTGATCGGTACTCGGTTTCGCTGACAGAAGACCGGCATCTGGCTAAAGGTTGGGAGAGTGTCGCGCTTGGGTAGCATGGCGGCGCAGGTTCAGATATCCGAGGAAGACCAGCTGCGCGCCGGATGGTACGCGCTGCTGGCCCAACTGCTGTCGCGTGAGCCGAGCGAGCAGCTGCTGCAGATGCTGCGTGGCCTGGAGGGCGACGATTCGGAGCTGGGGCAGGGCATCAAGGCCCTGGCGGCCGCGGCGCGCGGCACCAGCGTGGAAACCGCCAAGCAGGAATACTTCGACCTCTTTGTCGGCATCGGCCAGGGCGAGCTGCTGCCCTATGCCTCCTACTATCTCACCGGCTTCCTGCACGAGAAGCCGCTGGCGCGGCTGCGCGGCGACATGGCCAAGCTGCAGATCGCCCGCGCCGACGACATCGCCGAGCCGGAAGACCACATCGCCGCGCTTTGCGAGATGATGGCCGGACTGATCACCGGTGGCTTTGGCGAGCCCGCCGACCTGGCGGTGCAGCGCGAATTCTTCGATACACACATCGGCTGCTGGGCGCCGCGGTTCTTCGAGGACCTGCAGGCGGCCCAGTCGGCCGTGCTCTACATGCCTGTGGGCACCATCGGCCGCCTCTTTCTGGCGATCGAGACCCAGGCCTTCGACATGGCGGCCTAGCGCCATCGCCCGCCGGTCCGGCTGAGCCGGGCCCGGGGGCGGAATTCGGGAATGCAGCGGTCTTCTAGGTCCGCCCGCTGCGACAATAATTAAGGTCACCACGACAAAGGAGGGTGGACCGTTGAGCAAGAAGGAAGAGATCAACGCGGGTCGTCGAGACTTCTTCAAGAAGGCCGGCCTCGGTGCCGGTGCGGCCGCGATTGCCGTGACAGCTTCCCAGGCGGGCGCTGTCGAGGCGGTCTCGCCGCCGTCGAAGGGTTCCGGCTACACGGAAACCGACCACGTGCGGAAGTTCTACGAACTGGCCCGGTTCTAGACCGGTCCTGTTCAGTGCTTCAGGGGCTCATAAGGAGAATTCCGTCGGGAGCCCTTCCGTACCAACTCACTCTTTAGGGAGAGGTCAATGCTTACCAAACGGACGAATGGGGTTGCGAATGGCCCCCGTTTGTCAAAGGCGGTAGCCGGTATTGCCGGTAGCGCCATTGACCGCCGTACCTTCCTGAAACGATCCGGACTGGCGGCAGGTGGTGTCGCCGCGGCTTCGGTTCCGCTCGGGATGGTGAAAAAGGCGAGCGCCCAATCGGCGACAGGCAAAGTACAGGTCGTCAAATCCGTGTGCACGCACTGCTCTGTGGGCTGCACGGTCATGGCTGAGGTCCAGGACGGCGTCTGGGTCGGGCAGGAACCCGGCTGGGACAGCCCCTTCAACCTCGGTGCGCACTGCGCCAAAGGCGCTTCGGTGCGCGAGCACGCACACGGCGAACGCCGCCTGAAGCATCCGACCAAGTTGGTTGACGGCAAGTGGACGAAGGTCTCCTGGGAACAGGCGATCGACGAAATCGGCGACAAGATGCTGGAGATCTACGAGAAATCCGGCCCCGATTCCGTCTACTGGCTGGGCTCCGCGAAGCACAACAACGAGCAAGCCTATCTCTTCCGTAAATTCTACGCCTTCTGGGGGTCCAACAACGGCGACCACCAGGCGCGTATCTGTCACTCGACCACGGTCGCGGGTGTTGCGAACACCTGGGGCTACGGCGCGATGACGAACAGCTACAACGACATCCACAACTCGCGCGCCATCTTCCAGATCGGCGGCAACCCGGCTGAAGCTCACCCGGTGGCCATGCAGCACATGCTGAAGGCCAAGGAGCAGAACAACGCGCCCTTCATCGTCTGCGACCCGCGCTTCACACGCACGGCCTCGCACGCCGATGAATACGTGCGGTTCCGTCCCGGCACCGACGTGGCGCTGATCTGGGGCATCCTCTGGCATGTCTTCGAGAACGGCTGGGAGGACAAGGAGTTCATCCGCCAGCGCGTCTGGGGCATGAACCAGATCAAGGCCGAGGTCGCCAAGTGGAACCCCGAAGAGACCGAGCGCGTCACCGGCGTGCCGGGCTCGCAGCTGAAGCGCGTGGCGCGGACGCTGGCCAACAATCGCCCCTTCACCATCATCTGGTGCATGGGCGGCACCCAGCACACGACCGGCAACAACAACACCCGGGCCTACTGCATCCTCGGTCTCGCCCTCGGCGTGATCGGCACCAGCGGCGGCGGCGCCAACATCTACCGCGGCCACGACAACGTGCAGGGTGCGACGGACCTGGGCGTGCTGAGCCACACGCTGCCGGGCTACTACGGCCTCTCGGCCGGCGCCTGGAACCACTGGGCCAGGGTCTGGGATGTCGACTACGAGTACCTGGTCAACCGCTTCGAGAACAAGGACTTCATGTCGAAGTCCGGTGTCCCGGTATCGCGCTGGTTCGACCTCGTGCTTGAGGCGAAGGAAAACATCGATCAGCCGGACAACCTCCGGGCCATGGTCTTCTGGGGACACGCGGCGAACTCGCAGACCCGTCTGCCTGACATGAAGCAGGCGATGGAGAAGCTGGACCTGCTGGTCATCGTCGATCCTTATCCGACGATGGCGGCGGTGATGAACGACCGCAAGGACGGCACCTATCTGTTGCCGGCGGCGACGCAGTTCGAGACCTACGGGTCCGTGACCGCGTCCAACCGCTCGATCCAGTGGCGCGACAAGGTCGTCGAGCCGCTCTTCGAGTCCAAGGTCGATCACGAGATCATGTATCTCTTCGCCAAGAAGCTCGGCTTCGCGGACGAGATGTTCAAGAACATCAAGGTCGAGAACAATATTCCGCTGATCGAGGACGTGCTGCGCGAACTCAATCGCGGCATGTGGACCATCGGCTACACCGGCCAGTCGCCGGAACGCCTCAAGACCCACATGGCCAACCAGCATACCTTCGACAAGACCACGCTGCAGGCACGCGGCGGTCCTGCCGACGGCGACTACTACGGCCTGCCGTGGCCTTGCTGGGGCACGGCCGAGCTGGGGCACCCGGGTACGCCGATCCTCTACGATCCGTCGAAGCCGGTGGCCGAAGGCGGTCTCTGCTTCCGCGCTCGTTTCGGTGTGGAGCGCGAGGGCGACAACCTGCTCGCCGAAGGCTCCTATCCGGTCGGCTCGGAAATCAAGGACGGTTATCCCGAGTTCACCATGGCCATGCTGAAGAAGCTGGGCTGGGACAAGGACCTGACCGACGAGGAGCGTTCGACCATCGAAGCCATTGCCGGCGACAAGACCAACTGGAAGATCGACCTCTCGGGCGGTATCCAGCGTGTCGCCATCAAGCATGGCTGCGCGCCCTTCGGCAACGCCAAGGCGCGTACCGTGGTGTGGAACTTCCCGGATCCGGTGCCGCTGCACCGCGAGCCGCTCTACACTTCGCGGCGTGATCTCGTAGCCGACTATCCGACCTACGACGATCGCAAGATGTACCGTCTGCCGACGCTCTACAAGACGATCCAGGACAAGGATTTCGCGGGCGACTTCCCGACCATCCTCACCTCCGGCCGCCTGGTCGAGTACGAGGGTGGCGGCGATGAGTCCCGTTCCAACCCCTGGCTGGCCGAGTTGCAGCAGGACATGTTCGTCGAGATCAACCCCGTGGACGCCAACAACAGCGGCGTGCGCGACGGGTCCATGGTCTGGGTGCACAGCCCTGAGGGCGCGAAGGTCAAGGTCAAGGCGTTGGTGACCGAACGTGTGGGCCGCGGCGTGGTCTTTATGCCGTTCCACTTCGGCGGCCACTGGCAAGGTGAGGATCTCCGCAGCAAGTATCCTGCGGGAGCCGATCCCTACGTGCTCGGTGAAGCCAGCAACACGGCTCAGACCTATGGTTATGACTCGGTGACGCTGATGCAGGAAACCAAGGTCACGCTTTGCCGTGTCGAGCCGGCTTAAGGGAGGAGTTGAATCATGGCACGAATGAAATTCCTCTGTGACGCTGAGCGCTGCATCGAGTGCAACGCCTGTGTCACAGCGTGCAAGAACGAGCATGAGGTGCCCTGGGGCGTGAACCGGCGCCGGGTCGTCACCATCAACGATGGTAAGCCCGGTGAGCGGTCCATCTCCGTGGCCTGCATGCACTGTTCCGACGCGCCCTGCATGGCCGTCTGCCCGGTGGACTGCTTCTACCAGACCGACGACGGTGTGGTGCTGCACTCCAAGGACCTCTGCATCGGTTGCGGCTACTGCTTCTACGCCTGTCCTTTCGGCGCGCCGCAGTATCCGCAGGCCGGCAATTTCGGCAGCCGCGGCAAGATGGACAAGTGCACCTTCTGCGCCGGCGGACCCGAGGAGGACAACTCCTCCGCCGAGTTCCAGAAGTACGGGCGCAACCGTCTGGCCGAGGGCAAGCTGCCGCTTTGCGCGGAGATGTGCTCGACCAAGGCCCTGCTCGCCGGCGACGGCGACGTGGTGTCCGACATTTATCGCGAGCGCGTCGTCGCCCGCGGTTTCGGGTCGGGCGCCTGGGGCTGGGGTACGGCCTACGACCAGAAATCGGGCTCTTGAGCCTGACCTGGTCAGCCTAATCGGGAGCGATTAAGGCCCCGAGATGGGATGGGGGCGGCGCTTGGCGCCGCCCCCCTTTCCCATGCGGGGCTCACTTCCGTAAGGAAATATTAACCATAACCCGTTTGTTTTTATGGCCTCGATTGGAGGTAGAAGACCTGATGGTGCTGCACAAGCTCATACCTATCGTCGCCGGCGCCGGCCTTGTCCTGGCCTTGGCGGCCTGTGACGAGTCCGAGCAGGGACGCGTCCTGCACTATGAAAAGGGCACCTATCTCGGCAAGACCGACAGCGAGCTGAGCGACGAGCAGCGCGACGAACTGCGCGCCCGCGCGATGATGCAAAGCGGCGGCTGACCCGATAGGGAGGTTCCCTTTCGTTGTTCCCAGACGATGAAGAGAAGTAGCTCCGTGAGAGGAAAAACCATGATCGCCTCCGTCTTGCGCCCGCGGCGCGGCGCCTTTTCCCTTATCTTCGGCTTCCTGCTCCTGCTGGCCGCCGTCGTGGCGATGACCGCGCCGACGGCGCCGGCCCGGGCGCAGAGCGCAGACACCACCGCGGCCGAGAGCCCGACGAGCGGCAATGTTCCCGGTAACGTCCTGGGCAATACCGCCGACAGCGAGTTCTGGCGTGCGATCCGCCGCGGCGAGACCGGTTCGGTCTCGATCCCCAATGCCCAGGCCGGGCTGCTGATCCAGTCGGAAGGCGACAACTGGCGCGCCGTGCGCAACGGCCCGGTGACGGTCTACGGCGCCTGGGCGATGCTCGGCATCGTCGCGCTGATCGCCCTTTTCTTTGCCGTGCGCGGGCGCATCCGCATCGATGCCGGCCCCAGCGGCACCACCATCGAGCGCTTCAACATGATCGAGCGCACGGCCCACTGGATCACCGCCACCTCCTTCATCGTGCTGGCGCTGACCGGGCTCAACATTCTTTACGGCCGCCACGTGCTGCTGCCGATCCTGGGCCCGGACATCTTCGCCGCCATCACCCTGGCCGGTAAGTACGCGCACAACTTCCTGGCCTTCGCCTTCATGGTCGGCGTGGTGATGATCTTCTTCCTCTGGGTCGGCCGGAACATCCCCAAGATGCAGGATCTCCACTGGCTGGCAGTCGGCGGCGGCCTGTTCAAGAAGGGCATGCATCCGCCGGCGGGCAAGTTCAACGCCGGCCAGAAGCTGATCTTCTGGGCGGTGATTCTGGGCGGCATCTCCATCAGTCTTTCCGGATTGGCGCTGCTCTTCCCCTTCCAGTTCGCGCTCTTCGGCGGCACCTTCGAAGTGCTGAACATCTTCGGCGCCGGCCTGCCGACCGAGTTGACGATGATGCAGGAAATGCAGCTCTCGCAGCTCTGGCACGGCATCGTCGCCCTGATCCTCATTGCCATCATCATCGGCCACATCTACATCGGCTCGCTGGGCATGGAAGGCGCTTTCGAAGCCATGGGCAGCGGCCAGGTCGACCTGAACTGGGCCAAGGAGCACCACTCCCTCTGGGTCAAGGAGGTGAGTAGCGGCTCGGAGGCACAGCAACCGGCTGAATAGGGGGATCCCATGGCCAAGCGGTGCCGCAGTCTTCTTTTCGCGCTTGCCTGCGCCGGCGTAGTGGCTGCGCCGCCGCTGGTTCCTGCCGCCCAGGCGGCGGTCAGCCAGGAGGCCGCCGCCAAGAGCATTGCCGAGCGCTACGGGGTGCAGGTCCTGAAGGTCCGCGCCGGCGAGCGTAGCGGCCGCAAGGTCTGGCTGGTGACCGTCATGCAGCCCGGCGGCAACAGCAACGGCGCCTTCCAGGTGCACCTGCTGGCCGTCGATCAGGCAAGCGGGGAACTGGTGTCCTCCTTCCAGCACCAGACCAGCGGCTACACCCTGCCGCCGCTGCCGCCCGGGGGCGAAAGGTGAGGGCGTGCGGGCGCGATCGGCAATCTCCACAACGGAGCTTAGCGCTGGCGGCATGACCATTCTGGCCAGAGCAGTGATGACCGCCGGTCTGGCGCTGCTGCTGGGCCTGCCGCAAGGCGCCGACGCCCAGCAGTCTTCCGCCGGCGGCCCGGTCCACGGCCTGCTGACCGCGCAGGTCTTCCGCAAGCCGCCGGAGATGCCGACGGTTGCCGTCTCCCCCTACGACGACAGCGACCTCAACCTGCGCATCAAGGCGGACTTCGAGGGCCAGCTCGCGGCGCAGCAGCGCGGACGGGTGGAAAGCGAACCCCGGGCGGACTATCTGTTACTCTTTGAAAGTGGCGTTATCCCGGCCGAGGCCGTGCCGCAGGGCCCCAGCCTCGGCTCGGCGGAGGTCACCGAAGGCGGGGTGGACGTCACCGTCAACGTCTGGTCCCTGGAGAAAGACAGCGTCCTCGGCGGGCGGCAGGAGCGGCCCGACTTGGAAAGCAGCGTGTTTCACATCAATGCCGTCCTGCGCGAGCGCAGCAGCGGCAAGGTGGCCTGGCAGGGCGATGCTTACTACCGGCTTACCGGGCCGGAGACGGAGCGGGTCGCCCGCGCCATGGTCGCGCCCCTGGTGGAGAAGATAGGTCAGTCCGTTGCCCGCGAGCCCTTCGAGATCGACTAGCGCCCTGCGCCCCGCCGCGTCCCGGCTGCGCCCCCTGGTGTGGCTGTCCCTGGCGGCCTTCTGCCTGGCGGCGGCCTGGAACGCCGCACCGGCCGGCGCCGAGCTGCGCGGTCACGGCGGCTTCGTGAAGGGCATTGCGGTCTCGCCCGACGGGCGCCGGGCGGTCTCCGCCAGCTTCGACTACAGCGTCATCCTGTGGAACCTGGAGAGCCAGGAGGCGCTGGAGGTGCTGGACGATCACGAAGGCGCGGTCAACGCCGTGGCGCTGCTGGACGACGGTCGCAAGGCAATCTCGGCCAGCGACGACGGGACCCTGCGCCTCTGGGACCTGGAGGGCGGCAAACTGCTGCATGTCTTCACCGGCCATGGCGGCAAGGTGGCGGGGGTGGCCGTCTCGCCGGACGGCCGCCTGGCGGCCTCTGCCGGCTGGGACCGCACGGTGCGGCTGTGGGACCTGATCGGCCTCAAGCAGCTCTTCGTGCTCGACGACCACCGCAGCAACGTCAACGCGGTGGCCTTTTCGCCCGACGGGCACGGCCTGCTCACCGGCAGCTACGATTCCGCGCTGCGCTACTACGAACTGCCAGAGGACGGCGGGGCGCCGCGCCTGCTGCGCCTCATGGAAGGGCACGACTTCGGCGTCAATGCGGTGGCCTTCCTGCCGGACGGCAAGCGCGCGCTCTCGGCCTCGGTGGACGAAACCGTGCGCCTCTGGGATCTGAACAGCGGCCACGAACTGGCCGAACTGCGCGGCCACGAAGGCCCCGTTTTCGCCGTGGCGGTTTCGCCGGACGGCAGCCTGGCGGCCTCCGGCGGGGTCGACGGCACGGTCAATCTCTGGAACATCGAGGAGCGGCGCATCATCGCCTCGCTCTACGGCCACCGTGAGCCGGTCTGGGCCCTGGCCTTCGCCCCCGACGGCCGGCGCCTGCTTTCCGCCGGGGCCGACGAGGTAACACGCGTCTGGGACCTGGAGACCCGCAGCGAGGTCGGCGTTTCGAAAGAGGTCGCGGCGCTGCCCGAGGCGCCCGCAGGGGACGAGGCCGACGCACGCGGCGCCAAGCTGTTCCGCAAGTGCGCCGCCTGCCACACCGTCACCGCCGATGGCGGCCACCGCGCGGGGCCGACGCTCTACGGCGTCTTCGGCCGGCGCGCAGGCACCATCGAGGGCTACAATTACTCCGACGCGCTGACCCACAGCAATCTGGTCTGGACCGAGGAGACCATCGACCAGCTCTTCGCCGAGGGGCCGGACGCCTTCACGCCGGGCAGCAAGATGCCGCTGCAGCGCATGCCCTCGGCGAAGGACCGCGAGGATCTGATCAGCTATCTGAAGATCATCACCGCCGCCGGGGGGCCGGCGGATTGAGCCAGGCAGCCCGAAGCAGCAGGAACCTTGGAAGCTATCTTTTTTGAGGATTGTAGAACTATGAAATCGATCATTGCAGGCACCGTTGCCGCCATCCTGATCGCCATTCTTGGGGCGGTGGTTCTGTCGAGCATGCCCATGACGGCCGCCGACGTCTACTCAACCCCGAACGTCCGCCTCTAGCGGCGGGCTATTCGCGCGCGCCGGCCAGGCGCAGCAGTTCGACAATCTCGCTGTCGCCGATCATGTCGGCTGCGGCGAGGGCGGTCCAGCCGTCCTTGGCCTTCAGGGTCGGGTCCGCGCCGGCCTGCAGCAGCAGCTTCACCTCTTCCAGGCGCGCCCGGTTGGCCGCCATCATCAGCGCGGTGTTGCCGGTCTCGCTTTCGCGGGCATCGGGGTCGGCGCCGCGGTTCAGCAGCACGTAGAGGGCGCCGGCCTGGCCGGCGGCCGCGGCCAGCACCACTGGCGGGCGACCGTTGCGCCCCGGCAGGTCGGGGTCGGCGCCTGCCTCCAGCAAGGTGATCACCGTGTCGATCTGGGCCGCCTCGATGGCTTCGCCCAGCGCCGTCTCTCCCTCGGCGGCCTGCTGGTCGACGGGGATGCCGCTTTCGAGCAGGTCGCGCAGCAGCTTGGTTTGGCCCCGCGCGGCGGCGACGTGCAGGGCCGAGCGACCGTCGCCGCGGCGCGCCCCGGCGTCGGCACCGGCGGCCAGCAGCAGTTGGAAACTGCCCTCCGCCCCGGCGCGGCTGGCGGCGATCAGCGCGGTGGTGCCGTCCGCCGCCGCCAGGTTCGGGTCGGCCCCGGCGGCCAGCAGTTCCGCCACCAGAAGGGTGCCGAGCGGATCGAAGGCGGCGTTGATCAGCGCGGTGTTGCCGTCGGCTTCGTCGCGGGCGTCGACCTCGGCGCCCGCGGTCAGCAGAGCTGCCAGGACCGGCCGCTTCAGCCGCCGCGCCGCGATGTGCAGCGGCGTGTTGCCGTGGTCCTTCTCGCGCGCGTCGACCGGCGCGCCGGCCTCCAGCAGCATCCTGGCCACCCGGTCGTAGCCTTCGTAGGCGGCATAGTGCAGGGCCGTCCAATTGTCGTCCGGCGTCGCCGCGGCGGGGTCGGCGCCGCGGGCCAGCAGCAGCTCCGCCACCGCCGGGCTGCCGTACATGGCGGTCACCTGCAGCGGCGTGTTGCCGAGCTGGTCGCGGACCTCCGGGTCGGCGCCCCGTTCCAAAGCGAAGCCCGCCAGCTCCGCATCGTTGCTGCGCGCCGCCTGCAGCAGGGCCTGGTCGGCGATCGACTGCTCCGGCGTCGGCTGGGCGGCCAGCGGGGTCGTCAGGCACAGCAGGACCAGAACAAGCGGCAGCAGGGCGCTGCGGCAAAGGCGGCTGGGGAGGGCGGGGAAGGGCTGTAGAGGCATGGCGTGCGTCACTCTAGCAGGCATCGTCGGCGACGACCTCCAGCTCCACCCGCGAGGCGATGATCAGCAGCTTGCCGGCGTGCTCGAAGTTCACGGTGACCCGGTCGTCCACCACCGACTGAATCTGTCCCAGGCCCCAGTCGGGCTGGCTCGGATGGCGGACCCGCATGCCGGGCGCCAGGTGGTGGGTAGCGCTCACGCCGGCCGTGCTCCCGATCTCTGCATGCCGCGAATCTCCGATCTCGCCTACACCTTTAGTGTAGCTCGCGGCTTAGTGTATAAGGAAGCGCGGGCTGCGGAAACGCCTAGCCATTCGAGATTATCTTGGGGGATTACGGGCTGATGGATTTGAAGATTGACGTGCGTATTGCGGAGCTTCTGGCTTCGCGTCTGTGCCACGACCTGGTAGGCCCGATCGGGGCCATCGGCAACGGCCTGGAGCTGTTGTCGGATGACGAGTTCGGCATGGCTGACGACGCCATGCAGCTGACCACCAACTCCGCACGGCAGGCATCGAACATTCTGCAGTACTTTCGTCTCGCCTACGGCATGGCGGGCGCGCGCGTCGGACCCGACTACACGCCGCTGCGCGACCTGGCCGCCGCCTTGCTGGAAACCTCGCGCTCCAAGCTGGATTGGACGTTGCTCCAGGCACCCGAGGGCGCGCCCGACGGTATCGCCAAGCTGGTGCTCAACATGATCGCCCTGGGCCACGAGGCGCTGCCCCGCGGCGGAACCCTGAGCGTGGAGATCTCCCCCGGGGCGCAGGGTATCGACTGTGTGGTGACCGCCAAGGGGCAGGATGCCCACCTGCGGCCGGAATCCCTCGCCGGCCTGCAGGAGACGGTCGATATCGATGAGCTGAGCCCGCGCGGCGTGCACGGCTACTTCACCCGCCTCATGGCCACGCGCCTGGGCAGCGAACTGGAGATCGAGACGCCGGGCAGCGACAGCGTCCGCTTCATCGCGACCCTGGCGAAAGTGTGACCCTCGCGACTTGATCCGCCGCTCCGCGCCGGGCCGGGGAGCGGGCAGGGACCCAAGAAACACGCCGGCAGTGCCATGAAGCACTGCCGGCGCTTTCTTGACCACCGATAAGGCCCCGATTGGACCTCGTCGCTTAGCTCGCGCGGATGTTGGCGAGGAAGTGGTCGACCTGGCTGCTCAGGCTCTTCGACTGCTCGGCCAGTTCGTTGGCGGCGCTCAGCATGGTCTTGGCGGAATCGCCGGACTGGGCGGCCGCCGAAGTCACGTCGCCGATGTTGGCGGAAACCTCGCTGGTGCTGGCCGAAGCCTCCTGCACGTTGCGGGAGATCTCCTGCGTCGCGGAGCTCTGCTCCTCGACCGCCGCGGCGATACCGTTGGCGATGCCGTGCACCTCCTCGATGGTCGAGGTGATCTTGGCGATGGCGTCCACCGCGCCGCCGGTGGCGTTCTGGATCTCGTTGATCTGCTGAGCGATCTGTTCGGTCGCCTTGGCCGTCTGCGTGGCCAGCTGCTTGACCTCGGAGGCCACGACCGCGAAGCCCTTGCCCGCCTCGCCGGCGCGTGCCGCCTCGATGGTGGCGTTGAGGGCCAGCAGGTTGGTCTGCTCGGCGATGTCCTGGATCATGGTGACCACGTCGCCGATCTTCTGGGCCGCGTCGGCCAGGGCGCCGACCTCCTGGTTGGTGGTGCGGGCCTGGTCAGCGGCGTCGCTGGCGATCTTGGTCGACTGCGCCACCTGGCGGCCGATTTCCTGGATCGAGGCCGTCAGTTCCTCGGCGGCACTGGCGACCGTCTGCACGTTGTTGGCGGCCTGGTCGGTGGCCGAGGCGACGGCGGCGGTCTTCTGGCTGGTCTGCTCGGCGGTCTGGGACATCGACTGCGCGGTCGACTGAACCTGACCGGAGGCGCTGGTGACGTTGTCGACCACGCCGCGCACGCTGGACTCGAACTCGTCGGCCAGCTTCTGCATGGCCTGGCGCTTCTCCTCCTCGGCCTTGGCCTTCTCGGCCTCGCGGGCCGCGGTGGAGCGCTCCAGCTCGATGGCGTTGGTCTTGAAGGTCTCGACCGTGCGCGCCATGTCGCCGATATCGTCACGGCGGTCCATGGCAGGCACCTCGACGGAGGTGTCGCCGTCGGCCAGCTTGCCCATGGTGTTGGTCATCATCGCCAGCGGCTTGCCGATCAGGCGGCTGGTGACGAAGCCGAGCAGGCCGATCAGGATCACCAGGGCGGCGACCGAGATGATGCCCTGCTGCAGGGCGGCGGACTGGATGCTGCCGTTCAGCTCTTCAATCGACCAGGCGATGATCACCGTGCCGATGAAGGAGCCGTCCTTGGGATTGAGAGCAGGGCTGGACACCAGAACGTGGTTCTCCAGCTCCTCGAAATGACGCTCCGGCGATGCCTTGGTCTCGCCGATGAAGGCGGTCAGGTCGGCCTGGGTCAGCGTCGGGTGGTTGAAGCGAATCAGCTCGTTGCCGTCCTTGTCGAGGGCCACCACGTTGGCGATCACGGAATCCTCCGCGTTCGCGAAGTCGATGTAGGCCGTCTCGATGGCGTCGGGCTTGTTCCAGCGGATACCGCCGGCCGCGTTGTTGGCGATCAGGCGGGTCATGGTCGCAAAGCCGGCCTCACCGGTGGTGAGGGCCAGTTTGCTGGTCTGGCTGATGCTGATGGCCACCAGGGCCACCAGGATCAGAGTCGCCGTGGTCGCGGCGGTCAGAATGACCTTGCGGGCCACGGAGAGGCGAGAAAATCCGCCCAGGCTCATCCGTGAAAGACCGGTCTTAGCGGCTTTCGTAGATTGTGATTTCTGAGGATTGCTCATCAAATCCACCCCTTACAGACGTCATGCCTGGACGGATAATCTCACTATTCGCCAGGTACTTACGTTCCTAACGAAACTTACAGAGCGTCGACGTTGATGCCGACGGTAATGGCACCGATGACCTCACCAGTGGCCGGGTCGACGATCGACATGGAGACCTGGGACTGGAAGGTCTGGGTCGACTCGTCCATCTCGACCTCATCGACGAAGATGGCGTCCGGGCCGGCGCTGTAGGTCTTCTGCCACTTGGCTTCGTCACCCTGCCAGTAGTCGGAGGTGACGTCGCTCTGGCCGACGTTCAGGCCGCGGTTGTCCATCACGAACACCTCGGTCACCAGGCCCTGGGTGCTGTCCTTCTGCTGGCGCAGGAACTTGGACAGAGCATTGCTGAGGACGGCATCGATCATCGGCTTGCTGCCGGCGTCGGTCTGGGAGCGCCAGTCCTTGTCCATGTTGTCGATGTCCGACTGGCTGAGGCCGGCATGCTTGGCATTCTGCGCCTTAATGGCGCTGATCACCGTGTCGTTCGAGATCCACTGCTTGACCGTGCTGTTGGCGAAGTCGGTGGCCGGAGCGACGTGGGCATCACTGGCCCAGGCAGCCGTGGCGAGCAGCGTACCCGCGAGGCCGGACACGATTCCCTTCATAAAAGACATGTTATTGGCTCCAATAGAGTTCCTCACACAGACGCTCGCTGCTGCGCACGCCTTTCCAAAGTGAAGAAACTCATTAGCGCACTGGATTTAATTTAAGGTTACTTGAGCCAATTCCCGATCTTGGAAGTAAACCATTTCTAATCCAAGAGTTGATCGTCGTGGGCGAAGTCCCCGAAAACCGAAGAAATGTGGCCAGGAGTGGGGGCGCCTCTGAAGCACCGCTTGACAGATGCGAATGAGTTGCATTAACTATCGCCGTTGGGGCCGTCACCGAATGGTCCTAAGGAGATACAATTCCGTCTGACGCTCCGGGGGTCCGGAGGTCGCGGGAAATCAAGGAGGTCAACGATGAACCTATGCCGGCGCGCGGTCCTCGGGACTGCGATCAGTGTTGCTATGCTGGCGAGCGGCCTGCCGGCCCAGGCGCAGGAGGTGCTTAATCTCTACTCTTCGCGCCATTACCAGACCGACGAAGCCCTCTACGCAGGCTTCACCGAACTGACGGGGATCGAGATCAACCGCATCGAAGGTGAGGGCGATGCCCTGATCGAGCGGCTCAAGAGCGAAGGCCAGAACAGTCCCGCCGACGTCTTTCTGACGGTCGACGTGGGGCGCATCTGGCGCGCCGAGGAGGCCGGGCTGTTCCAGCCGATCCGGTCCGAGGCGCTGGACCAGGCCATTCCGGAGAACCTGCGCCACCCCGAGGGCCTTTGGTACGGCTTCTCGTCCCGTGCGCGCCTGATCTTCTATGCAAAGGCCGCCGTTCAGCCGGGCGCGATCAAGGACTACGAGGACCTGGCCGATCCCAAGTGGGAGGGCAAGGTCTGCATCCGCAGCAGTTCCAACGTCTATAACCAGTCGCTGCTCAGCTCGATTATCGCGGCGGATGGCGAGGAGGCGGCCCGCGCCTGGGCGCAGGGCGTCGTCGACAACTTCGCCCGCAAGCCGGTGGGCGGCGACACCGACCAGCTGCGCGGCCTCGGCGCCGGCGAATGCGACATCGCGGTGGCCAACTCCTATTACTTCGTCCGCCTGATGACCGACCCCAGCGACAAGGACAAGGGGCTGGCCGACAAGATCGGCTGGGTCTTCCCCAACCAGGAGGGCCGCGGCACCCACGTCAACATCTCCGCTGCCGGCGTGCTGAAGTACGCGCCCCACAAGGAGGCCGCGGTGAAGTTCCTGGAGTACCTCGCCAGCCCGCAGGCGCAGCGCTACTTCGCCGACGGCAACAACGAATATCCCGTGGCACCGGGCGTGGCGCCCAACGAGGCGCTGCAGGCCCTGGGCGATTTCAAGGTCGATCCGGTGAATGTCTCGGTCTACGGCAAGAACCAGGCGAAGGCGCAGATGATCTTCGACAGCGTCGGCTGGAACTGATCCGACGACCTTGTGAAGTCTTCGAGCCCGCGGAATCCGATCGCTTCCGCGGGCTTCTTTCTTGCCCTGCGACAGGGCGTGGGAAGCCTGCTCGCCATGGTCCGGTGGATTGATCCACGCCGGCTGCGACCTATGCGGGCGGCTTTTGCAATTGCCAAGTCGCAGGCCCTGAGGCCACCCTTTACAAGGCAGTTTGTCGTGCTGCCAGTTGAGTGTTCCGCGCGTTCGCAGGAGGTTTTTTCAATGTCGAAGAATGCGATTGCCGCCGCCGTCATCGCGGCGGCTTTGGGCCTCTCGGGAGGCTTCCTGGCCGAAACAGCCTCCGCCAAGTCGGAAGCGGAAATCAAAGCGCAGCTTCAGGAATGCAAGAAGCTGGCTGATCCCAAGGCCAAGGACGAGTGCGTGAAGAAGGTCGGAAAGGGCGCCGAGAAAGGCGAGGCGGCCAAGGAAAACAAGGGCGGCAAGAAGCCGAAAGGCAACTAGACCGCAGCGGCCCCTTCAGCGACGAAGCCGCTGAGCGCGCGCACCCGGCCGCCCGCGGGCGATGGCGCGGCTCAGCAGGATCACCGGCGGGATGCCCACGGCGACGATGGTCAGCGCCGGCGTGGCCGCCTCGGTCAGGCGCTCGTCGGCGGCGAAGTTGTGCGCCTGTACCGCCAGGGTGTCGAAATTGAAAGGGCGCATCACCAGGGTTGCGGGCAGTTCCTTCATCACGTCGACGAAGACCACCAGGCCGGCGGTCAGCAGTGAGGGCCACATCATCGGCGCGTGGACCCGCGCCAGGGTGCTGAGGGGGCGCACGCCCAGGGCGCGGGCGGCATCGTCCATGGAAGGGCGGATCTTGCCCAAGCCGGACTCGACGGTATTGAGCGACACCGCCAGGAAGCGGACGAGATAGGCGAAGACCAGGGCGGCGATGCTGCCGGTCAGCAGCAGCCCGCTGGAAATGCCGAAGGTGGCGCGCAGCCAGCCATCCAGGGCGTTGTCGAAGGCGGCGAAGGGCACCAGCACACCGACGGCGATGATGGTGCCGGGTATGGCGTAGCCCATGGCCGCCAGGCGGTTGGCGGTCTGCACCACCGGGCCGCCCTGCAGGCGGCGCCCGTAGGCCATGAGGGTCGCCAGGCCCACGGCCAGGACGGCGGTCACCACGGCCAGGGTGACGCTGTTGCCTACCAGCTCCAGGTAGCGCCTGCCGAACTGCTGGTCGCCTGCCGCCAGGGCCATGGTCAGGAGGATCCCGGCGGGCAGCAGGAAGCCGAGGAAGAGGGGCAGGAAGCAGGCCAGGAAGGCGCCGAGGGCGCTCAGGCCCTGCAGCCGGTGCCCGGGCAGCTGCTGATAGCGGTCGGTGGCATGGTGGAAGCGCGCCCGGCCTCGGCTCTGCACCTCCAGCAGCAGCACCAGGAAGACGAAGATCAGCAGGATCGAGGAGAGCTGGCCTGCCGTGGTGCGGTCGCCGAAGGAGATCCAGGCGCGCACGATGCCGGTGGTGAAGTTGGGCACGCCGAAGAAAGACACGGTGCCGAAGTCGGCCAGGGTCTCCATCAGGGCCAGGGCGGTGCCGGCGATGATCGCCGGCCGGGCCAACGGCAGGGCGACGCGGAAGAAGGTGGCCCAGGGGCCGCAGCCGAGGGTGCGGCTGACGTCCAGGGCGCAGACCGACTGGTCGAGAAAAGCCGCCCGCGACAGCATGTAGGCATAGGGATAGAGCACCAGCGTCAGCATGGCGACGGCGCCGCCCAGCGAGCGGACCTCGGGAAACCAGTACTCCCGGTAGGTGAGGCCGGTGAGGTCGCGCAGCAGGGTCTGCACCGGGCCCGCCGGCTGCAGGAAGTCGGTGTAGGCATAGGCCATGACGTAGGCGGGCACCGCCAGCGGCAGGATCAGCGCCCATTCGAAGACGCGGCGTCCGGGAAAGCGGCACATGGTGACCAGCCAGGCGGTGCCGGCCCCCAGCACCGGCACGCCGATCCCCACGCCGCCGACCAGGACGGCGGTGTTGAAGAGGTAGCGGGGCAGGACGGTGCTGGCCAGGTGGCTCCAGGTGCCGTCGCCCGACTGGGTCAGGCTGAACAGCACGCTGACGACGGGAATGAGGAACAGCCCGGCAACGGCGATCGAAAGCCAGGTGAGGGGCGCCCAGGGACGCCGCCGTGCGCCCCGGCCGCGGCGCAGCGGCTGGCGGGGCGGCTGATCGAGCGGCCCGGCCGGGTCGAGGGAGGGGGAGATCGGCGGGTTGCTGGCCACTCAGGCCACCGCTGCCGGCGGAGTTGGGTGAAGCTGCGTCATCCCTGGTCCTGTCTCACATCTGACCGCTCCCGGCAAGGCATAGGGGCGGCGCCAGGGGGTAGAGCCCGGCGGCCGGAGTAACGGGATCTGGGTCAAGTGGCGCCGGGAACGGCGCGCGCGCGCGACGGTGGACCTCTTCCCGATCGGGACATTCACATCGTTCAGTTTCATGGGCTTGAGGCGGTGCATTGGCGGGGTGGTTCTGCCTGCGATCGCGCCTTCGCAGCTTTGAGGCAAATCCCCTCTATCCGGCAATTCCCCTGCGGTTCCCGAGAGTTAAGTAAGGGCTTCTTAATCTATGTTTGGCACTGTTCAGCGTCAATTCGGGGCATTGGTTAACAGCTGTGATCGCCTCGGACTTAGCGCCCGTCTTCCGGGCAAGAAGCAGGACTGTGGCGATGGATGACCTTCTAAGCGAATTTTTGACCGAGACCAACGAGAGCCTTGCGGAGCTCGACGTCGAGCTGGTTCAGCTCGAGCAGAACCCCAACGACAAGGAGCTCCTGGGCAACATCTTCCGGCTGATGCACACCATCAAGGGGACCTGCGGTTTCCTGGGTCTGCCCCGCCTGGAGAGCGTTGCGCACGCCGGCGAGAACGTGCTGGGCAAGCTGCGCGACGGCGAGCTGGAGGTCACCCCCGAGGCGGTCACCCTGATCCTGGAATGTCTCGACAACATCCGCGCCCTTCTGGAACAGCTGGAAGCCACCGAGGCGGAGCCGGAGGGCGACGATTCCGATCTTATCGCCCGTCTGAACGCTTTCGCTGACGGCGGCGGTGCGCCGGCCGAGGCCGCGCCGGCCGCCGAAGCGGCGCCGGCCGAGGAGGGTGGCAGCGGCGACGTGACCCTCGACGAACTGGAGCTGGCGTTCCAGAACGCCAAGGGCCCGGCCGAGCTGGCCGCCGAGAAGGCGGCCCAGGAAGCTGCCGAGGCGGAAGACGCCGCTGCCGAAGCCGAGCCGGAGCCGGTGAAGGCCGAGGCGCCGAAGAAGGAAGCTGCGCCGACGAAGGAGGCCGCGGCCAAGACGGAAGCGGCGCCGAAGCAGGCCGAGAAGGAGCCGGCCGCCGCCGACGCCAAGAAGGAAGGCTCCGTCGCCAACCAGTCGCTGCGCGTCAACGTTGACGTGCTCGAGAACCTCATGACCATGGTCTCCGAGCTGGTGCTGACCCGCAACCAGCTGCTGCAGATCCTGCGCAGCCAGAACGAAAGTGAGTTCGCCGCGCCGCTGCAGCGCCTGAACCACGTGGTCTCCGAGCTGCAGGAAGGCGTGATGGCCACGCGCATGCAGCCGATCGGTAATGCCTGGGCCAAGCTGCCCCGCATCGTCCGCGACCTGGCCCACGAACTCGACAAGAAGATCGATCTCGTGATGAAGGGCGCCGAGACCGAGCTGGACCGCCAGGTGCTGGAGCTGATCAAGGATCCGCTCACCCACATGGTCCGCAACTCCGCCGACCACGGCCTGGAAGTGCCGGCCGACCGTCTGACGGCGGGCAAGCCCGAGACCGGCACCGTGACCCTGAACGCCTTCCACGAGGGCGGCCACATCATCATCGAGATCGCCGACGACGGTAAAGGCCTGTCGGTCGATAAGATCAAGCAGAAGTGCGTCGACAACGGCCTGGCCAGCGAAGCCGAGCTGGATCAGATGAGCGAGCAGCAGATTCAGCAGTTCATCTTCAAGGCCGGCTTCTCGACCGCGGCGGCGGTGACGTCCGTTTCCGGCCGCGGCGTCGGCATGGACGTGGTACGCACCAACATCGAGAAGATCGGCGGCACCATCGAGCTGACCTCGGTCGAGGGACGCGGCACCAAGTTCGTCATCAAGATCCCGCTGACCCTGGCGATCGTCTCGGCGCTGATCGTCGAGTGCGCTTCCGAGCGCTTCGCCATCCCGCAGCTGTCGGTGGTCGAGCTGGTGCGTGCTTCAGCCCACACCGAGCACACCATCGAACGCATCAACGGCACCCCGGTGCTGCGTCTGCGCAACCGCCTGCTGCCGCTGGTGAACCTGCGCCATCTGCTGAAGCTGGACGGCGAGAACACCGCCAAGGCGGCGAAGGACGCCCTGTCGGCCTCGGTCACCGAGACCAAGCTGGCGGCGCAGGCCGAGGCGCCGAAGAAGGGTGCCGCCAAGGCTGCGGAGCCGAAGCAGTCCGAGGGCGCCAAGGGCGCCGCGGCCAAGGGCGCCGACGACGAGGAAGTCTTCATCGTCGTGGCCCAGATCGGCAACTACTCCATGGGCATCATCGTCGACCGCGTCTTCGATACCGAGGAAATCGTGGTCAAGCCGGTGGCGCCGATCCTGCGCAACATCCAGCTCTTCTCCGGCAACACCATCCTGGGTGACGGAAGCGTCGTGATGATCCTGGATCCGAACGGCATCGCCGCTGCGACAGGCGAGATCTCGGTCGCCGAGGGCGCCGAGGACAATGCCAAGGGCCGCCACATGGCGAGCAGCTCCGACAGCGTCGCGATGCTGATCTTCCGCGCCGTGGACAACACGCCCAAGGCGGTGCCGCTGGCCCTGGTGGCGCGTCTCGAGGAGATCGACCTGCAGCAGGTCGAGTTCTCGAACGGCCAGTACGTGGTGCAGTACCGCGGCCAGCTGATGCCGCTGGTGATGATGGACCCCTCGCAGAAGCTGGAGTCCGAAGGCCGCCAGCCGGTGCTGGTCTTCGCCGACCGCAACCGCACCATGGGGCTGGTGGTTCAGGAGATCGTCGACATCGTCGAGGGCCGCATGAACATCGAGCTCTCCTCGGAGCGTGAAGGCTATGTCGGCACGGCCGTGATCGACGGCAGGGCGACCGACATCATCGATGCCGGTTACTACCTGACGCTGGCCTTCCACGACTGGTTCCAGGCCGATCGCGAGACCCTGGACGGCGAGGGCCATGGCCGCCGCCTTCTGGTCGTCGACGACAGCCCCTTCTTCCGCAACCTGCTGCAGCCCCTGCTGACGGTTGCCGGCTACGAGGTGGTCTGTGTCGAATCCGCCGACGCAGCGCTGGAGCTCTGCGAGGCCGGCGAGGACTTCGACGTCATCATCTCCGACATCGAGATGCCGGGCATGAACGGCTTCGAGTTCGCCCGCAAGGTCACCGCGGAGACCCGCTGGGCCGAGACGCCGATCGTGGCGCTCTCCAGCTTCTCCAACCCGAGCGACCTGGCGCGCGGCCGCGAGGCCGGCTTCAAGGATTACGTCGCGAAGACCGACCGCGACGCCCTGTTGAACACCCTCCACGATACCCTGGCTGAAATGAGAGGTGCGGCATGAGCAGCCCCAAGGACGAAGGCGCGGTGGAGCGCTCGCCGATGGCGGATGCCTTTGCGGATACGGAAGACTTCGTAACCTTCACCATCGCCGATCAGCTGTTTGGAATCCCTGTGCTGAAGGTGCAGGACGTCCTCAGCTCGCACAACATCACGCGGATCCCGCTGGCGCCGCCCGAGATCGCCGGTTCGCTGAACCTGCGTGGCCGCATCGTCACGGCGATGGATGTGCGCCTGCGCCTCGGCCTCCCGCCGCGCGACCGCAAGGCGTCCATGAGCATCGTCGCCGAGCACGAGGGCGAGCTCTACAGCCTGATGGTCGACTCGGTCGGCGAGGTGCTGGCGCTGAAGGGATCTGCCTGGGAGCGCAATCCGCCGACCCTGGACCCGAAGTTCCGCGACTATTCCCTGGGCATCTACCGGCTGGACGACCAGCTGCTGGTGGTGCTCGACGTGAACAGGCTGCTGGACTACGACCGCGTTCAGGCGGCCTGATACGAGACTGCGATATGGGGCCGACCGCCAATCAATAAAGAGTGTCGACAAGGCACGGCCGGCCGGATGCAAGTGGAGCTGAAGAATGAAGTCTTGTTTGATCGTCGATGATTCGAAGGTGGTGCGCATGGTGGCGCGCAAGATCCTCGAAGGTCTTAGCTTCGCGACCGATGAAGCCGAAGATGGCCAGAAGGCGATCGAGGCTTGTCAGCGCAACATGCCCGACGCGGTGCTGCTCGACTGGAACATGCCCGTGAAGAACGGCCTGGAGTTCCTGGAGGAGCTGCGCGCCATGCAGGACGTCGATCAGCCGGTGGTGGTCTTCTGCACCACCGAGAACGACATGGAGCATATCAAGAAGGCCATGGAGGCCGGGGCCAACGAGTACATCATGAAGCCCTTTGATAGCGACATCATTGAATCGAAATTCGTCCAGGTAGGTCTCATCTGATGCCAGACAGCAAGTCCGCCCCTGGCGGCACTGACGGAAAGCCCGGCGATCCCTACCGTGTGATGGTAGTGGACGATTCGGCGGTCATTCGTGGCTTGCTGACCCGGTCGCTTGAGGAGGACGCCAGTATCAAGGTGGTTGCCTCCGTCGGTAATGGCGAAATCGCCATCAAGACTCTGGACCGTCACGATATCGAGGTCATCATCCTGGATATCGAGATGCCGGTCATGGACGGCCTGACCGCCCTGCCCAAGCTTCT
>JBNKHC010000236.1:0-17902 GCA_050290145.1 Kiloniellaceae bacterium | reverse complement strand
GACGTGGTCCGGGTGGAGAAGACCGGCGAGACGGTCATCGCCGGCCGGGCGAAGCCGGACAGCGAAGTGAACGTGACCACCGAGGACGGCGAGTCCCTCGGCCGCGCCCGCGCCGACCGCAGCGGCAGCTGGGCCATTGTCACCGAGACGCCGCTGGCGCCGGGCAGCCACGAGATCGGCATCGAATCCGAGGACAGCGGCGGCGAGACCCGCCTCTCCGAGGAAGTGGTCGTGGTGGTGGTGCCCGAACCCGCCGCGGCGCAGGAGAGCAGTGCCGTGCCCGCCATGCCCAAGGCGCGTGACCAGGTCCTGGCGGTGCTGACGCCGCGCCAGGGCGAAGGGGCGAGCAAGGTGCTGCCCCAGGCGCCGGAAGCCCAGGACGGCATCGCCTTCGGCGACCTGGTGCTCGACAGCGTCGACTATGACGAGTTCGGCCGGGTGACGGTCGGCGGGCGGGCCACTCACGGTTCCCGCCTGCGGATCTATCTCGACAACCGGCTGGTGGGGGAGGCCGTTGCCGGCCCCGACGGCCGCTGGAGCCACTCGCCGGAGGATCCGGTCGCCGAAGGGCTGCATGCCCTGCGCGTCGACCAGGTGAGCCAGGACGGCAGCGTGCTGGCCCGCGTCGAGACGCCCTTCTCGCGCGAGGCGGTGCGGATGGCCGGGGCGGACGAGGAGTTCGTCATCGTGCAGCCGGGCAACTCGCTGTGGCGCATCGCGCGGCGGACCTACGGCGAAGGCATCCGCTACACGGTGATCTACCAGGCGAACAAGGAACAGATCCGCGACCCCGACCTGATCTATCCGGGCCAGGTCTTCGAAGTTCCCAAGACCAACTGAAGGTTTATGAGGGCGCTCAGGCCTCTGCCGGGGCGCCGGCTTCTTCGCCCGGCAGCGGCGGCGGCGGCCGGCGCAGCGACACCGCTTCGCCGAGCAGGTCGAGGTAGGGCTTGAAGTCGATGATCAGGGCCACCGCCGTGGCGATGACCGCGACCGGCGTGCGCGGGCTGGGCGGGTTCAGTTCCCCTTCCAGCACCATGTCCTGTTCCTCGGAGAGCAGGATGTGGCCGCGACGCAGCCGGTCGGTGGCCGCCATCACCGTGCGGGCGAGGCGGCGGCCGTCGGGCGACTCAGCGCTGAAGGGCAGCTTGCCGAGATTGGCGCGCAGGCGCAGGGGCGCCGTCTTGCTGGCCAGGTCGGCTTCGAACTCGATGCCGCAGGCCGAGAAGCGGAAGTTGAGGGGACGGTCTTCGCCGGCATGGCGGATGTGGCCGTCCTCTCCGAGGACGACACTGCCGATTTCCAGAGGCAGGGACGTCTCCGCGACCTGCTTGACGGCCGACTTGACGGCCTGTTCTTCAGCGGCGGCCGGACGACCGGAATCAGGAGCATCTGACTCCGGGGCGCCAGTAGAATCGCAGCCCTCGATTCCCTTGTCGTCCAAAGTGTTAGCTCCCCTCAGAATAGAAGTACTTTGGTTAGCACGGCAGGCTTTAAGGATCGGTAAAGTATCGGCAGGGCTTGATTTTTCGACTGCTTGGCCCGACCTGCCATGTTCTAGTAGGGTTTAGCCGATTCGCCGCAGCAGACAGGAAAACCGCGTGTTTCGAAGCGTTTTAGTACCGATCCACCGGGCCGGCTGGCCCTTTATCGGAATAGCCCTGGCCGCGGCCGTGCTGCTGGGCCTGCTTTGGGAGCCCTTGTTCTGGCTCGGTCTGCTGGCCGCGGCCTACTGCGCCTATTTCTTCCGCGACCCGCCCCGGGTGACCCCGACGCGGGTGGGCCTGGTCATCGCGCCGGCCGACGGCATGGTCCTGCCCATCGAGCGCGCGGTGCCGCCGCCGGAGCTGGAACTGGGCGACGAGCCGCTGACCCGGATCTCGATCTTTCTCAACATCTTCAACGTGCACATCAACCGGGTGCCGCTGGACGGCACGGTCACGGCGCTGTCCTACCGTCCGGGCAAGTTCCTCAACGCCTCGCTGGACAAGGCCTCGGAGGACAACGAGCGCATGTCCCTGAAAGTCACCACCTACGACGGCGTCGACCTGGGCTTCATCCAGATCGCCGGCCTGGTGGCGCGGCGCATCGTCTGCGAGCTGAAGGTCGGGGAGCCGGTGCGCGCCGGCCAGGTCTTCGGCCTGATCCGCTTCGGCAGCCGCATGGACGTCTTCCTGCCCGAAGGCGTCGCGCCGCTGGTGGTCCCCTACCAGACGACGGTCGCCGGCGAGACGGTCCTCGCCGACCTGCAGTCCGACGAACCCGCCCGCCAGGGCGAGGAACGTTAGGAAGGACAGGCCACGATGACGCGTTTCCGCCGCCGCCGGGTGACGGCCCTGTCGATCAACCGGATGATTCCCAACGCGCTGACCCTGTTGGCGCTCTGCTCCGGGCTGACGGCGATCCGCTTCGCCCTGCAGGACCGCTGGGAGGTGGCGGTGGTGGCGGTGCTGGTGGCCATGCTGCTGGACGGCCTGGACGGCCGCATCGCCCGCCTTATGGGGGCGACCAGCGAGCTGGGCGCCCAGCTCGACTCGCTTTCCGACGTCATCGCCTTCGGGGTCACGCCGGCGGTGCTGATCTATCTCTGGACCCTGTCGGATGCCGGCGGCATCGGCTGGGCCGCCTGCCTAGTCTACGCCGCCTGCTGCGCCCTGCGCCTGGCGAGATTCAACACGGCGCTGGTGGAGGAGCCGCCGACGCCGCTGGCCTCGCGCTACTTCGTCGGCGTGCCGGCCCCGGCCGCCGCCGCCCTGGCGCTGCTGCCGCTGGTGCTGAGCTTCGTGCTGGGCGACCTGGTGCTGCGCAGCGACGCGGTCAACGCCCTGGCGCTGCTGGGTGTGGCCATGCTCATGGTCAGCCGGGTGCCGACCTTCTCGGCCAAGCGCCTGAAGCTCAAGGCGCCGCACCGGCTCATCGCCATGGTCGCCATGGTGATCTTCGTGGCGATGCTGATCAGCGAGACCTGGATCACGGTTTCGCTGATCACCCTGGCCTATCTCGTGAGCATTCCGCTGTCGGTGCTGCAGCACCGCCGCGAGCTGCGCCACGGCGTGCCCCAGGTTCCGGACGAGGCGGTCCTGCCTGAAGACGAGGACCTAGGGTAGGGGCAGTTTCGCGCGCACGCGAAATCCCGGGGTGTCTTCACGGTCCGTGAAATTCACACGCCACCGCTTGGCGGGAATCTTGGTGCCGGCGGCGGTCGTGTAGGGGCCGGTCTCCAGCACGCCTTCCGTGTCGCTCTCCATCACCAGCGTCGCCAGGGCCTGCACGCCGTCGGAAAAGGCCACTTCGCAGGTCGCGTCCCGGCCGCGCTTCGGCAAGGCGCCGTGCAGGCTGCCCCGAAGGCCTGGGTAGAGATGGCTGTGGACGGCTTCCAGGCGCAGTTCCTGCACGGCGGCCGTCCTCTCGCCCTTACTCCGCCGCGGCGGGCATCTGGCGGCCACCCTTCTTTCCGGGGCCCTTCTTGCCGCCCGGCTTCTGGTCCTGGTCCCTGGCCGGCGAGTGGCGCGTGCGGCGGCGGCGGACGAAGCGGCCGAGGTTCTCGCGCAGCATCAGCGCCGAGGGCGTGACCACCAGGGTCAGCAGGGTCGCGAAGGTCAGGCCGAAGACGATGGCCGTGGAGAGCTGGCGCCACCACTGGGTCGAGGGCGCGCCGACCTGCACCGTGCGCGAGAAGAAGTCGATATTGGTGGCCAGCACCATGGGCATGAGGCCCAGGATGGTTGTGATGGTGGTCAGCATCACCGGGCGCAGGCGCTGGGCGCCGGTGCGCAGGATGGCTTCGCGGACCGACTCCGTGGTCTCGCGCAGCCGGTCGAAGGTGTCGATCAGCACGATGTTGTTGTTCACCACGATGCCGGCCAGGGCGATGACGCCGATGCCCGACATGACGATGCCGAAGGGCTGGTGGGTGACCAGCAGGCCGATCATCACGCCCACCGTCGACATGATCACGGCGGTGAGGATCAGGAAGGCGCTGTAGAAGCTGTTGAACTGGGTGACCAGGATGATGGCCATGAGGAAGAGGGCCACGGCGAAGGCCTTGCCGAGGAAGGCCTGGGCCGCCTTCTGCTCTTCGTCCTCGCCCTTGAAGTCGAAGGTGAGGCGCGAGTCGAAGTCCTGCCCGGCCAGCCAGGCGCGCACTTCCTGAACCTTGTCGTCGACCAGCAGGCCCGGCGCGACGTCCGCCCTCACCGTCATCGCGCGCCGGCTGTCGGCGCGCTTCAGCAGGCCGACCCGGGGCTTGGCGTTGCGGGTGACGAAGTTGGAGATCGGCACCAGGCCGGCCGAGGTCTGCATGCGGATGCGGTCCAACTGCTCGATATTCCGGTACTGTTCGGGTAGGCGGACGACAATGTCGATCTCCTCGGTGCTGTCGTCGGGGCGGTACTCGCCCAGCTTCATGCCGTTGGTGATCATGCGCACGTAGCTGCCGATCAGGCTGACGTCGGCGCCGAACTTTGCGGCTTGGGCACGGTCGACTTCCAGCTCCCACTCGATGCCGGGAATCTGCGCGCCGTCCTCAACGTCGACGAAGCCGCCCAGCTGCGCCAGGCCGGCAGCGACACGCTTGGCGGCCGGCTCGATCAGGGCGGGGTCGGAGGCGGAGATCTGGATCTGTACCGGCTTGCCGACCGGCGGGCCGGCCTCTTCCTTGCGCGCTTCCACCTGAACACCGGCGAAGATCTCGCTGCGCTCGCGGATCTCGGTGAGGATCTCGTTGGCGGGGCGCCGCGAGAACCAGTCGGTGAACTCCAGAGTGATCTTGCCGATCAGGTCCTCGGCTTCCTCGCCGCCGCGCTGGCCGGAGGAGGCCATGGACTGGGCGGTGATCGCATGGAACTCGCCGTGCTCGCGCTGCACGGCCAGCACCACCTGTTCGACCTGGCGCACCAGCTGGTCGCGCTCGTCGACGGAGAGGTTGCCGCGGGCATGCAGCTGCAGCACCGCATTCTGCGGCTCGACGTCAGGGAAAAACTCGACGCCGCGCCCGAAGGTGCCGTAGGACCACATCACGGCGACGAGGACCAGCACGGCGGCCAGCAGCACCTTGGCCGGGTGGTGGAGCGCGACGCCGAGCACCTTGAGATAGGTCCCGGTCAGACCGTGGACCTCTTCCAGGTGTCCGCTTTCGCCGGCGGCAAGCGCCTTCATGGTCTCCGGGTCGGCGGTGCCGCCGGGCTTGCCGAAGACCGAGCCCAAGGTGGGCACGAAAACGAGCGCCATTACCAGGGAGGCCGACAGCGTGGCGATCAGGGTCAGCGGCAGGTACTTCATGAACTCGCCGACCACGCCGGGCCAGAACATCAGCGGCAGGAAGGCGGCCAGCGTCGTCGCGGTGGCGGCGATGATCGGCCAGGCCATGCGCTTGCCGGCCAGGGCATAGGCCTGCTTCTTCGGCAGGCCCTCGCTCATCTTGCGGTCGGCATACTCGGTCACCACGATGGCGCCGTCGACCAGCATGCCGACGGCCAGGATGAGGGCGAAGAGCACCACGATGTTCACGGTCAGTCCGGCGACGGAGAGCACCAGGATGCCGGTGAGGAAGGAGCCGGGAATGGCGATGCCGACGAAGCAGGCCGTTCGGATGCCCAGCGCCGCGACCACCACCACCATGACCAGCAGGATGGCGCTCAGCACGTTGTTCTGCAGGTCCAGCAGGTTGTTGCGGATGTCCGTCGACTTGTCCTGGCTGTAGGCCACGGTGACCGTCTCCGGCCAGGACTTGCGGGCCTCCTCGACCACGCTGCGCACGGTCTCGATGGTCTCGATGATGTTCTCGCCGGTCCGCTTCGACACCTCCAGCGCCAGGGCGGGGCGCCCGTTGAGGCGCGCATAGCCGTCTGAGTCCTTGAAGGTGCGGCGCAGGCTGGCGATGTCGCGGAAGCGCACCACCGCGTCGCCGCTCACCTTCACCGGCAGGTTGACGATGTCCTCCATGGTCTCGAAGAGACCGGGCACCTTGATGGCGAAGCGGCCCTGGCCGGTATCGAGAGAGCCGGCGGCGATCACCAGGTTGGACTTGGACACCATGGTGAGGATGTCCTCGGCGTCCAGGTTGTAGCTCTCCAGCGCCAGGGGGTCGATGATGACCTCCAGCAGCTCGTCACGGTCGCCGACGATCTTGGCTTCCAGCACGCTGGAGATGCCTTCGATGCGGTCCTGCAGGTCACGGGCGATGCGCAGCAGGCTGCGCTCCGGCGCGGTGCCGGAAAGCGACACCGTCAGCACCGGGAAGAGCGAGAGATTGATCTCGTGCACCGTCGGCTCGTCGGCATCGGCCGGCAGTTCCGGCTTGGCCAGGTCGACCTTCTCGCGCACGTCGATCAGTGCCTGGTCGGCATCGAAGCCGGCGTCGAACTCCATGACCACGTTGGCGCCGCCCAGGTAGGCGGTGGCCGTCATCTCCTTCACGCCCTCGATGGCGCGCAGCTGTTTCTCCAGCGGTTTGATGAGCAGCCGCTCGGCGTCTTCCGGCGCGATGCCCTCGTGGGTCACGCTGACGTAGAGCGTCGGGATGTTGATGTCCGGCGAGTCTTCCTTGGGGATCGAGACGTAGGCGAAGCTGCCGGCCGTCAGGATCAGGACCAGCGCCAGGATCACCGTGCGGCTGTGGGAGATGGCGGCGTCGATGATGGCGTTCAAGACGACAGCTCCTTCAGCCGCTCTTCCACCGCGGACTCGGGGATCGCGCGCACTTCCTCGCCGTCGCCGACGTATTCCTGGCCGACGGTGATCAGCGTGACGTCGTCGGGCAGCCCGGTGATCCACACGCCATTGTTGTCGGTATCGACGATCTTGACCGGGTGGAAGACCACGCGGCTGTTGTCGTCGACCGCCTTGACGCCGATCAGGCCCTTGTCGGAGAGCGTCAGGATGGCCGGCGAGACCAGGTGCGCCTTGACGCGGCTCAAGGGGAGGGCGATCTCCGCGGTCATGCCGTCGGAAATGGCGCCCTGCGGATTGGGCACCTCCAGCTCCACCCGGAAGGTGCGCGTGGCCTCGTCGGCGACGGCGGAGATGTGGCGGATGTGGCCCTCCACGGTCTTGCCGGTCATCAGGCGGGCCGTGCCGGGCGCGCCGACCGTCAGGCGCTGGACGTCGCGTTCATTGACCTGGGTGACGATGAGGATCGGATCCAGTTCGACCAGCTGGGCGATGGCGTCGCCGCGGTCGACGAAGTCGCCGATCTCCACCACGCGGTTGTCGATCACGCCGTCGAAGGGCGCACGGATGCGGGTGTAGGCGAGCTCGACCTCGGCGATCTTCACCGCCGCCTCGGCGGCTTCCAGCTCGGCCTGGCTGGCCGCGAGCTGGGTTTCGGCCCGGAAGCCTTTCTTCGACAGCTTCTGGTCGGCCTCGTGCTCGATCTTGCGCTGGGCCAGCAGCGCCCTGGCCTCGGCCAGGCGGGCAGGGCGGTCGCCGGGGGAGAGGCGGGCGATGGTCTCGCCTTCCGACACCCGGGCGCCGTCCTCGACGGCAAGCTCGATGATGCGCCCGTCGGTCTCCGACTTGATCTCGACCAGGCGGTTGGCCTCGGTGCGGCCGCGCAGCAGGTCGATGACCGCGTGCGGCTGGGCGCTGGAGGCGCGCACGCGCACGGCGGGCGCCTCGTCGAGGGCCGTCAGGTCGGCGGGCGGCTTCTGCGCCTCTGGCTGGGCGCCGCTTTCGCCGAGCTGGCCCGAGAGAACCCAGAGGGTCGCGGCGACGGCGAGCAGTACCGCGAAGATGACAGAGCGTTTCATCGGGGGGCGCTCATGCTTGGTTGATTGAGGGGCATCATGTCTTCGTCTGTTCACGATACGCAGGCAGGGGCGTCTTCGTTCACGCCCGCCTGACGGGTTTCCGGGGTCTTATTCGGCCACCAGCGTGGCGGACTCGCTGATCTCGGCGATCAGCTCCGCGCGGTGGGTTTCCAGGTAGTCGGCGGCGGCGCGGTAGACGGCGATCCCCATCCCGCGCACGAAGGCGGCGCCGGCCGGCAGGGTGGTGTTGCAGGCGCAGCTTTCCATGCGTTCCAGAGCTTCCCGGTACCAGGCGATGCGCTGATCGATCAGGCGGCCGACGCGGTCCGGCGGCAGGAACTGGGCAAAGGACAGGATGAAGAGGAAATCGGAGCGCATGACGTCCGGCGCCGGCTCGATCATCAGCGCCGAGATCAGCGCGTTGCGGCCCTTCGGCGTGATGGAGTAGAGCTTCTTGTCCGGGCGCTTGTCCTGCGCCTGGGCGCGGCCGGTGATCAGCCCCTCGGCGCTGAGCGCGTTGAGGGCCGGGTAGATGGAGCCGAAGCTGGTCTGGTGGAAGTGGCTGAAGGGCCCTTCCTCGAAGGCCTTCTTGATCTCATAGCCGCTGGCTTCACCGCGCAGCAGGACACCGAGGCAGAGGGTCTTTGCATCCATGGGTCTTTTTTCCGGGCCGGGGACTACTTGAGGGCGGAGTTTCTATATCGGGCTGACATATATCAACCCTATATAGGTGGGTAGCGGCCCTGCGGCCAGTGCATGCGTTGTGCCAGGCGCCGGAGAAAACCAGGCCTTTTCCGAAAAAGTACATAAAATTCAAACATTTGAACCCGTGCTGGCGGGCGCGTAGAATGGCATGTTTTTGATGGGACGAAAGGGTTGCCCATGATTGCCGGATTTTCGGCGTCCCTGTCGGGGCTGATGGCGCAGAGCAAGCGCCTGGCGGTTTCGGCGGACAACATCGCCAATATGCAAAGCCGCGGGGTCCGTAAGGATGGTCCCGCCGAGCAGCCGGGGACCTATGTGCCCAAGCGCGTGGACGACGTGACCACCGCCGGCGGCGGCGTGCGCGCCGAGGTGCGCCCGGTGGACCCGCCGTCGGTCGAAGTCTACGCCCCGAGCAGCCCGGATGCGGACGCCAACGGCGTGGCCGCCATTCCGAACGTCAATCTGGCCGAAGAGCTGGTGACGCAGATCCAGGCGCAGCGGGCCTATGAGGCCAACGCGGCGGCGATCCGCACCCAAGATGAAGTGACCGACAGCCTGCTGGACATCAAGTCGTAGGACCGGGGCCTGTCCCGGCTGTCGGGCGGGCAGGGACCACAAACGACAAAGCCGCGCGGAACCGGTGGGTCCGCGCGGTTTTTGTCAGATCCAGATACCGAAATGGAGGCGGACGGCGGAGGCCGTGCCGCGGTTCTTGCCGATCCCGGAACCAATTGACGCCGCAGTCGGAAACCGCGGCGACAAGGTCAGGTAGGGAAAATCGCGTGCCTTAGGCGGCGATGCCTTCGCGCCAGGCGCTGGTGGACTTGCAGGACTGGCAGACGCGCTCGCCCGGCCAAGAGCTCATGAACTCGGAGCTGCACATGAGGCAGTTCCGGCGCTTCTTCTCGTAGGCGCGGTCCGATTTCGGTTTGGAGTTCTTCGTGGAGTCACTCATGGCGGCGGTGATACCGGGGCTGGCATTTGAATGCAACAAAAATGTTGCACCGCAATGACGATTTTGCGCCATTTTCTCTGAAAGTAGTATGTTGCACTGATTCTGAAAATAATCATTCAGATTATGGGCGCTGTCCGGAAATATTCGTAATCCCGCGGTGCCCCGACTTGTGGGAAAAGAGACCTCTGCGTCCCGATCGGCGACCGGGGAGCCGGGGAGCACTGTCAGCCGACTTGCGGAGTCGTCGCCGCATCTGCCGATGACTTGGGAAGAAATTCTGAATGCCGGGCCTGGCGGGTCGCCAACGCAACCTCAGGGCGGCCAGTTGCGCGATGTCGCAGCCAGGCGGATTGCCGCGGCGGCGGGGGTGGTGGCCTGCGGGGCCTCGCCGCATCGAGAGGGCTTCTCGGCCATTTGGGGTTTTGCTATCCTTCGCCCACGTGCAGGGGCTCCCGGCACCGCTAGGGACGGTGCCCACGCAACAGGACCTTCCGGAAAGGAAGGCCGTTCGGGAGCCGCACGGGGAGGGAGACAGCATGTATCGTTCGGTCATCCAGAGCGAACAGGAAGGCAGCGAACGCCGGCGTCTGTGGCGCTGGGTCGAAGGCATCCTGGTCGCGGTGGTAGTCGTGGTCGGGGTGACTTATCTGTTCGGCCTGATCACGTTCTAAGGTTCGCATTATTTCGGTCACGGAAAGCCGGTGGTTGCCGCGCGGCGGGATGCCGCGCGCCAGGGGCTGCGGTGTGCTTGCCGGGCCCGTGGTAATCTCCGGCTATGGCTCTTTCGCTTCGACAGGTTCGCTACTTCATCGCCGTGGCCGAGAACGGCTCCGTTACCGGCGCGGCCCAGCAGCTCTCCGTGTCCCAGTCCACCGTCACCGAAGCGATCAAGGGGCTGGAGGATGAACTCGGCATCAAGCTGATCGAGCGTCAGGCGCGGGGCGTCGCCCTGTCCTACAAGGGCCAACAGTTCCTGCGCCATGCTCACCGCATCCTGGCCGAGGTTTCCGACGCCCAGCGCGCGCTGCGCAGCCAGGAGGCGCCTCTGGCCGGCTCGCTGCAGATCGGCGTCACCACGCTGGTCGCCGGCTACTGTCTCTCCGACCTGCTGGCCCGCTTCCGCCGCGTTTTCCCGCAGGTCCGGGTGAGCGTCGTGGAAGATACCCGCGACTACCTGGAGCACCTGCTGCTGAACGGCGAGATCGACGTTGCCGTCATCATCGTCTCCAACCTGCAGGACAACGTGGCCCTGAAGACCGTGGCGCTGCAGACCTCCCACTATCACCTCTGGCTGCCCAGCGGACACCGGCTGCTGCGCAGCGGCCCCGTCAGCCTGACGGAAATGGCCGATGAGGATCTGATCGTGCTCTCCGTCGACGAGGTGGAGGAGGTGACCGGCCGCTACTGGCGCCAGGCCGGCGTGCGCCCCAAGGTCGCCTTCCGCACCCGCTCCGTCGAGGCGGTGCGCAGCCTGGTCGCCACCGGCGCCGGGGTCGCCGTCCTGCCGGACCTGGTCTACCGCCCCTGGTCGCTGGAGGGCGACCGCATCGAGGCGCGGGGGATCGAACAACCTTTGCCGGACCTGACCGTCGGCGTGGCCTGGCGCAAGGGCTCGCCCCTGCCGCCGGTGGCCGAGACTTTTATCGACCTGGCGGTGACCCAGCGGCGCGGCCGCTGAGCCCCCGACCAAGATATCGGATTTTCCGATAAGTCATTTTATCTTTTTGAATTGGCGAAATCTCTGTTCGGGTCGCTATCATCGCGCTTCAGCGACGGTACGACGGTCCATCGCGGACCCGGCCGTGCGCCAAGAATTCTGCGAAGGGGAGCTTCAGGGATGGTCAATCTGATTCGCGCGACGACCGCCGTCGCCGCACTGTTTGCACTGCAAGGCCAGGTTCTGGCCGCCGACATGATGACCGAGATCGGGCCTGGGGAGGGGGTGGTCGATATCGTCGCCTGGCCCGGCTACATCGAGCGCGGCGAAACCGACAAGGCCTTCGACTGGGTGACCGACTTCGAGGCCAAGACCGGCTGCCAGGTCCGCGTGAAGACGGCCGGCACTTCCGACGAGATGGTCGCGCTGATGAACGAGGGCGGCTTCGACCTGGTGACGGCCTCGGGCGACGCCAGCCTGCGCCTCATCTCCGGCAAGCGGGTCCAGCCGATCAACACGGACCTGGTCCCCAGCTGGTCGAAGATCGACAAGCGCCTGCAGGCGGCGCGCTGGCACACGGTCGACGGGGTCCACTACGGCGTGCCCTACCAGTGGGGCTCCAACGTCCTGATGTACAACACCGAGGTCTTCAAGGGAGAGACACCGAGCTCCTGGAAGGTTGTCTTCGAGGAGATGACCCTGCCGGACGGCAAGTCCAACAAGGGCCGGGTGCAGGCTTTCGACGGGCCGATCTACATCGCCGACGCGGCGCTTTACCTCATGGCCCACAAGCCGGAGCTCGGCATCAAGGATCCCTACGAGCTGACCGAGGAGCAGTACCAGGCGGCGCTCGACCTGCTGCGCGGCCAGCGCGAGCTGGTCAGCCGCTATTGGCACGACGCCTTCGTCCAGATCGACGACTTCAACAACGAAGGCATCGCTGCTTCCTCGTCCTGGCCCTTCCAGGTCAACCTGCTGGTCGCCGACAACAAGCCGATCGCCAGCACGGTGCCTTCCGAGGGCGCGACCGGCTGGGCCGACACCACCATGATGCATGCCGAGGCGCCGCATCCGAACTGCGCCTACATGTGGCTGGAGCACTCCATCAATCCGAAGCTGCAGGGCGACCTCGCGGCCTGGTTCGGCTCGGTGCCGGTGGTGCTCGACGCCTGCAAGGGCAACGCGCTGCTGGGCGACGAGGGCTGCGCCACCAATGGGCTCGGCGACTTCGAGAAGATCAGCTTCTGGCGCACGCCGGTCTCCAAGTGCGAGACTCAGGAGGTCTGCGTGCCCTACTACCGCTGGGTGACCGACTACATCGCCGTCCTGGGCGGCCGCTAGGCGTCGCATTTCTACCTTGCGTCCTTCGAGGCGCGCGTCGGGGCAGCTGCCCGGCCGCGCTCCTCAGGATGAGGCCCATCTTTGATGGCACGAAGAAAAGCCTCATGCTGAGGAACCCCGATAGGGGCGTCTCGAAGCACGCACGGCAGCGATCCGGTATTCATGAAGACATTTGACGACAATGCCATTGGACAGGCCCCTGGGCGATGTGGCGGGCGCAATGCCTGAAACCGCCAATCAACCCGTCGCCGTGCGCTTTCAGGAAGTGTCGCGCCACTTCGGCGAAGTGCGGGCGGTCGATGCCGTCGACCTGGAGATCGGCGAGGGCGAGTTCTTCGCCATGCTCGGCCCCTCCGGGTCGGGCAAGACCACCTGCCTGCGCCTCATCGCCGGCTTCGAGCAGCCGGACCAGGGCCATATCGAGATCTTTGGCGACACCGTGGAGGGCGTCCCGGCCTATCGCCGCAACGTCAACACCGTGTTCCAGGACTACGCGCTCTTCCCGCACATGACGGTGCTGGACAACGTCGCCTATGCGCTGCGTGTCCGCGGCATGGGCAGGGCCCAGCGCCACGACAAGGCGCGCCAGGCGCTCGCTCTGGTGCAGCTGGAAGGCTATGACGACCGCCGCCCGGCGCAGCTCTCCGGCGGCCAGCGGCAGCGCGTGGCGCTCGCCCGGGCGCTGGTCGGCGAGCCCAAGGTGCTGCTGCTCGACGAGCCGCTGGGCGCCCTGGATCTGAAGTTGCGCGAGCAGATGCAGGTGGAGCTGAAAGAGCTGCAGCGCCGCCTCGGCATCACCTTCGTTTTCGTCACCCACGACCAGGGCGAGGCGCTGTCGATGAGCGACCGCCTGGCGGTCTTCAACGAAGGTCGCATCATGCAGGTCGGTACCCCGGAGGAGATCTACGAGGCGCCGCGCAACCGCTTCGTCGCCGGTTTCGTCGGTTCCTCCAACGTGCTGGAGGCGGAGGTCGCGGAAGCCCTCTGCGGCCGGCGCGGCCTCTACAGCCTGCGCCCCGAACGCATCGAGATCCTGGCGCCCGGCCAGCCGGCCGAGGCGGAAAGCGTCCACGTCACCGGGCGGGTCGAGAGCCTGCAGTTCCACGGCGCCACCCGGCGCCTGGCCGTCGCCGTGCCGGGAACGACGCTGCTGGTGACCCTGTCGTCGGCCGACAAGGTCCCGCCACAGCCGGGCCAGCCGGTCCTGCTTTCCTGGGCGCTTAACGCCATGCACGCCATGGACGCGTCGTGATGGGAGCGGACCGATGAGCGAGGCGGCGATCGGCCTGCGGGCGGTGGAACAGGGCGGCGGGGCGCTCCGGCGGCTTTCCGACGTCCTGGTCACGCGCCCGCGCCTGCTGCTGCTCATCCTGCTGGGGCCGCCGCTGATGTGGCTCGGCGTGGTCTATCTCGGCGCGCTCTTCGCCCTGCTGCTGCAGAGCTTTTTCTCGATCGACGAGTTCTCCGGCCTCATCCAGCACGAGTTCACGCTGAAGACCTACGGCGAGCTGCTGCAGCCCGCCAACCTCGACATCATCATCCGCACCGTCACCATGGCCGCGAGCGTGACCCTGGCCAGCGCCGTCATCGCCTTCCCCATCGCCTACTACGCGGCGCGCTACGCACAGGGGCGCTGGAAGGCGATGTTCTACCTGGCGGTCATGCTGCCGCTGTGGTCGAGCTACCTGGTGCGGGTCTATTCCTGGAAGCTGATCCTCGCCAAGGAGGGCATCCTCAACTGGCTCTTCGCCGAGCTGCATCTCACCTGGCTGCTGGACGCCATCCTGTCGCTGCCGGTGATCGGCGGGCCGTCGCTGTCGATCAGCTACATCGGCACCTTCCTGGTGTTCCTCTACATCTGGCTGCCCTTCATGATCCTGCCGATCCAGGCCTCCCTGGAGCGGGTGCCCTCCAGCCTCATCGAAGCCTCCGGCGACCTCGGCGCGACGCCGCGCCAGGCCTTCGTGACGGTGATCCTGCCGCTGGCCCTGCCGGGCATCGTTGCCGGGTCGATCTTCACCTTCTCGCTGACGCTGGGCGACTACATCATCCCGCAGATCGTCGGGTCGTCGCGGCTCTTCATCGGCCAGGCGGTCTATACCCACCAGGGTACGGCCGGGAACATCCCGCTGGCCGCGGCCTTCACCGTGGTGCCGATCGTCATCATGGGCTTCTATCTCTGGGGCGCCAAGAAGCTGGGGGCCTTCAATGCGCTCTAGCGGTCAGAGAGCCACCACCGGGCTGAAGCTGGCGGCGGCGGCCGGCCTGGCCTTCCTGCATCTGCCGCTGCTGCTGATCTTCCTCTACGCCTTCACCACGGAGGAGAAGAGCTACCAGTTTCCGCCGCCGGACCTGACGCTGAAGTGGTTCGCCGTGGCCTGGGGGCGGGACGACATCTGGGCGGCGCTCAGCCTCTCGGTGCAGGTGGCGGCGATCTCCACCTTGATCGCCCTGCTGCTTGGCACCCTGGCGGCGGGCGCGGTGGCCCGCAGCCGCTTCTTCGGGCGCGAGACGATCTCGCTGCTGATCATCCTGCCCATCGCCCTGCCGGGCATCATCACCGGCATTGCGCTGCGCTCGGCCTTCAGCCTGGCGGAGATTCCCTTCAGCTTCTGGACCATCGTGCTGGGCCACGCCACCTTCTGCGTCGTCGTGGTCTACAACAACGCGGTCGCCCGCCTGCGCCGCGCCTCCGGCTCGCTGATCGAGGCTTCCATGGACCTCGGCGCGGACGGATTCCAGACCTTCCGGCTGGTGGTTCTGCCCAATATCGCCACGGCCCTGCTGGCCGGCGGCATGCTGGCCTTTGCGCTGAGTTTCGACGAGGTCATCGTCACCACCTTCACCGCGGGCCAGCAGTCGACGCTGCCGATCTGGATGCTGACCGAGCTGGTGCGCCCGCGCCAGCGCCCGGTAACCAACGTGGTGGCGGTCTTCGTGATCGCCGTGACCTTCATCCCCATCCTCGCCGCCTACTACCTGACCCGCGAGGGTCAGCACAGCGGTGGGGAAGGCAAATGACGCAACCCAAAGCGAGATAGTGATCTCGAAAGAGTCCGAAAGGGAGACCCGCCATGCAGACCGCCATGCTGATCGGCGCTGATTTCGAAGCCGGCGCAGAGGAGGTGGAAACCGTCCTCAATCCGGCCAACGGCGAGACCATCCTGGAGTTGCCGGAAGCCTCGGGCGACCAGATCGACCGCGCTGTGGCGGCGGCGGAGAAGGCCTTCGCCTCCTGGCGGCGGACCACGCCGGGCGAGCGCTCGGCGGCGCTGCTGAAGCTGGCCGACAGGATCGAGGCGGAGGCCGAGGAGTTCGCCCGCCTGGAGGCGCTCAACTGCGGCAAGCCTTACCACGCCGTGCTGGGCGACGAGATCCCGGGGGTGGTCGACGTGCTGCGCTTCTTCGCCGGGGCGGCGCGCTGCCAGCACGGCTCGGCGGCCGGCGAGTACCTGGAGGGCTTCACCTCCATGATCCGCCGCGATCCCATCGGCGTGGTGGCTTCCATCGCGCCCTGGAACTATCCGCTGATGATGGCGGCCTGGAAGATCGGACCCGCCATCGCCGGCGGCAACTGCGTGGTGCTGAAACCTTCCGAGCAGACGCCGCTGACGACGCTGAAGCTGGCCGAGGTGGCGGCCGAGGTGCTGCCGGAAGGTGTCCTCAACGTGGTGGTGGGGCGCGGCGACAGCGTCGGCAATGCGCTGATCAACCACCCCAAGGTGCAGATGATCTCGCTGACCGGCGACGTCGCCACCGGCAGGAAGGTGCTGGCCGCCGCGGCGAAGTCGGTGAAGCGGACCCACCTGGAACTGGGCGGCAAGGCGCCGGTCATCGTCTTCGACGACGCGGACCTCGCCGCGGTGGTCCAGGGCGTGCGCACCTTCGGCTACTACAATGCCGGCCAGGACTGCACCGCCGCCTGTCGCATCTACGCGGCCAAGGGGATCTACGACAACCTGGTCGCCGACCTGACCTCGGCGGTTTCCACCATCGCCTATGCCGAGAAGGACGACTCCAAGAACGAGATCGGCCCGCTGATTTCGGCGCGCCAGCGCGACCGCGTCTCCAGCTTCGTCGAGCGCGCCGCCAGCAGCGGCCATATCGAGGTGACCACCGGCGGCGCCGCGGCCTCGGGCAGCGGCTTCTTCTATCAGCCGACCGTGGTGGCCGGCGCCCGCCAGGAGGACGAGATCGTCCAGCGCGAGGTCTTCGGCCCGGTGGTCTCGGTGACCCGATTCGACGACGTCGACACCGCCGTGGCCTGGGCCAACGACTCCGACTACGGCCTGGCCTCCTCGGTCTGGACCAAGGACGTGTCGAAGGCCATGGCCACCGCGGCGCGGCTGGAATACGGCTGCACCTGGGTCAACTGCCACTTCATGCTGGCCAACGAGATGCCGCACGGCGGCCTCAAATCGTCGGGCTACGGCAAGGACATGTCGATGTATGCCCTGGAGGACTACACCGTGGTACGCCACGTCATGGTGGCGCACGGCTGAGGGGGAAGGGCGCTCCCGGCCGTGCCGGGGGCGCTGACAGCCCAGAGACGGTCGCATGAGGTGTTGCGTGGCGGCGCCAAGGTCGCATAAGTTAACGCCTGATGGTTCCGCCAGTTCGAACGACGCGGCGGATTAAATGGGAACACGGTGAGGCGTACCCTATAGGGACCGAAGCCGTGGCTGCCCCCGCAACTGTGAGCGGAGAGCGACACCCGGCAAGCCACTGGCCCCAGCGCGGGCCGGGAAGGCGGAGTGGAGCGAAGACCCGCAAGCCAGGAGACCTGCCATCGGGAATTTACTCACTCCGGGCGGGGTTGCTCGGAAGGGCAGAGTGGCAGGCGGGACCGCCGTGCCGTGCAGATGTCTTTCCAGCGGACCCCTGTCCGAAGCACGATAGGCAGTTGGAGGACTAGATGCAGACGGCGACCCAGACCGCGACCCAGACTTCTTCATTCTCCCAGAGCCGGCGCATGATCGCCGCGGCGACCCTGGCTTTCGGCCTGGGGCTGGTTTTCCTCAGCGGCTTCGCCAACTCGGCGGCGGTGCACAATGCGGCGCACGACACGCGCCACGCCATGGCCTTTCCCTGCCACTGATCCAGCGGCGCTGAGTTAGAGCGATGCTTCACCGCATTCTGTGGGCGGCCCTGGTCGCCGGCCTCGTGGCCGGCCTGGCGACCGCGGTGCTGCAGCACTTCACCACCACCCCGATGATCCTCCAGGCCGAGGTCTACGAGAACGGCGAGGCGCCGGGCATGGCGCACTCCCACCTGACCCCTTCGGATTCAGCCCTCGGCGGGGCCAGGCTCATCCTCGCCCATGACGGCGAGGATCACGAGGGAGGTGGCTTCTGGGCGCCTGCCGATGGTCTGGAGCGTACGCTCTTTACCTCCGTGGTGACCATCGGCACGGCTTTCGGCTTTGCGCTGATCCTGCTCTCCGCCATGGTGCTGGCCGACGCGCGCATCTCCGCGCGCAGCGGGCTCATGTGGGGC
>JBNKHC010000235.1:0-2172 GCA_050290145.1 Kiloniellaceae bacterium | reverse complement strand
GCGCGTCGTATTCTGCGCCTGCGTCGACGTGAACGGCTTCCTGCCGACGCACAATCTGAAATTCGGGCAGCCGCAGGGCGACGATCCGGTGTGGAACGCCGCCAACTGCCGCAACCGGCGCATCTTCAACGACCGCGTCGGCCTGGCCGCCGGCCAGAACACCGAATCCTTCCTGCTGCAGACCTATCGCCGCGACATGGGCGGCGGCAACTTCGTCATGATGAAGGACGTCTCAGCGCCCATCATGGTCGGCGGCAAGCATTGGGGCGGCGTGCGCCTGGCTTACAAGGTTTGACGTTGCGTTTATGCGTCTGACCGGCCGCAGGAGTCCTGGCCTGCGGTTGCCTATCGACCCCACACAAACAATCGCTTAAGGTCTCCGCTGTCCTGGCCGGCGCCGGTTCTTGGCGCCGTCTCCACATGAAAATCGTCGCGCGCGGAGGCAGCTATGCAGCTCTTCTATTCCCCCACGTCCCCCTATGCCCGCAAGTGCCGGGTGGTCGCGCGCGAACGCGACCTCATGGCGGATATCGAAGAGGTGGCCTGCAGCCCGATGGAGGATCCGCCGGAACTGCAGCGCAAGAATCCCCTGGGCAAGGTGCCGGCGCTCATTCTCGACGACGGCGCTGCGATTTTCGACAGCCCGGTGATCTCCGAATACCTGGACGGCCTGGGCTCGGCGCCGGCGCTGATCCCGGCGGCCGGCTCGGCCCGCTTCAAGGTGCTGGTGGCCGCAGCGCTGGGCCAGGGCCTGACCGACGCGGCCTACAACGCCACCATGGAAGCGCGGCGCCCGGAAGGACAGCAGTCGCCGGAGACTGTGGCCCGCTACCGCGCGGCGATCATCCGCAGCCTCGACCACATGATGGACCATCTGAAGGGGCTGCCGGGCGAGCTGACCATGGGGCACATCGCCTGCGGCACGGCACTGGGCTACCTGGACCTGCGCCACGGCGACCTGAAGTGGCGCGAGGGCCGCGACGAGCTGGCGGCCTGGTTCGAGGAGTTCAACGCCCGCCCCTCCATGCAGGAAACCGCTCCGGCCTGAACCGGCGGGGCGTGAGGCCGAGGGCCGTCGCCATGCCGGCTGTGACCAGGCCCGCGCCCGCCAGGTCTCCGGCGCCGGGTACCTCGCCCAGCAGCGGCCAGGCCAGCAGTACGGCGATGGCCGGCACCAGGGTGGCGAAGACCGCGCCGCCGCCGACGCCCAGCTGGGCCACGGCGCGGCTATAGCAGATGAGCGCCAGCACCGCCGCGAAGAGGCCCTGGAAGACCGCCTGGCCGGCGACTTCCGCCGGCGCGGCGGCAAGCAGCCGCGGCTCGGCGAAGACCAGGTAGGCCGGCAGGTAGAGCAGCAGCGAAAGCACCGAGACCAGGGCCGTGGCCTGCAGGGGCCGGGCGCCTCAGGCGCGCCGGCCCTGGCGGCCAACACCAGGGCGCGCGGCCAGCCGAGGCCGCCGGTGCCGTGGCGCAGCACCAGCGGCAGCAGGACGAAGCCGCCGACGTGGCGGTGCTGGATCCGGCCCGGCTGGACCGGCGCCTGACCCTGGTGGTGCAGGTCGACCTGGCCCTGGGACGGGCGGACATCATCGACGGCTTCAAGCGCGAGATGCGCAAGATCCCCGAGGTGCAGCAGTGCTACTACGTCACCGGCGGGACGGACTTCGTGCTGATCATCACCACCGAGGACATCGCCCACTACGAGCAGCTCACACGGCGTATCTTCCACGGCAACCCCAATATCCGGAAATTCCACACCCAGGTTGTCATGGACAGCGTGAAGCTGGGGCTTACAATTCCCCTCTAGGTTTAGGGCCGCGAAGGGAAGAGATGTTCGTGACGAACTGGCACGTTTTCCTCCTTCTCGAAGCCCTCGGCCTGCTGCTGCTGTGGAACGGCGCGCGCAGCGGCGCCGAGGTGCAGTTTGCTCTGGGCGTCGTGCTGGTCTTTTCGGTCAGCGCGCTGTTCCTGTTCCGGCTTCTGGTCAAACTTCTGGAACGGCGTCGCAGCGGCAAGGTACGGCCGCCGCCCGCCACGATCCCGCTCTTTGTCCGGCCGACACACCAGATCCTTCTGGACACCCTCTTGGGCAACCGCGCCGCCGGGCGCGGCCGGGCGGGGGAGGGCTCCGCCGGCGCCGACAGCGTCGATCTTGATGTCGCCGGTGACGGC
>JBNKHC010000234.1:0-11109 GCA_050290145.1 Kiloniellaceae bacterium | reverse complement strand
GCGCTCTTGTTGCGTTGGGCCGGTGTTATCACCGTGTGCGCTGGATTGTTAGCAGCAGCAATTAGTGTCGTCCGTCGCTCGATCTCCTAAGTTCAGGTCTCAGGATTCCGCGAAGGAATCTAGGTGAAATTCCGCCTCTTGGACCCCTATCGGACCCCTCCCCTTACCCCGAAAGCAACAAGGGCCTAGCCGTCTCCGGCTAAGCCCTTGAGAAACTTGGTGGAGCCGAGGGGAGTCGAACCCCTGACCTCTACAATGCCATTGTAGCGCTCTCCCAACTGAGCTACGGCCCCATGGGAACCGCCGGCGCCTGAAATGCGTCGCCCGGCGGCGTGATGCGGGAAATTAGGTATCCCGCCCGGTCAAGGCAAGGAAAAATTGCAGGGCCCGAAAGGGGCCGTTTTCCGCGCCTCTTCGGCCCTGCCGGGGCAGGGCCCGAGGCAGAACCGGGAGGCGAGTATCGGGCCGAAGCCTTACTCTTGTCCTAACAGGCGCCGTCAGGTGTCGTCGTCGTCATCCTTGCCGCCGACAGCCACGTCGCTCATGTCGTCGTCGTCGCCCAGGTCAGAGGTGTCCTCGATGAAGTCCTCGTCATCGTCGTCGCCCACGGCGGCATCCGCCTCGGCGTCGTCGATGTCGAAGTCCTCGTCGTCCTCGGCCTCGCTCTCCTCGTCATCGTCACCGACCGGCGCCGCCTTGGCCTTCTTCGGCTTGGGCGCCGCCTCCGGCTTGGGCGCGCTGCGGCCGCGGCGCGACTTCAAGAGGGCCTCGGGATCGAATTCGGCGCCACAAGAGGGGCAGACAATCGGTGACTTCTGCAGGTCGTAGAACTTGGTCTGACAACCCTGACAAATGCGCTTGGTTCCCCACTTCGGATTAGCCACCAGCGCGATCCTCCATCCAAAGGTCTTGCAGTTCACAGGCTGGGCGTGGCAATTGCCATGATCGTGCATCGCTGTCAAAAGGTAATTGACGGTCACCGCAAGGTCGCCGCCGCAGACGAACGAAGCCCGCCCGAGCCCCGCCCAGAACAAGGAAGTTCCGTCCCGTGAGACCCATGACAGCCAGGCCGAGCGACGCGCTCTCGGGCAGCGTGCGCCTGCCCGGCGACAAGTCCATTTCGCACCGGGCGCTGATGTTCGGCGGCCTGGCGGTCGGCGAGACCACCATCGACGGCCTGCTGGAGGGCGAGGACGTGCTGCGCACCGCCGCGGCGATGCGCGCCCTGGGCGCCGAGATCAGCCGCGACGGCGAGGGGCGCTGGCACGTCTGGGGACGCGGCGTGGGGGCGCTCAGCGAGCCCGAGGACGTGCTGGACATGGGCAATTCCGGCACCGGCGCGCGCCTGCTGCTGGGCATCCTGGCCAGCCATCCTCTGACCGCGGTGCTGACCGGCGACGCCTCGCTGCGCCGCCGCCCCATGGCGCGGGTCACCGAGCCGCTGTCGGCCTGCGGGGCCACCTTCATCGCCCGCGAGGGCGGACGCCTGCCGCTGACCGTGATCGGCGCGCGCGACCCCCTGCCGCTGGACTACCGCCTGCCGGTGCCCTCGGCCCAGGTGAAGTCCGCCGTGCTGCTGGCGGGCCTCAATGCCCCCGGCACCACCCGGGTGGTCGAGCGCGAGGCGACCCGCGACCACAGCGAACGCATGCTGCGCCACTTCGGCGCCGAGGTGGTGACCCGCGAAATCGACGACGAGGGCCACCCGGCGCAGGAAATCCTGCTCACCGGCCAGCCGGAGCTGACCGGCCGTCCCGTGCTGGTGCCGGCCGACCCCTCCTCGGCGGCCTTTCCGCTGGTGGCGGCGCTGCTGCTGCCGGGATCGGAGGTGCGGCTGACCGCGGTCGGCATGAACCCGCAGCGCATCGGCCTGATCACCACCCTCGAGGAGATGGGCGGCGACATCACCCTGGAGAACGCCCGCGAGGAGGGCGGCGAGCCGGTCGCCGACCTGCTGGTGCGCGGCAGCCGGCTGACGGGTGTCGAGGTGCCGGCCGAGCGCGCGCCCTCGATGATCGACGAGTACCCGGTGCTGGCCATGGCCGCCGCCGTGGCCGAGGGGCGCACGGTGATGCACGGCCTGGGCGAGCTGCGGGTCAAGGAGAGCGACCGCCTGGCCACCACCGCCCGGGGCTTGGCGCTGTGCGGCGTCGAGGTGGAGGAACGCCCGGAGACCCTGGTGGTCCAGGGCGCCGGCGGGCGCCCGCCCGGCGGCAACAGCGTGGCCATCGAGACCGAGCTGGACCACCGCATCGCCATGAGCTTCCTGGTCCTGGGCCTGGCCGCCGAACGGCCGGTGCTGATCGACGACATGACGCCCATCGCCACCTCCTTCCCCGACTTCATCCCCCTGATGACCGGCCTGGGGGCGGAGATCGCGGAACCATGATCATCGCCGTCGACGGGCCCGTGGCCGCCGGCAAGGGCACCCTGGCGCGCCGCCTGGCCGCCGCCCTGGGCTACGCCTACCTGGACACCGGCTCCATCTACCGCGCCGTGGCGGCCAGGATCCTGGCCGCCGGCGGCGACCCGCAGGACCCGGAAACCGCCGCCGCGACGGCCCGCGAGCTCACCCCCGCCGACCTGGAGCGCGACGACCTGCGCCGCGAGGACGTGGGCCAGGCGGCCTCCCAGGTGGCGGCGATTCCCGCGGTGCGCAGCGCCCTGCTGGACTTCCAGCGCAGCTTCGCCGCCCGGCCGCCCGGCGGCCCCAACGGCCCCCGGGGCGGAGCGGTGCTGGACGGGCGCGACATCGGCACCGTCGTCTGCCCCGACGCGGATATGAAATTCTTCCTAACTGCCTCGGTTGAAGCCCGCGCCACGAGGCGGCATAAAGAGTTGCTAGAACGGGGCGAGCAGAGTATATACGCCCGCGTTTTGCAGGACTTGCGCGAGAGGGATGCGCGCGACAGCGGGCGGGCGACCGCCCCCTTGAAAGCCGCGGACGACGCGGTACGGCTTGATACGAGCAATATGGATGCCGATCAGGCCTTCGAGTTCGCCATGGCGGAGATCGCCCGGCGGCGCGACCAGGAACGGTTTCAGGAAAACTGAAGATCCCGTTGTTCCAAGGCAGGACCGAGCCTTTTCGGCCTGCTTTGAACGCAAAGCCCCGCAAGACAGACCGCCCGGGATGGTCCCGGGAAGACCGGCGGCAAACCGCCCGGCCTGGATAGTGCACGAACGAAAGGACTGACTACATGGCTGAAGCAGCCACCGATACCACCCCCGCAAAAGAGAGCTTTGCCGCTCTCCTTGATGAATCCCTCGGCACTGAAGACGGCCTCGAAGGCAAGGTCCTTCGCGGCACCATCGTCGCCATCGACGGAGATACCGCCGTCGTCGACGTTGGCCTGAAATCGGAAGGGCGTGTCGCCCTCAAGGAATTCGCCGAGGCCGGCCAGATGCCGGAGCTCAAGGCCGGCGACGAGGTCGAGGTCTACCTGGAGCGCATGGAGAACAAGAACGGCGAGGCCATGCTGAGCCGTGAGAAGGCCAAGCGCGAGGAAGCCTGGACCCAGCTGGCCAAGGCTTTCGCCAACAACGAGCGGGTGACCGGCACCATCTTCGGCCGCGTCAAGGGTGGCTTCACCGTGGATCTTTCCGGCGCCGTGGCCTTCCTGCCCGGCAGCCAGGTGGACATCCGCCCGGTGCGCGACGTCAGCCCGCTGATGGGCACCCCGCAGCCCTTCCAGATCCTCAAGATGGACCGTTCGCGCGGCAACATCGTGGTTTCGCGCCGCGCCGTGCTGGAAGAGACCCGCGCCGAGCAGCGTTCGGAGCTGGTGGCCAACCTGAAGGAAGGCCAGGTCCTGACCGGTGTGGTGAAGAACATCACCGACTACGGCGCCTTCGTGGACCTGGGCGGCGTCGACGGCCTGCTGCACGTCACCGACATCTCCTGGAAGCGCATCAACCACCCGACCGAGGTGCTGTCCATCGGCCAGCAGGTCCAGGTGCAGGTGATCCGCTTCAACCCGGAGACCCAGCGCATCAGCCTGGGCATGAAGCAGCTTGAGGCCGATCCCTGGGAAGGCGTCGCCGCCAAGTACCCGGTCGGCACCAAGTTCACCGGCCGCGTCACCAACATCACCGACTATGGCGCCTTCGTGGAGCTGGAAGCCGGCATCGAGGGCCTGGTCCACGTCTCCGAGATGAGCTGGACCAAGAAGAACGTCCACCCGGGCAAGATCGTCTCCACCTCCCAGGAGGTCGAGGTCATGATCCTGGACGTCGACGAGCAGAAGCGCCGCATCTCCCTGGGCCTCAAGCAGTGCGGCAACAACCCTTGGGAAGCTTTCCTCGAGACCTACCCCGCCGGCAGCGAGCTGGAAGGCGAGATCAAGAACATCACCGAGTTCGGCCTCTTCGTCGGCCTGCCCGGCGAGATCGACGGCATGGTCCACCTCTCCGACCTGGACTGGAACCTGTCCGGCGAGGAAGCGGTCAAGCAGTACAACAAGGGTGACAACGTCAAGGTCAAGGTGCTGGACGTCGACGTCGAGAAGGAGCGCGTCAGCCTGGGCATCAAGCAGCTTGGCGAGGATCCCTTCGCCGGCTCGACCGAGAACCTGAAGAAGGGCGACGTGGTGACCTGCACGGTGCACCAGGTTGTGGACAACGGCATCGAGGTGCAGATCGGCGACGGTGCCATCGGCTTCATCCGCAAGGCCGAGCTGTCGCGCGACCGCAGCGAGCAGAACCCGAGCCGCTTCGCGGTTGGTGAGAAGGTCGACGCGCGGATCACCGCCATCGACCCCAAGACCCGCAAGATCGCCCTGTCGATCAAGCAGCGCGAGATCGCCGAAGAGAAGGAAGCGGTGGCCGAGTACGGCTCCACCGAGTCCGGCGCCAGCCTGGGCGACATCCTGGGCGCGGCCATCTCCGAGGCCCGGGCCAAGGCCGAGGGCGAGGACAAGAAGGAAGACTAAGTCCGCCGGTCCAGACCGGCGGCCGGGGCCGAACAGTACCCCGGCTCCCTTCAAGGTTGCGTGAGTTGAACGGCCCGCCGCACTGCCGGCGGGCCGTTTTCTTATGCACAGCCCCGCGAAAACGCATGGAATCCTTGCGCTTCCAGTGATTTTCCCACCCTCTGCATTCATCGAAAAAACGTTTGTTCTGAAAGGCTTATCCTTGACGCCCGAACGTTCCTCTGGCAACGTTTCCCACACTTGCGGGCTGGGCAATGGTCCGGACGGTGCAAGGGCAGCGCGATGCGACCGCGGCAGGGGAAAACAAAAGCACAAGATTCCCCGCCGAATTCCAGTCGATAACGGCGGCGGATCGTGACCTGCGGGAGGTAAAACGGGATGGGGACGCCGGCCGCTTCGCGGGTCGGGAGGGGAACGATGTCGCTATGACGAAATCAGAACTGATCCAACACATCGCGGATCTGAATCCGCACCTCTACCATCGTGACGTGGAGCGTATCGTAACGACGATCTTCGACGAGATCAGCGAGGCGCTCTCCCGGGGGGACCGGGTCGAGCTGCGCGGCTTCGGCGCCTTTTCGGTGAAGCGCCGCGAAGCCCGTATCGGCCGCAACCCGCGCACCGGTACGGCCGTGAACGTCTCGGAGAAGCACGTCCCCTTCTTCAAGACCGGCAAGCAGCTGCGCGAACGCCTGAACAACCGCTGATCCCGCCCCGCCCGGCAAGAGGGGGCGGCAGGGGCAATTTCACGACAGGCCTCGCAGAGCGACGGGGATTGGGCTAGAGTCGCATCCCGACCCTTAACCCGAACCACAGTTGCGATCGTGCATTACATCTACCTGATCGTTACCGCCCTGTTCCTCATCGTCTTCGCGACCTTCACGTCGGCGAACCTGCAGGACGTGGCCATCGATTTCTGGCCCTTCGAGTACCAGATCAAGGCGCCCTTCGCCCTGGTCGCCCTGGGCTGCCTGCTGGTCGGCTTCCTGGTCGGCGCCTTCCTCATGTGGCTGCGCTTCGGCGCTGCGCGCGCCCGGGCCCGCCGGGCCGAACAGCGCGCTGTCGCCCTGGAGCGGGAACTGGTGGAGCTGAAGCGCAGCACCGCCAGCGCGCCGCGCGGCGGCAGCGGCAAGCCGCAGCTTGCCGCCCCCGGACTCAAAGCGGTCTCCGGCGGGAACTAGCTTTCCCATGCGTGTCATTTCCGCCGCGGAGGTCGAGGCCGCGCTCGACTACCCCAGCCTTGTCGAGCGCCTGCGCCAGGCCTTCCGCCGCGACATCGAGGTGCCGCTGCGCCACCACCACGATATCCAGGTGACGGGCGGCAGCACGGCGACGCTGCTGCTCATGCCGGCCTGGCAGATCGACCGCCACATCGGCGTGAAGATGGTCACGGTCTTCCCCGACAACGGCGAGCGCTCGCTGCCGGCGATCATGGGCATCTACATCCTGCTGGACGGCAAGACCGGCTCGCCGCTGGCGCTGATCGACGGCCCCGTGCTGACGGTCAAGCGCACCGCCGGCGCCTCGGCCCTGGCCTCCAGCTATCTCTCGCGCCCGGATTCCGAACGCCTGCTGATGGTCGGCACCGGCGCCCTGGCGCCGCAGCTGATCATGGCCCACGCCGCCGTGCGGCCGATCTGCAACGTGCTGATCTGGGGCCGCAATCCGAAGAAGGCGGAGAAGCTGGCCAAGCGCCTGAACCGCCGCGACTTCCGCGTCGACTGGACCGACGACCTGGAGGAAGCGGCGCGCGGTGCCCACGTCATCTCCTGCGCCACCCTGTCGAGCGAGCCGCTGATCCACGGCGACTGGCTGCAGCCGGGCACCCATGTCGATCTGGTCGGCGCCTTCCGCCCGGACATGCGCGAGAGCGACGACCAGGCCCTGCGCCGCGCCCGCGTCTTCGTCGACACCCGCGCCGGCGCCACCAAGGAAGGCGGCGACATCGTGCAGGCGGTGGAATCCGGCGCTCTGGCGCTGGACGACATCGCCGGCGACCTGCCGGAGCTGACCCGCGGCGAGCGCAGCGGCCGGCGCTACTACGACCAGATCACCCTCTTCAAGTCGGTGGGCACCGCCATCGAAGATCTGGCCGCCGCGCAACTGGTCTACGAGCGGGCCTGACTCCATGCGGGTTCTCGTCGTCGGCGCCGGCATCATGGGCCTCTCGGTGGCCGAGGCGCTGCTGGCCGCCGGGCACCGGGTCGCCGTCTTCGAGCAGGCCGGCATCCCCAACGAGCTGGGCTCCTCGGTCGACGACCACCGCCTGATCCGCTACCCCTACGGCACCATGACCGGCTACGCCCGCCTGGTCGCCCCGGCCTACGCCGCCTGGGACCGCCTGTGGCAGCGCCTGGGCCGCAGCCACTACGTGGAGACGGGCACCCTGGCGATCAGCGCCGAGGCGGGCGGCTGGATCGACGACTCGGCCGCAGGCCTGGCCGAGATCGGGCAGGCCTTCGAGTGGCTGGAGGGCGCCGCCCTCAAGGCACGCTTCCCCCTGCTGCGCAGCGGCGCCGGCCACCGCGGGCTCTACCTGAAGAGCGGCGGCCTGCTGCTGGCGCGGCCGATCGTGCAGAGCCTGGCCGCCCGCGTCGCCTTTCTGGGCGGCAGCCTCAACACCCGCCGCCGGATCACCGGGATCGACACGGAGGCCGCCAGCCTCACCCTGGAAAGCGGCGGCAGCGTCAGCGGCGACCTGGTGATCGTCACCGCCGGCCCCTGGCTGGCGGACCTGCTGCCCGACTTCGCCCAGCGCGTCACCCCCTCGCGCCAGGCCTACGCCTACGTGAAGCCGCCGGAGGACCTCCACGCGGCCTGGGCCGCGCACCCCCTGCTGCTCGACATCGGCGTCGAAGCCGGCATCTACCTGGTGCCGCCGGCCGCGGGCACGGGCATGAAGCTGGCCAGCCACGGCTTCTCCCTGACCGGCCATCCGGACCGCGAGCGCGACGGCCGGCCGGAGGACGTCGCCCACAGCCTGGCCATGGCGGCCGAGACCCTGGTCGGCTTCGAGCGCTATCAGGTCGAGCGCGTCGGCACCTGCTTCTACACGGTCGAGGCCGAGGAGCGCTTCATCGCCGAGCCGCGTGGCGCGGCCTGGATTCTCACAGGATTCTCCGGCCACGGCTTCAAGTTCGCGCCGCTGATCGGCGAGCGGCTGGCCGAGGTTATTGGCGGGCGCATGGCTGCCGCCGACTTCCGACACTGGATTTCGGGCCGCCCCGGCGCTATGCAGGACGCGGCGCCCGCCGGATGATCCGCTGCCGAAGCCTGCATCGGCGGCGGCCCGGGACGGCGGGACAGCCAGCAGGCATAAAGGTGCAATGCCAATGAAAGTCATCATCATCGGGGGCGGCATCGTCGGCTTGTCGACGGCCTGGGCCCTGGCGCGCAGCGGCCACGAGGCGCTGCTTTTCGAGCAGGGGCCGCTGCCCCACGCCGGCGGCGCCTCCTATGACCAGCACCGTCTGATCCGCCTGCCCTACGCCGACCAGATCGGCTACTGCGCCATGGTGGTCGACGCGCTGAAGGCCTGGCAGCGGATGTGGGACGACCTGGGCGAGTCCCACTACGCCGAGGTCGGCAGCCTGGCCCTCTCGACCGCGGACGGCGACTGGGCCGATCTCTCGCGCCAGACCCTCGACCACCTGAGCCTCGACTACGCCACCCTGGACAAGAAGCAGATCGAGGCCCTCTGCCCCTTCATGCAGGTGCCCGACAACGTCTGGGGCCTGCACAACGAGGTCGGCGGCGTGCTCTTCGCGTCACGCATCGTCGACACGCTGATCCGCGACCTCGGCCGCCGCGGGGTGAAGCTGCGCGACGAGACCCGCATCGTCGGCGTCGATCCGGCGGCCGGGGCGGTCACCCTGGAGGACGGCAAGCGCGAGAGCGCCGACGCCATCGTCGTCGCCGCCGGCGCCTGGACCGCGAAGCTGTTCCCGGAGCTGCAGCGCCGCGCCGTGCCGCACCGCCAGGTGGTCGCCTACATGCAGCCGCCCGAGGCCTACGCGGAGGCCTGGACCAAGGCGCCGGTCATGGTGCATCTGCTGAACGACGTGGACATCTACGCCGCGCCGCCGGCCGGCGGCACCGAGCTGAAGTTCGGCTGCGGCCAGCACCGCCGGCCCGGTGACCCGGACAAGCTCGATCCCCTGGGCGACGACGAGGCCGCCCGGGTGGCCGGCGCCTTCCGGCCGCTGCTGCGCGACTTCGACGACTACAAGGTGCTGCGCGGCCAGGTCTGCCCCTACGCCATCGCACCGGACGAGCGTTTCGTCACCGAGAGCAACGGGCCGGTCCTGCTGGTCGGCGGCTGCAGCGGCCATATGTTCAAGTTCGGCGCCCTGATGGGCGAACAGCTGGCGCGCACCGCCACCGGCGAGACCGCCTTCAAGGACTTCAAGCTCTGGGCCGAAGGCCGCCACCAGAGCCTGACCCGCGACTAGAGACGACCCGCGACCGGAGACGGCCGGCCAGACGACGGAGAACAAGCCAGCATGAGCAGCGACCTGAAACCCCATGAGCGCATCTTCGTCGGCCTCGACACGCCGGACATCGACAAGGCCGCGCACCTGGCCAAGACCCTGATCGGCAGTGTCGGCGGCGTGAAGATCGGCAAGGAGCTGTTCACCGCCCAGGGGCCCGACGGGGTGCGCATGGCCGCCGGCGGAACGCCGCTGTTCCTGGACCTGAAGTTCCACGACATCCCCAACACCGTGGCCGGCGCCATCCGCGCCGCCGTTCACCTGCGCCCCAAGATCGTCAACGTCCACGCCTCGGGCGGGCGCGCCATGATGATGGCGGCGGCCGAGGCGGCCCGCGAGGCGGCGGAAGACCTGGGCGTCGAGCGCCCCCAGGTGATCGGCGTCACCGTGCTGACCAGCCTGGACGCCAAGGACCTGGAAGAGGTCGGCCAGATGGGCCCGCCCGAGGCCCAGGTGGAGCGCCTTGCCCGCCTGGCCCAGGACAGCGGCCTGGACGGCGTGGTCTGCTCGCCGCGGGAGATCGCCCTGCTGCGCCAGGCCTGCGGGCCGGACTTCCTGCTGGTGGTGCCGGGCATCCGCCCGACCTGGGCGGCGGCCGGCGACCAGAAGCGCATCATGACGCCCGAAGACGCGGTGGCCGCCGGCGCCGACTACATCGTCATCGGCCGGCCGATCACCGCCGCCGAGGACCCCCTGGCCGCCGCCCGGCGCATCGCCGCCGACCTGGACGCGGCCGCGGTCGACGCCTGACCCGGATGCGGATGACGGCATGACACAGGAAGATCCGGCAGCGCCCGGCGGCCCGCCCGAAGGGCCGCTCGCCAACGTGGTGATCTGGGAAACCCTGATCGCCGCCTTCGCCGTCACCTTCCGCGACCCGGCGCTGCTGCTCCGCGCCGCCACCGGCGGGCTGCTGCTGCTCGCGGCCACCACCCTGGCCAGCATCGCGCTGCCGCCCAATCCCTTCACCCTGGTGTTGATGCTTCTGGCGCCCATCGCCGCCTACAGCCATTTCGGCGTGAACTGGTACCGGGTGGTCCTGCTGGGCCCGCAGGGGCTGATCCGCCCCGCGCTGCGCTGGGACCGGCGGCATTGGCGCTTCTTCGGTGTCGGCCTGCTGCTGGGCGGCGGCCTGCTGGCGCTGGGCGCCGTGCTGACCACGAGCCTGCCCCTGCCCCCGGCGCTCGTCGCCCTCTGCCTGATCTATCCGGCGGCACGCAGCAGCTTCCTCTTTCCCGCCATCGCGGTGGAGGAGCCCTACAGTCTCGCCTACGCCTGGCGCCACACCAAGGGACAGGGGGGACGCCTGACCGTACTGCTGCTGCTCGCCGGGCTGCCGCTGTTCCTCATCGTCGCCATCGTCGTCAGCCTCCTCTTCGATGTCCTCCTCGGCGTCTCCCTCTTCGACATCGCGGCGCAGCAGGCCGGCACGGCGGGCGCCCCCGATGCGGGCGTCAGCGAAAGTGCGGGCCAGGGCGAGGACCTCGCCATTTCACCCTTGAAGACGCTGGCGCTGAAAATGATCACCGAGGCCCTGACCATGGTGGTGCTGGCGGTGCTCTACACCATCGTCGCCCTGGCCTTCCGCCGCTGCACCGGCTGGGTGCCGGCGACGAACCCGCCCGCGCCGACCGACGACAGCGGCAGCGACAAGCCCTCCCCCTAAGACCGCTTCCCCCAAATCGCGG
>JBNKHC010000233.1:0-5669 GCA_050290145.1 Kiloniellaceae bacterium | reverse complement strand
CGCCTCCGGCGAGCGCACCATCGTGTCCCTGAAGCAGCCGCTGCCGGTGCACATCGTCTACCTGACCTCCTGGGTCAACAAGGACGGCAGCGTGCACTTCCGCGACGATGTCTACGAGCGTGACCTGGCCCTGGCCCGGGCGCTCTCGGGTGCGCGCGCCGGCACCCTGCGCTGAATGCCGGCGGGGCGGATCCGCCCCCCGGCGTTAACCATTTCCGGGCTTTTCGCCTTATTGTCGCCGGAAAGATCTGGCCTACTGCCTCTGCACAGAGACGGCAGGGGCCCGGATTTCCGCGGATTTTTCGTGCTGCGTTGCCTCGACTCGACAAATTGTGTAAGTCGTTAACGCTCCGTTCGTGATTGTGGGCGCAATCTGAGGGCGGAGAGAACAAACCGGACCCGCTGAAAAGAGGACCAGAGGCGGCATGGACGAGAAGGCTCACCCTTCACTGATTTCTGATTCCCTGATTTCCGATTCCGCCATGGGCGCGCCGACGCGCCGCCGCTTCCTCAGCGGCGCCGCCGCGGGGGCTGCGGCTCTGGCCACCACCACCCTCATCCCCGATTTTGCCTTTGCGGCCAAAGCCGAACTGCCGGGCACGCGCAGCCTCGGCTTCCGCAACCTGCACACCGGCGAAGAGGTGGGCGCCACCTACGTGCGCGACGGCATCCTCCAGAGCGAGGGGCTGCAGACCTTGAACCACGTGCTGCGCGACTGGCGCACCGGTGAGGTCTGGGAGATGGATCCCAAGCTGCTGGATCTGCTCTACGCCCTGCGCCGGCGCATGGACAGCCGGGCTCCCTTCGAGCTCATCTCCGGCTACCGCTCGCCCAAGACCAACGCCAAGCTGGCCTCCAACAGCAACGGCGTGGCCAAGCGCTCCCTGCATATGCGCGGCATGGCCAGCGACATCCGCCTGCCCGAGCGCGATCTCAAGGCCCTGCACAAGACGGCGCGCGCCCTGCAGGTCGGCGGCGTCGGCCTGTACAGCAAGTCGGGCTTCGTCCACGTGGACACCGGCCGGGTGCGCTACTGGGGCTCCTGAGCCCCCGCCGCACTAGGACTTCCCGCCTAGCAGGCGTCTTTCCGGCCTTCCCGCCAGACCATTCCTTCTGGTTGCCGCAGCCATGCGCAGCAAGGTTTTGACCTTTGCGCGGGATTTCCTATGATCCGCCTCCGGCGTTCCGGCACAGACCGGGCGCCGCCCAAGGAGATGCGGATCGATGGAAAAGTTCACCACCCTCACCGGGGTCGCTGCCCCCCTGCCTCTGGTCAATATCGACACCGATATGATCATCCCGAAGCAGTTCCTGAAGACGGTGCAGCGCACCGGGCTTTCCAAGGGGCTGTTCTACGAGATGCGCTTCGACGAGAACGGCCAGCCGAAGGAAGGCTTCGTGCTCGACCAGCCGGCCTACAAGAACACCCAGATCCTGGTGGCCGGGGAGAACTTCGGCTGCGGCTCCAGCCGCGAGCACGCGCCCTGGGCGCTGCTGGACGCCGGCATCCGCTGCGTCATCGCGCCCAGCTTCGCCGACATCTTCTACAACAACTGCTTCAAGAACGGCATCCTGCCCATCGCCCTGCCGCAGGAGCAGGTGGACCTGCTGATGGACGACGCTTCGCGCGGCGCCAACGCCATCATCACCGTCGACCTGGAAAAGCAGGAGATCACCGGCCCCGACGGCGGCACCATCAAGTTCGACATCGACCCCTTCCGCAAGTATTGCCTGCTGAACGGCCTGGACGATATCGGTCTGACGCTGGAGAAGGCCGACAAGATCGCGGCCTTCGAGGAAAGCCGCAAGGTGAGCCAGCCCTGGGCCTAAGGGATTCGATGCAGCGGCGGCCGGCTTTCCGGCCGCCACTTCTTTGCGGCCCGCGCCGGGCCGGCACTCAATATCCACGGCCGCAAGCGCCGGCATAAGTTAGGGAGGAGACGCGAACGATGGCGTCCAACAAGAAGCTTTTGGTTCTGCCCGGTGACGGCATCGGCCCGGAGGCCATGACCCAGGTGCGCCGGGTCGTCGACTGGATGGACAAGCGCCGCTCGGTCGGCTTCGACATCGACGAGGGCCTGGTCGGCGGCGCCGCCATCGACGCCGAGGGCGCGCCGGTCAGCGACGCCACGGTGGAAAAGGCGATGAATTCCGACGCGGTGCTGCTGGGCGCCGTCGGCGGGCCCAAGTGGGACGACCTGCCCTTCGCCCAGAAGCCGGAGCGCGGCCTGCTGCGCCTGCGCAAGGACATGGTGCTCTTCGCCAACCTCAGGCCCGCCATGTGCTTCGACGCCCTGGTCGACGCCTCGGCGCTGAAGCCGGAGCTGGTCTCCGGCCTCGACATCATGATCGTGCGCGAGCTGACCGGCGGCATCTACTTCGGCGAGCCGCGCGGCATCGAGGAACTGCCCGACGGCACCCGCCGCGGCATCAACACCCAGGTCTACACCACGCCGGAGATCCAGCGCGTCGCCCGGGTCGCCTTCGACCTGGCCAAGAAGCGCGGCAACCGCCTCTGCTCGGTGGAGAAGGCCAACGTCATGGAGTCCGGCGTGCTGTGGCGCGAGGAGGTGACCAAGCTGGGCGCCGCCGAGTTCCCGGAGGTCGAACTCAGCCACATGTACGCCGACAACTGCGCCATGCAGCTGGTGCGCAATCCCAAGCAGTTCGACGTCATCGTCACCGACAACCTCTTCGGCGACATCCTCTCCGACGCCGCGGCCATGCTGACCGGCTCCCTGGGTATGCTGCCCTCGGCCTCGCTGGGCGATATGGACGCCCAGGGGCGCCGCATGGCGCTTTACGAGCCGGTGCACGGCTCGGCCCCGGACATCGCCGGCCAGAACAAGGCCAATCCCCTGGCCACCCTGCTCAGCTTCGCCATGATGCTGCGCTACTCCTTCGACCTGGGCGACGACGCCGACCTCATCGAGCAGGCGGTGCAGGACGTCCTGGCCGAGGGCAAGCGCACCGGCGACATCGCCCAGCCGGGCCAGCCGGTGGTCTCCACCAGCGAGATGGGCGACGCCATCCTGGCCGCCCTCGACAAGCGGGCCGCTTGAAAGCCGCGGAATCCAGGGGCTGAAGGCCGCTTTGCCGGGCCGGGGACGGGCGCCGTCACGAATCCGTCAATTGACGGATGAGGGAAGGCCGACTAAAGTCCTCAGCTAACCGAAAGCTCCGGTGGGAGATTGTGCAATGAAGAAGACCCTTACCGCCTTGATGGTCGCGGCTGGTGTCGTTGGCTTCGCGGGCGCCGCTGCGGCGGGCTGCGCCGGCCACATGCAGAGCGTTCAGAGCACTTCCAAACCGATCATTACCGCAGACGCCGAGCAGTCCACTCCGGTGACCACCACCACTACGACCAAGACTGCTCCGAACTAGGCGCGAGACCCCATGGACGTTACGAAAGGCCGTCCCTCTGGGCGGCCTTTCTCCTTAGGGGGGCTCTCCAGCGGGCAACAATCAGGCGAAGACGAAGGCAGCTTGTTCGCGGTCCTAGCGGCGCGCTGGCTAGCCGCGGCTTGCGGGCGGGCCGCCGGCCAACCATGTGAAGAGCATCCGGAAGTCGCTGAGGAAGGACCACCAGGGGTGGGTGAAGGTGGCCGGGCGGTTGCGCTCGACGAAGGCGTGGCCGATCCAGGCGAAGGCGTAGCCGCAGACCAGCGCCGCCACCGCCAGCCTCCAGTCGCCGCTGGCGACGGCCCCGGCCAGCAGGCAAAGGCCGAGGCAGGTCCCGGTGTAGTGCAGGGCGCGGGTCGCCGCCAGGCGGTGTTCGCCGAGATAGCGCGGCCAGAACTCGCGGTAGCTGCCGGAACGGACTGAGGAGCTTCGAGTCATCTCGGGGCCAGGGATTTGAGAGCCGGCTGATGCCGGGAAGCATAACAGACTGACGATGCGAAAGGCATGAATAGGTAAGAGGACATGGGATACAAGGTAGCAGTAGTGGGCGCGACGGGCGCCGTCGGCCGCGAGATGATGAAGACGCTGGCCGAACGCGAATTCCCGATCGACGACATCGTGGCGCTGGCCTCCGAACGCTCGGTGGGCAGCGAGGTTTCCTTCGGCGAAGAAAACGTGAAGGTCCGGGATCTGGCGAAGTTCGACTTCAAGGGCACCGACCTGGTGTTCTCCTCGCCGGGCGCCAAGATCTCGGCTGAGTATTCGCCCAAGGCGGGCCGGGCCGGGGCCGTCGTCATCGACAACACCTCGCAGTTCCGCATGGACCCGGACGTGCCGCTGGTGGTGCCGGAGGTGAACCCCCAGGCGCTGGCCGGCTATGCCAAGAAGAACATCATCGCCAACCCCAACTGCTCGACCATCCAGATGATGGTGGCGCTGAAGCCGTTGCATGACCTGGCGAAGATCAAGCGCGTCGTGGTGGCCACCTACCAGTCGGTCTCCGGCTCCGGCAAGGACGCCATGGACGAGCTGTTCAACCAGACCCGCGGCATCTACGTGAACGAGCCGGTCAGGCCCGAGCAGTTCACCAAGCAGATCGCCTTCAACGTCATCCCCCACATCGATGTCTTCATGGACGACGGCTCCACCAAGGAGGAGTGGAAGATGGTGGTGGAGACCAAGAAGATCCTCGATCCCGCGATCAAGGTGCATGCCACCTGCGTGCGCGTGCCGGTCTTCGTCGGCCACGCCGAGGCGATCAATATCGAGTTCGAGAACCCCATCGACGAAGACGCGGCCCGCGAGGCCCTGAAGGCGCAGGAGGGCTGCATCGTCGTCGACCACCGCGCCGACGAAGGCTACGTCACCCCGGCCGAGTGCGCCGGCGAGGATGGCGTTTACGTCAGCCGCATCCGCACCGACCCCACGGTGGACAACGGCCTGTCGATCTGGGTGGTCTCCGACAACCTGCGCAAGGGCGCCGCGCTCAACGCGGTGCAGATCGGCGAGACCCTGGTGAACAACTATCTGAAGGTGCCGGCCTAGAGCAATCCGCGTCCAGGCGGACGCGGACAGGTTGCTCTAACCTTTCAAGACAGATCGATTTATCCTCGTTCAGGTGATTGCACCTGAACGAGGATTGATCTCGGCCGGAAGCTGCGCCGGGCTCCGGCGGCAGAGGTAGAACGACGCCATGGCTAAGAAGAACCCGCTGAAACTGAACGCCCTGCAGCTCAAGACCCTGACGCTGCTGCAGCAGATGGCGCGCAGCCCCGACCACGCCCAGCCGGGCGACGAGGAGGGCAGCGTCTTCGTCTCCAACTTCCCGGCGGCCCACGGCGACCACTTCCATGTGGGCGATGCGGTGGTGCTGGGGCGCGACGCCAGCGGCCTGGCCAATCCCAACGTCTTCGCCGTGCTGGAGCGCAAGGGCCTGCTGCGCTCCATGTTTCCCATGGGCGCACTGCTCACTGCCGAGGCGCTGGCCTACGACACCGGCTTGGCCGACAAAATCCTGCACCGCGCCGACCATTAGTATCCGTTGAAAAGGAAATGCCGCCGGCATGAAACCGATCTCCCTTTCCGTGCTGACCGTCTGCGGTGTCGAGGAACTGCCGGGGCATGCTGCGCGCAACGTGACCCACGTGCTGACGCTGATCGATCCGGGCTGGCCGGACATCGAGGCCTTTGACGCCTTCGACGACCATCACCGCAAGATCATGCGCTTCCACGACATCATCGATCCGGCCGAGGGCAAGGTCATGCCG
>JBNKHC010000232.1:0-4742 GCA_050290145.1 Kiloniellaceae bacterium | reverse complement strand
GGCGCGCAGACCCAGCGTGCCGGTCGCCGGGTCAAGGGACGACTCGGAGAAGTCCAGGTCTCCCGCGAAGTTGTACTCCTCCTCACCGCCGATGGACATTTCGACCCGGAAATCGTCGCGCGCCTGCGGTGTGCCTGCGCCGGCCCGGCTGCGCATGCGTTCCATGACCGTCAGGAGATCGCGCTCGTTGATGTCGAAGTAGACGTACATGGGGTCGCCATCGGTGATGGTGGCCAGATGAGTCGCATCCGACTGTCCCACCAGGTTGCCGGCGTCCACCAGGTTGCGGCCGATGCGCCCTTTGATCGGCGCGCGGATGTCCGTGTACTCCAGGTTCAGCTCGGCCTGGCGCACGGCGGCTTCCTTGACCGCCACATCGGCGGTGGCGCTGCGGGCAGCGGCTTCCGACTCGTCCAGCTTGGCCTGGGAAACGTTGCCGCGCTTGATCAGTTCCTGGGCGCGGGCCAGGGCCTTGTCGGCCTCGACCTTCTGGGCCCGGGCGCTCTGCAGCTGCGCCTTGGCGATCTCCAGGTCGGCGGTGTACTGGCGCTGGTCGATGAGGAAGAGCGGATCGCCCGCCTCGACGAAGGTCCCGGGCGCGAAGGAGATGTTCTCCAGGGTGCCCGGCACGCGGGCACGCACGTCGACCACGGCGGCAGCCCGGGAGGTGCCGGTGAAATAGAGGTAGTCGGTGATCTCCTGAACCGCCGGGCTGGCGACGGTTACCTTGGGCGGCGGCGGCTCGACGTAGGTATTGCCGTCTTCGCAGGCCGTAAGGGCGAAAAGGGCAGTAAGGACCAGAAAATACCGTGTCATAGCCAAGCGCGTTCCTTACCGGGCGATCGTCTGCGAAATGCATCCAAGGACTGCAGGTTAGCTTAGGTAAGCCGCTGCTGGCTACGCGCGAATTAGTGCAAATGGCTATGGCGCTTTGATTGCTCTGTGCTTTTCCGCGTCGCGCGGATTCCCGGCGGGGCCCCCTTGACCTTCCAGTGACTGGAAGCCCTACCTAAACAGCAGAGGCCGGCATAGGGGCCGGCTGGTATGGAAAAGGCACTCGATCATGGCCACCGCAGCCCATCAGCATGACAGTCAGAATCAGGCAGAGGTCGTCCGCGATCCTGTCTGCGCGATGACCGTGGATCCCGCGGCGGGCAAGCCGACCTACGAGCACGAGGGCCACCTCTATCATTTCTGCGCCAGCGGCTGCCGCGACAAGTTCGCCGCCACGCCGCAGGACTACATCACGGCGGAGGACCCGGTCTGCGGGATGTCCGTGAACCGGGCCACGGCGCGCCATGTCGCCAAGCACCAGGGTCAGCGCTTCTATTTCTGCTCCCCGGGCTGTCAGGACAAGTTCGAGGCCGCGCCGGAGAAATACCTGGCCGGCCGCCCGGCGCCGGAGCCCATGCCGGCCGGCACCCAGTATACCTGCCCCATGCATCCGGAGATCGTGCAGGACGGGCCGGGGGACTGCCCGCTGTGCGGCATGGCGCTGGAGCCCATGGGGATCCCGAGCGGCGACGAAGGCCCCAATCCGGAGCTTGTGGACTTCACCCGGCGCTTCTGGATCGGTGCCGCCCTGACGCTGCCGGTCTTCTTGCTGGCCATGGCGCCGCATATCGGCCTGCCGCTGCGCGGCTGGGTCGGCGAGACCACGTCCATCTGGGTCGAACTGCTGCTTGCGACGCCGGTGGTGCTCTGGGCCGGCTGGCCCTTCTTCCAGCGCGGCTGGAAGTCGATCGTCAACCGCAGTCTCAACATGTTCACCCTCATCGCCATCGGCACCGGCGCGGCCTATCTCTTCAGCGTCGTGGCGACCCTGGCGCCGGACATCTTCCCGGCCGGCTTCCGCGACGCCCAGGGCCACGTCGGCGTCTACTACGAGGCGGCGGCGGTCATCGTGGTGCTGGTCCTGCTCGGCCAGATGCTGGAGCTGCGCGCGCGCGAGCGCACCGGCGGCGCCATCCGCGCCCTGCTGGACCTCGCGCCCAAGACCGCGCGAGTGATCCGCCCGGACGGCAGCGAGGAGGAGATCCCGCTGGAGGAGGTGAAAGCCGGCGATCATCTGCGGGTGCGCCCCGGCGACAAGGTGCCGGTCGACGGCACCGTTGTCGAAGGCCACTCGGCCATCGACGAGTCCATGCTGACCGGCGAGCCCGTCCCGGTGGAAAAGGCGGCCGGCGACCAGGTGACCGGCGCCACGCTGAACGGCAGCGGCTCCCTGGTCATCGCCGCCGAGCGCGTCGGCGCCGATACGGTGCTGTCGCAGATCGTTGGCATGGTGGCCGAGGCCCAGCGCAGCCGGGCGCCGATCCAGAAGCTGGCCGACCAGGTGGCGGGGATCTTCGTGCCGGCTGTGGTGGGCGTCGCCGTGCTCGCCTTTATTGCCTGGTCGATCTGGGGGCCGTCCCCGGCCATGGCCTATGCCCTGGTCGCCGCGGTCTCGGTGCTGATCATCGCCTGTCCCTGTGCGCTGGGCTTGGCGACGCCCATGTCAATCATGACCGCGACCGGGCGCGGCGCCCAGGCCGGCGTGCTGATCAAGAACGCCGAGGCGCTGGAGCGTTTCGCCAAGGTCGACACCCTGATCGTCGACAAGACCGGCACGCTGACGCTGGGCAAGCCGCGGCTGGTGGCGGTGCTGCCGGAAAACGGCGGCTCCGAGGACGAGCTGCTGCGCCTCGCCGCCTCGCTGGAGCGCGGCAGCGAGCACCCGCTGGCCGAGGCCATCGTCGCCGGCGCTTCCGAGCGCGGCGTGGCGCTGGCCAAGGCCGAGGATTTCAATGCGCTGACCGGCAAGGGCGTGACCGGCCGGGTCGACGGCCGTGACGTGGCGCTGGGCAATGCGGCGCTGCTGGCCGAGCTGGGGTTGGAGAGCCGCCACGCCGCCGAGGAGGCCGACGCGCGCCGCGACCAGGGCGAGACGGTGATGTTCGTGGTGGTCGACGGCAAGGTCGCCGGCCTGGTCAGCGTCGCCGACCCGGTAAAGGAGACCACGCCCGAGGCCCTGAAGGCGCTGCACGGCGAGGGCCTGCGCATCGTCATGGTGACCGGCGACAACGAGCGCACGGCCAGGGCGGTGGCCGGGCGTCTCGGCATCGACGAGATCCGCGCCGACGTGCTGCCGCAGGACAAGGCGCGCATCGTCAAGGAACTGCAGGCCGAGGGCGCCAAGGTGGCCATGGCCGGCGACGGCGTGAACGACGCCCCGGCCCTCGCACAAGCAGATGTCGGCATCGCCATGGGCACCGGCGCCGACGTGGCCATCGAGAGCGCCGGCTTCACCCTGGTGAAGGGCGACCTCAACGGCATCGTGCGCGCCCGCCGCCTGGCCGAGGCGACCATGAGCAACATCCGCCAGAACCTCTTCTTCGCCTTCTTCTACAACGCGGCGGGGGTGCCCATCGCCGCCGGCGTGCTCTACCCGGTGTTCGGCCTGCTGCTCTCGCCGATGATCGCGGCGGCGGCCATGAGCCTCTCCTCGGTTTCCGTGGTCTCGAACGCCCTCAGGCTGCGCCGGGTCAGGCTCTAGGGCGGCTTTAGGACCCCGGTCACAGGTCCGCCGGTCCGCAGAAAAGGCCAGTTTTCGCGGAAACATCCGTGCTACCGTTTCGCCTTGGCCGCCCTGGGACCGGCGGCCCTTGCGACGGAGAAACTGGGACCTTGCGCGGCTTCCGCCTCAACGCCCGTGAAGCGGGCGGCGCCTTTGGCGACCTCGGCACCTTCCTGCCGCACGTGATTTCCGTGCTCACGGTGGGCGGGCTGGCCTCGGGCGGCGTGCTCTTCGGTTTCGGCCTCTTCTACCTCTTCACCGGCGCCTTCTATCGCCTGCCGGTTCCGGTGCAGCCGATGAAGGCGGTCTCGGCGGTCATCGTCACCTCCGGGCTGCCGCCCGGCGCCGTCGCCGCCACCGGCATGATCCTGGGCGTGGTGCTGCTGGTGCTGGGCCTGAGCGGTGCCATCGAGCGCCTGTCCCGCGCCATTCCGCCCTCGATCATCGCCGGCCTGCGCCTGGGCCTGGGCGTCAGCTTCGCCCTCATCGGGCTGAACCTGATGCTGGAGGTGCCCTGGCTGGGCTTCGGCATGCTGGCGCTGCTGGGCGTGCTGACCTTCCTGCGCGGCTGTCCGGCGACGCTGATCGGTCTCGCCGCGGCGCTGCTGGCCGGCCAGGCGGCGGGGCTGGCGCCGCCGCTTGGTGACCTGGCGCCGCGCTTCGGCCTGCCCGCGGTGGTGTTGCCCGGCTTTGCCGAGATGGGCGCGGCCCTGCACAAGGCGGTGCTGCCGCAGATCGCGCTGACCGTCACCAACGCGGTCATCGTCACCGCCGCTCTGGCCCGCGCCCTCTACCCGGAAGCGGGCGCGCGCGTTTCCGAAAAGCGCCTCTGCCTTACCTCCGGCGCCGCCAACCTGCTGCTGGCGCCCTTCGGCGCCCTGCCCATGTGCCACGGCGCCGGCGGGCTGCAGGCGCACCACCGCTTCGGCGCGCGCAGCGGCACGGCGCCCCTCCTGCTCAGCGCGGTGTTGCTGGTGCTGGCGCTGTTCTTCGCCGACGCGGCGGTCGGCCTGCTGGCCATGATCCCGCTTGCCGCCGTGGGCGCTTTCCTGGTGCTGGCCGGCGCCGAGCTGGCGATCTCCCGGCGGCTCTTCGACGCGCGGCCGGACTGCTGGCCGGCCATCGGCCTGACCGCGCTGGCCACCCTGCTGGTCGACGCCGCCGTCGGTCTTGCCGTCGGCTGCAC
>JBNKHC010000231.1:0-13362 GCA_050290145.1 Kiloniellaceae bacterium | reverse complement strand
CGGACTCCTTGCCCGCCGGCAGGGTGAGGTTGAAGCCGGCACCCCTGGCCGGGTCGAGAGGCTGCAGGGTGGCGACGAGGCCGCGGCGCTTCAGGTCCAGAAGGTGCCGGCCGAGACGGCCGAAGAGGGTCTCGCCGCTCTCCGGGGTCGCCGGGTCGATGCGCACCAGGACGGATCGGCCGACGTCGCGGAAGCGCTGGCGCTCCACCATGCGGTCGACGGAGGCGACGGCGTGGGCCAGGTCCAGTCCGGTCAGGTCGAGCTCGTAGTCGGCCTCGCCCTGCCGGTCGAGCAGACGCTCCAGCCGTCGGCCCTCCGAACCGCTGAGGCCGTCATCGTCTTTCCCACCGCCGTTCTGGGGCATTACATCCCGATCAGCAGGCGCTGCGGATCCTCGATGGCTTCCTTGACGCGCACCAGGAAGGTGACGGCCTCGCGCCCGTCGATGATGCGGTGGTCATAGGACAGGGCCAGGTACATCATCGGGCGGATCTCGACCTTGCCGTCCACCGCCACCGGGCGCTGCTGGATCTTGTGCAGGCCGAGGATGGCGGACTGCGGCATGTTGAGGATCGGCGTCGACATCATGGAGCCGAAGACGCCGCCGTTGGTGATGGTGAAGGTGCCGCCGGCCATCTCGTCCATGGAGATCTTGCCCTCGCGGCCCTTGGCGGCCAGCTCGCCGAGCGACTTCTCGATCTCGGCGAAGGACTTCTGATCGCAGTCGCGCACCACCGGCACCATCAGGCCGCTGGGCGTCGAGACCGCCATACCGATGTCGTAGTAGTGGTTGTAAACGATCTCGTCGCCCTCGATGCGGGCGTTGACCGCCGGCAGCTCCTGCAGCGCGCCGACCACCGCCTTGGTGAAGAAGGAGGAGAAGCCGAGCTTCACGCCGTGCTTCTTCTCGAAGGCGTCCTTGTACTGGCTGCGCAGGGCCATGACCGCGCTCATGTCACACTCGTTGAAGGTGGTGAGCATGGCCGCGGTGTTCTGCGCTTCCTTCAGGCGGCGCGCGATGGTCTGGCGCAGCTTGGGCATGCGCACGCGTTCCTCGCGCTTGCCGGCGGCGGCCGGTGCCGAGGGCGCGGCAGCCGCAGGCGCAGCAGGCGCCGGCGCCTTGGCCTGAACGGGAGCCGGCGCCGCCAGCGGCTGGGTCTTGCCTTCCAGGAAGTTGATCACGTCTTCCTTGGTCAGGCGGCCGTCCTTGCCGCTGGCCGGGATCACCGCCGGGTCGAGGTTGTTTTCCTCCACCAGCTTGCGCACGGCGGGGCCGAGGTCGCCGACCGCCGAGCCTTCCAGGAAGGCCATGAGGTCGGACTTGGTGATCTTGCCGCCGGTGCGATGCGCGGCGGCGGGATCGAGATTTTTGCTCCCGGCGGCCGCGGCCGGTGATGCCTGCGGCGCTTCCGCCTTGGGGGCTTCCGCCTTGGGCGCCTCGGCCTTGGCAGCGGGCGCGGCTTCGCCGGCGGCGCCGGCCGAGAAGACGCCGAGCAGGGCGCCGACCTCCACGGTCGCGCCTTCCTCGGCGGCGATGGACTGCAGCGCGCCAGCAGCCGGGGCGTTGACCTCCAGGGTCACCTTGTCGGTTTCCAGCTCGACCAGCGGCTCGTCGGCGGCGGCGGCCTCGCCCGGCTGCTTCAGCCACTTGGCGACCGTCGCCTCGGTGACCGACTCGCCCAGGGTGGGCACCACCAGGTCCATGGCCTGGCCGTTGCCGCCCCCGGCGGCAGGAGCTGGCGCGGCTGGGGCCGGGGCAGCGGGCGCGGCGGCGGCGGGCGCCGGCTTGGGTTCTTCCTTGGGCGCTTCCGCCCGGGGCGCAGGGGCCGCGCCCTCGCCTTCGCCGATGCGGCCCAGCAGGGCGCCGACCTCGACGTTCTCGCCTTCGCCGGCGATCACCTCGGCCAGCACACCGGCGGCAGAAGCGTTCACTTCCAGGGTCACCTTGTCGGTTTCCAGCTCGACGACAGGCTCGTCGACGGCGACGGCGTCACCCGGTTGCTTCAGCCATTGGGCGACCGTCGCCTCGCTGACCGACTCGCCCAGGGTGGGCACCACGATATCTGTTGCCATTCCTCTCTCACTCTCTCGGGCGGGCGCTTCCTGGGACCGGTGCGGTTACTCGGCTGCCTGACCCTTGCTCCCGATCCGCGTGCGCGCTTCGGTCTGCACCTTGCGCGATTCGATACGCCCCATGCGCTTCTTACCCAGCGTGAGGGCGTCGTCAAGCAGCGCGGCCTGCTCTTCGACATGGCGCTTGTGGGAACCGGTCGCCGGCGAGGCCGCCGAGGGCCGCCCGGCGTAGCGCGGGCGCGGCCTGTCGAAGCCGATGCTCTCGGCCACCTCCTCGATGAAGGTGGAGATGAAGGCCCAGGGCCCCATGTTGCGGGGCTCCTCCTGGCACCACACCAGGTCGCAGTGCTTGTAGGGCTCCAGCTCCTGGGCCAGGGCGTCCACCGGGAAGGGGTAGAGCTGCTCCATGCGCAGGAAGTGGATGTCCGTGATGCCGCGCTTCTCGCGCTCCTCCAGCAGGTCGTAGTAGACCTTGCCGGAGCACAGCACCACCTGCTTGGCGTCCTTGGGCTCGCTCGGCAGGCTGTCGCAGTAGAGCACCCGGTGGAAGCAGCTTCCCGGCCCGAAGGACTCCAGGTCGGAGACGCAGCGCTTGTGGCGCAGCAGCGACTTCGGCGTGAAGACGATCAGCGGCTTGCGGAACTCGCGGTGCAGCTGGCGGCGCAGCACGTGGAAATAGTTGGCCGGCGTGGTGCAGTTCACGACCTGCAGGTTGTCCTCGGCGCAGAGCTGCAGATAACGCTCGATGCGCGCCGAGGAGTGCTCCGGCCCCTGCCCCTCGTAGCCGTGCGGCAGCAGCATGACCACGCCCGAGAGGCGCAGCCACTTGGATTCACCGGAGGCGATGAACTGGTCGATGATGATCTGGGCGCCGTTGGAGAAGTCGCCGAACTGCGCCTCCCAGGCCACCAGCGCGCGCGGCTCGGCCAGGGAGTAGCCGTACTCGAAGCCCAGCACCGCCAGCTCGCTGAGCGGCGAGTCGACGATCTCCAGGCGCGCCTGGTCGTCGCGCAGGTGGGCCAGCGGCTTGTAGGTCTCCTCGGTCTTCTGGTCGATCAGCGCGGCGTGGCGCTGCGAGAAGGTGCCGCGGTTGCTGTCCTGGCCGGACAGGCGGATCGGATGCCCCTCCACCAGCAGGGTGCCGAAGGCCAGCGCCTCGGCGGTCGCCCAGTCGATGTCCTTGCCGGTCTCGATCATCTTGCGCTTGGCGTCGAGCTGGCGCTGGATCTTGCGGTTCAGGTTGAAGTTGGCGGGCACCTTGGTCAGACCCAGACCGACTTCCTTCAGCACCTCCATCGCCACCGCGGTCTTGCCGCGGCGCGGATCGAAGCCGCGTGCCACGTCCAGACCCGACCAGGCGCCCTCCAGCCAGTCGGCCTTGTTGGGCTTGTAGGCCTTGGCGGTCTGGAAGTCCTGCTCCAGGCGGTCGTTCCACTCCGTGAAGAGGCTGTCGACCTCGCCCTCGGTGCAGGTGTTCTCCTCGGCCAGCTTCTGGCCGTAGATCTGACGCACCGTGCGGTGCTTGCCGATCGCCTTGTACATCAGCGGCTGGGTGAACGCGGGCTCGTCGCCCTCGTTGTGGCCGAAGCGGCGGTAGCAGAACATGTCGATGATGACGTCCTTGTGGAACGTCTGGCGGAACTCCGTGGCGATGCGCGCGACGTGGGTCACGGCCTCCGGGTCGTCACCGTTCACGTGGAAGATCGGCGCCTGGATGATCTTCGCCACGTCCGAGCAGTAGGGCCCGGAGCGCGAGTTGATCGGGTTGGTGGTGAAGCCGATCTGGTTGTTGACGATGAAATGGATGGTGCCGCCGATGCGGTAGCCCTTCAGCTCGGAAAGGTCGAGGGTCTCCGGCACCAGGCCCTGGCCCGCGAAGGCCGCGTCGCCGTGCATCAGCAGCGCCATGACCTCGCTGCGGTCTTTGTACTTGCCCTGCTCCTGCTTGGCGCGGACCTTGCCGACCACCACCGGGTTCACCGCTTCCAGGTGCGAGGGGTTGGCGGTCAGCGAGAGGTGGATGTTGTTGCCGTCGAACTCGCGGTCCGAGGAGGTGCCCAGGTGGTATTTCACGTCGCCGGAGCCGCCGACGTCCTCGGGGTGGGCGGCGCCGCCCTCGAACTCCGAGAAGATCGCCTGGAAAGGCTTGCTCATGAAGTTGGCCAGCACGTTCAGGCGCCCGCGGTGGGGCATGCCGATGACCACCTCTTTCAGGCCCAGCTGGCCGCCGCGCTTGAGGATCTGCTCCAGCGCCGGGATCATCGATTCGCCACCGTCCAGGCCGAAGCGCTTGGTGCCGGTGTACTTCTTGTTGAGGAACTGCTCGAAGGCCTCGGCCGCGGTCAGGCGCTCCAGGATGGCGCGCTTGCCGTTGACGGTGAAGTCCGGCTGGTTGCGGATCGATTCGATGCGCTCCTGGATCCAGGCCTTCTGGGCCGGGTCCTGGATGTGCATGAACTCCACGCCGATGGGCCCGCAGTAGGTGGCGCGCACCACCTCGACAATCTTGCGCAGGGAGGCGGTTTCCAGCCCCAGCACGTTGTCGATGAAGATCGGACGGTCCATGTCCGCCTCGGTGAAACCGTAGCTGCGCGGATCGAGCTCCGGGTGCGGCTCCACCTTCTTCAGGCCCAGGGGATCGAGATTGGCTTCCAAGTGGCCGCGCACGCGGTAGGCGCGGATCAGCATGAGGGCGCGGATCGAGTCCAGGGTCGCGGCACGGACGCTGGTGTCGTTCACGTCGGCCCGGGCGGCCCCCACCGCAAAGGCGGTCGCCGGAGCGGCGACCGCAGCAACGGCTTCGGCGGCGCCAAGGGCGCCGCCGTTCATTTTCTCGATGACCGCTTTGGCTTCGTCATCCAGGTCCGCGAAGAAGCTCCTCCATTGGTCATCCAGCGATCCGGGATCCTGGATGTACTTATGGTAGAGATCCGCAAGCATCGCCGCCTGGGATTCCGAATAGATCGTCATAGCCTTCCCCGGCCCGGGCCGGGCGATCCCGACCCCAGGCCGCCTTCCGCGTGTCGCGCTGCTACCCCATGGCTTGCAGCATGGTCGAACCTAGACTGGCCGGCGAATCCGCCACCAGGAAACCGGCCGATTTTAGCGCCTCGATCTTGTCGCCGGCACCGCCCTTGCCGCCGGCGATGATCGCCCCGGCATGGCCCATGCGGCGTCCCGGAGGCGCCGTAACACCGGCAATGAAACCACAGATAGGTTTCTTAACCTTTGACGCCCGGTAGAATTCCGCGGCCTCTTCCTCAGCGGTTCCGCCGATTTCACCGATCATGATGATACCTTCGGTCTTGGGATCGGCAAGGAAGGCTTCCAGGCAGTCGATGAAATTGGTGCCGTTCACCGGGTCGCCGCCGATGCCCACGCAGGTGGTCTGCCCCAGGCCGGCGGCCGTGGTCTGGGCCACGGCTTCATATGTAAGCGTGCCGGAGCGCGAAACCACCCCGATCTTGCCGGCCGCGTGGATATGGCCCGGCATGATCCCGATCTTGCACTCGTCCGGGGTGATGATGCCCGGGCAGTTCGGCCCGATCAGGCGCGAGGAGGAGCCGGCGAGGGCGCGCTTCACCTTCACCATGTCGAGCACGGGAATGCCTTCGGTGATGCAGACGATGAGCTCTACCTCGGCGTCGATGGCTTCCAGGATGGCGTCGCCCGCGAAGGGCGGCGGCACGTAGATAACGCTAGCATTCGCACCGGTCTTTTCAACCGCTTCGGCGACCGTGTCGAAAACCGGCAGGTCCAGGTGGGTGGTGCCGCCCTTGCCGGGGGTCACGCCGCCGACCATCTTGGTGCCGTAGGCGATGGCCTGCTCGGAGTGGAAGGTGCCCTGCGCGCCTGTGAAACCCTGGCAGATGACCTTGGTGTTCTTGTCGACCATCACAGACATTAGGCAGCCTCCCGCACGGCCTTGACCACCTTTTCGGCGGCATCGGCCAGATTGTCGGCAGAGACGATCGGCAGGCCGGACTCGGCCAGGATCTTCTTGCCCAATTCCACGTTCGTTCCTTCAAGACGCACCACCAGGGGCACGTGCAGTTCCACCTCCTTGGCCGCCGCGACGACGCCTTCGGCGATCACGTCACAGCGCATGATGCCGCCGAAGATGTTGACCAGGATGCCCTCCACGTTGGGGTCGGAGAGGATGATCTTGAAGGCTGCGGTGACCCGCTCCTTGGTGGCGCCGCCGCCGACGTCCAGGAAGTTGGCCGGCTCGCTGCCGTACAGCTTGATGATGTCCATGGTGGCCATGGCCAGGCCCGCGCCGTTGACCATGCAGCCGACCTGGCCGTCGAGCTTGATGTAGTTCAGCTCGTGCTTGGCGGCCTCCAGCTCCATGGCGTCTTCTTCGTCCTCGTCGCGCATCTCGGCCACGTCCTTGTGGCGGAACAGCGCGTTGTCGTCGAAGTTCATCTTGGCGTCGAGGGCGATGACCTCCCCGCCGCCGGTGACCACCAGCGGGTTGATCTCGACGATGGAGGCGTCCAGGCCCACGAAGGCGTTGTACATGGCCATCATGAACTTCACCGCCGCAGAGACCTGCTTGCCCTCCAGGCCCAGGCCGAAGGCGATCTTGCGGCCGTGGAAGGGCATGAAGCCGGTGGCCGGGTCGATGGCCAGCTTCAGGATCTTCTCCGGATGGGCCGCCGCGACCTCTTCGATCTCCATGCCGCCCTCGGTGGAGGCCATGAGGGTCACCCGGCTGGTCGCCCGGTCGATCAGCATGCCGAGGTAGAGCTCGCGCGCGATGTCGCAACCTTCCTCGATGTAGAGGCGCTTGACCTCCTTGCCCGCCGGGCCGGTCTGCTTGGTGACCAGGGTGTGGCCCAGCATCTTGGCGGCGTTGTCCTTGACCTCCGCCACGGACTTCACGACGCGCACGCCGCCCGGTCCGTCGGGATCGTCCTGGAACCGCCCGGCGCCGCGGCCGCCGGCATGGATCTGGGATTTCACGACCCAGAGGGAGCCGCCCAGCTCGTTCGCCGCTTTCTCGGCTTCCTCAGGCGTAAAGGCAACCGCCCCCCGGGGCACGGCTACACCGTACTTCGCCAACAGGCTCTTGGCCTGATACTCGTGGATGTTCATTGACCGTCGCTTCAGTTTGGTTGGTGAAGATCAGGCATACCGGACAGGGCATTCCCAAGTGTTGTTCATGTATTTGCGTGAAACCCGCGCCGTCCCCATGCAATCCTCCGGCGCCTCCGCCGGGCCGGCATAAATGCCGGGATCGCTGTGTTCGAGCGTTGTCCGGGACCCGCGCTACCTTACCACCCCGCACCCTCAGCGCAACCAGGCGAAAGCCTTGAAAAGTGCCGTTTTTCGGTACGAAATTCGGCCCAGTTCTGGGCTTTATTTCAATCCAGTCGCGAAAGACCGCTTGATTCGTAACTACTTCTTCTTCGCTGCTTTCTTACTGGTCTTTTTAGTTGACGACTTCTTCGCACCGGCCGCCTTCATCATGCCCTTGCAGGTATCGACCAGGCCGGTCACCGCGGCGACCGACTTGTCGAGCATCTTCTGCTCCGACTTGTTGAGGTCCAGTTCGACGATGCGCTCCACGCCCTTGGCGCCCAGGACCACCGGCACGCCGACGTAGAGGTCCTTGATGCCGTACTGGCCGGTCAGGTAGGCCGCGCAGGGCAGCACCCGCTTCTTGTCCTTCAGATAGGACTCGGCCATGAGGATGGCCGAGGAGGCCGGGGCGTAGAAGGCCGAGCCGGTCTTCAGGAGGCCGACGATCTCGGCGCCGCCGTCGCGGGTGCGCTGGACGATCTGGTCCAGGCGGTCCTTCTTCAGCCAGCCCATCTTGATGAGGTCCGGCAGGGGGATGCCGGCGACGGTGGAATAGCGCGGCATCGGCACCATGGTGTCGCCGTGGCCACCCAGCACGAAGGCGCTGACGTCCTCGACGGAGACGTTCATTTCCTCGGCCAGGAAGTAGCGGAAGCGCGCCGAGTCCAGCACGCCGGCCATGCCGACCACCTTGTGGGCGGGCAGGCCGCTGGCCTGCTGCAGCACCCAGACCATGGCGTCGAGGGGGTTGGTGATGCAGATCACAAAGGCATTGGGGCAGTTCTTCTTGATGCCCTCGCCGACCGCGTTCATCACCTTGATGTTGATGGCCAGCAGGTCGTCGCGGCTCATGCCCGGCTTGCGGGCGACGCCGGCGGTGACGATGACCACGTCGGCGCCCTTGATCGCCTTGTAGTCGCTGGCGCCGGCGAACTTCGCGTCGTAGGCCTCGACCGGGGTCGACTCGGCCAGATCCAGCGCCTTGCCCTGGGGCACACCGTCGATGATGTCGAAGAGGACGACGTCACCCAGTTCCTTCAAGCCGGCGAGCAACGCCAGGGTACCGCCGATATTCCCGGCGCCGACCAGCGCGATCTTATTGCGAGCCATGTTTTTCGTTTCCCCCATCGGTGTGAGCGGTCGAGAACAGGAAGCCTTGCGAGGGCTCCCGAGAGAACCTGTTGGACACCGCGGGGCAGGGTTTTTCGTTGCGCTGCGGCATCGCCGGGTTTCCTAGCGCGATTCAGCAGCCGTCGCAAGGTGACAGGGCCCAAGAATTTGCAGCTGCGAAATCCCCGGGCGGCAAATTCGCCTCCCCCGCTTCGTCCGCGCCCCTCACGTCATGTGCGCCTTGGCGATGTAGTCGGCCGAGCGCATCTCCTGCAGGCGGCTGACCGTGCGCTGGAACTCCACCGCGCCGTCGCCCGAGGGGTAGAGCCGCTCCGGCGGCGCCTCGGCGGAGACCACCAGCTTCACGCGGTGCTCGTAGAGGGCGTCGATGAGGGTCATGAAGCGCCGCGCCTCGTTGCGCTTCTCCGCCGAGAGCTGCGGCACGCCCGACAGCACCACCGTGTGGAACAGCCCGGCGATGGCCAGGTAGTCGCCCGGTCCCAGCGGCTGCTCGCAGAGGTCGGCGAAAGCAAAGCGCGCCACCCCCCGCGCGGCCAGCGGCACCGGGATCTCGCGCGCCTTGTAGATGACCTTGTCCGGCACGGCTTCCGCGCCTTCCGTCAGCTCGGCGAAAGCCTTGTCCAGGGCCGCCTCGGCGCGCGGGCCCAGGGGGGCGTGGTAGACGGTGATGTCCTTCAGCCGCTTCAGGCGGTAGTCGACGCCGCTGTCGAGCTCCAGCACGTCCAGGCGCTGCCTCACCAGATCGATGAAGGGTTCGAAGCGCTCGCGCTGCAGGCCGCCCTCGTAGAGCCGGTCCGGCGGCCAGTTGGAGGTGGCGACCACCACCACGCCGGCGGCGAAGAGGGTCTCGAAGAGACGTCCCAGGATCATGGCGTCGGCGATGTTGACCACGTGGAACTCGTCGAAGCAGAGCAGCCAGGCCTCCCCGGCCAGCGCCTCGGCGATCACCGGCAGGGGGTCGCCCTTGCCCTTGTTGGCCGGGTCCTGGCGCCAGGCGTGCAGGCGGTCTTGGACCTCCTGCATGAAAGCGTGGAAGTGGACACGGCGCTTCTTCTGCAGCGGCGCCGTGTCGAAGAAGATGTCCATCAGCATGGACTTGCCGGTGCCGACGCTGCCGAAGATGTAGAGGCCCTGGGGCGGCTCCTCGCGGCGCCGGGCGAGGCCGAGGCGCGCCTTCCAGCCGCCGCCCCCGCCGGCCGGCCGGTAGCCGCGCAGGGCGTTGTGCAGGGACTGCAGCTTCTCCGCCGCCAGTTCCTGGCCGGCGTCGTGGTGCAACGCGCCCTCGCGCCTCAGCGCGCGGTAGGCCGCCAGCGGCCCTTCCAGCTTCTGCGTCTCTGGTGTTGAACCCTGCCCCATGGCGCCGTTGTTTAAGCCAAAGCCGCCGGCAGGGAAAGAGCCTGCCCAACGAGCGGCCCTAGCGCCCGCCGGTCACGCGCAGGATGGCGCCGTTGGTGAAGGAGGCCTTCTCGCTCAGCAGCCAGAGCACCGCCTCGGCGATCTCCTCCGGCTCGCCCGGGCGGCCCATGGGGGTCTGCGGCGGCATGGTCTCCAGGCGGTCGGGCATGCCGGAGTCGATGTGCAGGTCGGTACGGATCAGCCCGGGGGCCACGGCGTTGACGCGCAGTCCGTCGCGCGCGTTCTCCTGCGCCAGGCCGAGGGTCAGGGTGTCCACCGCGGCCTTGGAGGCGGCGTACCAGACGAAGGTGTCGGCGCTGCCCAGGGTCGCGGCGCCGGAGGAGATGTTGACGATGGCGCCGCCGCGTCCGCCGTGGCGCCGGGCCATGCGCCTGACCGCCGCCTGGCAGCACCAGATGACGCCCAGCACGTTCAGCTCGATGACCTCGCGCACGGTCTGCGTGGAAGCCTCTTCCAGTTTGCCGATGCGCCCGGTGATACCGGCGTTGTTCACCAAGGCCGTCAGCGGCGGCAGCTCCGCGTCGACGGCGGCGAAAAGCCTTTCCACTTCTTCTTCGCGCGCGACGTCGGCCTGCAGCGCCATGGCCTGGCCGCCGTCGCGTTCGATCTCCGCCGCCACCGCCTCGGCGGCCACCGCGTTGCTGCGGTAGTTGACGCAGACGGTATAGCCGGCCGCCGCCCCCAGGCGCGCCACCGCGGCGCCGATCCCCCGGCCGCCGCCGGTCACCAACAGCGTCTCAGCCATCGCGGTCTCTCTCCTCTCTATTCGGCGGCGATTTGCGGACGGGCTCCGCGCGGACGCAGCAGCACCAGCAGATTGCCGGCCAGCACCAGGGCGACGCCGGCCAGCGCCATGGGCGTCCAGGCATAGTCTTCCACCAAGGTGGAGATGGCCAGGGCGACCAGCGGGAAGAGCACCGTGGCGTAGGCCGCGCGGTCGGCGCCGATGCGCCCCAGCAGGGTGAGGTAGGCGCCGAAGGCCAGCACCGAGCCGCAGAGCGCCAGGTAGAGCAGGCCGACGAGGTAGGACGGCGCCGTGTCGAGGACGAAGGGCGCGCCGCCGAAGAGCGCCACCACGTACATGGCGGCGGCGCCGTAGGCCATGCCCCAGGCGTTGCAGGACAGCACCGGCAGGCCCAGCATCTGGGCGCGCGCCGAGGCCATGTTGCCGAGCGAGAAGCACAGCGTGCCGGTCAGCGCCAGCAGCAGGCCCCGGCTGCCGTCGTCGGCGAGGTCGAAGCGGCTGACCTCCGGCCAGAACAGCACCACGATGCCGGCGACCCCGAGAGCCGCGGCGACCAGCGTGCGCGGCGCCGCGCGGCGGCCGAGCAGCAGGCGGCCGTTGATGATGTTCAGCACCACGGTCATGGAGAAGACCACCGCCAGCAGTCCCGAGGTGACCGAGGCCGCCGCCTGGTAGAAGAAGTAGAAGTTGAAGGAGAACATGCACAGCCCCATGGCGGCCAGCAGGGCGTGGACGCGCAGGCCGAACCGCAGGCGCTGGCGCGCGGCCTGCGCCCAGAGGAAGACCACGACGACGGCAATGGTGAAGCGGTAGGCGACCGACAGTTCCGGCGCTACCGGCCCCACCTGGTACCTCATGGCGATCCAGGTGGTCCCCCAGAACAGCACCGTGGCGCCGTAGAGTCCCAGGTTGAAGAAAGGCGAGTTGCGCATGGGCGGGGGCGCTTTCCGCGGGCTTGGATCGAGGCGGCAGACTTGAGGATCGCGGCGCAGAAAACGCCGCGAGCGCCGCCAGCATAGCCCGCCCCCGGAAGCAGCGACAACCGCCGCTTTGTCAGCCGACAATCACGGCAGCGACGCTTCAGAAGCGATAGCTGACCGTCAACAGCACGTCGTGCGAAGTGAAGTCGTCGGCGCCGACGCTGTCCCCGCCGGAGAAGCTGCCGGAATCGAACTCGCCCAGGTCCAGGTAGCGATAAGCCAAGCCCGCCGACCAGTGGTCGATGAACTCCCAATCCACCCCGGCCATGACGCCCCAGGCCAGGTTGTCCTCGTCGTTGTCCTGCGTGGTGGAGGGACCGCCCGGGATGACGACCCGCGTCGTCTCGCTGGTGTTGCGCGCCCAGCCGATGCTGCCCCCGATGAAGGGCGTGAAGTCCGACTCGTTGCGCCACTCGAGCACCGCATTGAAGAGCACCATCGCGGTTTCGAGATTGGTCTCGTAGTCGACCACCGGCGCGCCCTGGTCCTGGAGATCGAAGTCGAAGCGGAAGCGGTAGCCCCCCTCGACCTCGGTGCGCAGGGGCAAATCCGCCCAGCGATAGCCGACGATCCCGGCAACCCCGGCAACGGTGTCCGTATCGTTCTGGATCCGCGTCGACCCGGTAAAGCCCCCGCTATTGATATCGTCGGCACTGGCGAAAGAACCGATCGCGCGGGCGCCAATATAAAACCCGCCGTCCGATTCCTGTGCGAAGGCCGGCTGGCCAAAGAAAAGCAATACGCAAGGTAAAAGGAAAGCCCAGCGTCCCATCACCTGATCCCCCCGACTTCAATCCCCCTAGTCGACACTCAATATTCAACCACAGATTTGGTGCGCGATGTGAAATATTCTCTCCTGTTGACGTTCACGATCTCTTGCCGTCTCCTATCAACAACTTAGGCGAGCGGCAGCGCCATCCTTGCGCTCGGCGCGGCCATCACCAGGGGACCCATGACTCTACTATTGTATGAAAGGTTGTGCGCCGACGACCGGCGGCCCAGCCCCTTCTGCTGGCGCGCGCGCCTGGCGCTGGCCCACAAGGGGCTGGCGCCGGAGATCCGCGCGATCAGGTTCACCGAAAGCGAGGAGGTCGCCTTCAGCGGCCAGTCCAGGGTGCCGGTGCTGGTCGACGGCGCGACCGTGATCCACGACAGCTGGACCATCGCCTGCCACCTGGAGGACAACTACCCCGAGGCGCCCAGCCTCTTCGAGGGGCCCGGCGGCCGGGCCCTGTCACGCCTCGTCAATCATTGGGTGGATCACAGCCTGCAGCGGGCGCTGGCGCCGATCCTGGCGCCCTATGTGCTGGCGGCGGTGCAGCCCGAGGACCGCAGCTACTACCGCCAGACCCGGGAAGCGAAGTTCGGGATGACCCTGGAACAGCTTGCGGTGCGCCGTCCGGCGCTGCTGGAGGCCCTGCATCCGGTGCTGGAGCCGCTGCGCCAGCGGCTGGCGGAGACGCCCTTCCTTTGCGGTGAGCGTCCCGCCTATGCCGACCATCTCGTCTTCGGGGAATTCCAGCTGGCGCGCTCGGTCTGCGATGTCGATCTGCTGGGCGCCGAGGAAGAGGCGCTGCGCGCCTGGCGGACCTGCATGCTGGACCTCTACGACGGGCTGGCCCGCTCGGTGACGGCCTTCGAGACCGCGGCCTAGCCCTTCTAGACCGCCGGCTCCTCGGCGAGCTGCACCGGGGCGGAGCGCCAGCCTTC
>JBNKHC010000230.1:0-6489 GCA_050290145.1 Kiloniellaceae bacterium | reverse complement strand
GCCGACCAGTTCGCCGGTGGCCAGGCGCGGCAGGTACTTCTGGCGCTGGTCCTCGCTGCCGTAGCTGTAGATGGGGTGCATGACCAGGCTGGACTGCACCGACATGGCCGAGCGGTAGCCGCTGTCGACCCGCTCCACCTCGCGGGCGATGAGGCCGTAGCAGACGTGGTTGACCCCGGCGCAGCCGTAGTCCTCGGGGATGGTCGAGCCAAGGAAGCCCAGGGCGCCCATCTCGGTGACGATCGCCCGGTCGAAGGTCTCGTGGCGGTTGGCCTCCAGGATCCGCGGCATGAGCTGTTCCTGGCAGTAGGCCCGGGCCGCGTCGCGCACCATGCGCTCCTCCTCGCTGAGCTGCTCTTCCAGCAACAGCGGGTCCTCCCAGACGAACTTGGCCTTGCCCGGGGCGGGGCTGGCGGGGGTGCTGGAGCCGGGGACGGCGGTGGCCTGCGACATGGATTTCATTCCTTGTAAGGGGTGTCTGCCCAAATGAGCGTGTTTTGCTCTGCGCTCTTGGCCCAGATATAGCGCAATTTCCGCGGCGCCTAAAGCGGTGCGCGCCGGCCGGCTGGGGGCGGGACAGCGGCCCCTCGTCAGGCTGTCACCCGGCTGCCTTAATTCGGCAACATCAGGCTGTTAAGGATTTGTTTGCCATAGATGATTGAAAATGAAGCCATGCCACAAGCACGCGAGATTATCTTCGAATTCCAGCGGGTCGGCGGATACGTCAAGGTTTCCGCCGTGGACACCCTGACCTCCGCCGAGGTCAGCATCGTCGGGCCGCCCTCGGCCGGACAGGTGCAGTTGGAGCGCCTCGCCGCCCAGAAGCTGGAATACGTCCTGGCCAAGCGCGCCGCCGGCCAGCGCGGCGGGATGCTCGTCTAGCTCCGGGAGCCTCGTTCCGGCGCGTCTGGCGCCACTGCGACGTGAACTGCCTCGATTCCGGCGCCGCGAGACCTTGTGGCGCCTTTTCATCAGATTGCGACATATGGTAGGGTCCGCCGGTTTTTCCGAGACAGGCAGGCGTTCCCCCAACTATGGCATTCAAGTCGATCGCAATCGGCTCCGATCACGCTGGCTACGACCTCAAGGCGAAGCTGGCCGAGGAGTTGCGTTCCAACGGATATGAGGTGCTGGACTGCGGCACCGGCGATGCGACCAACTCGGTCGACTACCCCGATTTCGGCAAGGCCGTGGCCGAGGCCGTGACCTCGGGCAAGGTCGACGGCGGGGTCGTCGTCTGCGGCACCGGCATCGGCATCTCCATCGCCGCCAACCGCCATCCCGGCGTCCGCGCCGCACTGTGCCACGACGTCACCATGGCTCGCCTCTGCCGCGAGCATAACGACGCCAACGTTCTGGCCCTGGGGGCCCGCCTGATCGGTGAGGTGGTTGCCAAGGACTGCCTGAACGCCTTCCTGACCACCGAATTTGCGGGCGACCGCCACGTCCGCCGTGTCGAGAAACTGGGTTGAAACCGGGGCCGCCGGCCCCCTCGAGGAGTAGCAAGCGACGATGACCGCAGCGAATGCCGCCAAGACCCTGCCACTGCAGAACGGCTTCTTTTCCGCGCACCTGCGCGAGACCGACCCGGAGCTGGCCGAGGCCATCCGTGGCGAACTGCGCCGCCAGCAGGACCAGATCGAGCTGATCGCCTCGGAGAATATCGTCTCCCTGGCGGTGCTGGAGGCCCAGGGCTCGGTGCTGACCAACAAGTACGCCGAGGGCTATCCGCACCGGCGCTACTACGGCGGCTGCGAATTCGTCGACGTGGCCGAGGAACTGGCCATCAAGCGCGCCAAGCAGCTCTTCGGCTGCGAGTTCGTCAACGTCCAGCCGCATTCCGGCGCCCAGGCTAACCAGTGCGTCGCCCTGGCCCTGCTGCAGCCGGGCGACACCATCATGGGCCTGGCGCTCTCTGCCGGCGGCCACCTGACCCACGGCGCCAAGCCGAACCTCTCGGGCAAGTGGTTCAACGCGGTGCAGTACGGCGTGCGCAAGGAAGACGGCCTCATCGACTTCGACGAAGTCGAGAAGCTGGCCATGGAGCACAAGCCGAAGCTCATCATCGCGGGCGGCTCGGCCTATCCGCGCTTTATCGACTTCCCGCGCTTCCGTGAGATCGCCGACAAGGTCGGTGCCTACTTCATGGTCGACATGGCCCACTTCGCCGGCCTGGTGGCGGCGGGAGTTCACCCCAGCCCGCTGCCGCATGCCCATGTGGTGACCACCACGACCCACAAGACCCTGCGCGCCGGGCGCGGCGGCATGGTGCTGTCGAACGATGTGGAGCTGGGCAAGAAGATCAATTCGGCGGCCTTTCCGGGCCTGCAGGGGGGGCCGCTGATGCACGCCATCGCCTCCAAGGCGGCGGCCTTCGGCGAGGCCCTGAGGCCCGAGTTCAAGGTCTATGCCCAGAGCGTGGTCGACAACGCCAAGACCCTGGCCCAGGCCATGATCGACGAGGGCTTCGACATCGTCTCGGGCGGCACCGATACGCACCTGATGCTGGTCGACTTGCGGCCGAAGAAGCTGACCGGCAACATCGCCGAGGAGGCCCTGGACCGCGCCGGCATCACCTGCAACAAGAACGGCGTTCCCTTCGATCCCGAGAAGCCGACGGTGACCTCGGGCATCCGGCTCGGGACCCCGGCGGCGACGACCCGCGGCTTCGGTACCACCGAGTTCAAGCAGGTCGGCGCCTTCATCGGGCGGGTGCTGGACGGCCTGGCGCGAGACCCGGAGGGCAACGCCAAGGTGGAGGAAGAGGTGCGCGCTGAGGTCAAGGCGCTGTGCGACCGCTTCCCGATCTATCCGGATCTGGAGATCTGAGCAAAACCGAGAGGCCGAAAGGCCCTGCAGGTGCCGGGCAAGGCGGCGCCGGACGACTGGGAGTAGGAAGAGGGGGATAAATGCGCTGTCCGTTTTGCGGTAACGAGGACACGCAGGTCAAAGACTCGCGGCCGACCGAAGACAACTCGGCCATCCGGCGACGCCGGCAGTGCCCGAACTGCGGCGCGCGTTTCACGACCTTCGAGCGGGTGCAGCTGCGCGAGCTGACGGTGGTGAAGTCCACCGGCAAGCGTGAGCCTTTCGATCGGGACAAGTTGCTGCGCTCCATGACCACGGCGCTGCAGAAGCGCCAGGTCGATCCGGACCGTGTCGAGCGGGTGGTGAACGGCATCGTCCGCCGCCTGGAATCCTCCGGGGAGTCGGAGATCCCGACCAAGCTGATCGGCGAGCTTGTCATGGACGCTTTGGCGACCCTGGATCAGGTGGCCTATGTGCGCTTCGCCTCGGTCTACCGCAACTTCCGCGAGGCCCGCGATTTCGAAGAGTTCATCGGCAAGCTCGGTGACGGGGACGACTGATCTCCAATACATGCGTGCCGCGCTGACGCTGGCGGCGCGCGGACTGGGCCGGGTGGCGCCCAACCCGGCCGTGGGCTGCATTATCGTCAAGGACAGCCGCATCGTCGGCCGCGGCTGGACCCAGCCGGGCGGCCGCCCCCATGCGGAGACCGAGGCCCTGCGCCAGGCCGGGCCGGCCGCCGCCGGCGCCACCGTCTATGTGACGCTGGAGCCCTGCGCCCACCACGGCGAGACGCCGCCCTGCGCCGAGGCCCTGGTGGCCGCCGGCGTCGCCCGCGTCGTCGCGGCCCTGGAAGACCCCGACAGCCGCGTGGCCGGGCAGGGGCTGAAGATCCTGCGCGAAGGCGGCATTGCCGTGGAGGTCGGGGTCTGCCGCGCCCAGGCCGAGCGCCTCAACGCCGGCTTCCTGAAGCGCGTCATCAAGGGCCGGCCGCTGGTGGTGCTGAAGCTGGCCACCTCCCTGGACGGGCGCATCGCCACCCGCAGCGGCCACAGCCAGTGGATCACCGGCCCGCTGGCGCGGCGCCGCGCCCACCTGCTGCGCGCCCGCGCCGATGCCCTGCTGGTGGGCAGCGGCACAGCGGTTTCCGACAATCCGCGCCTCGACGTGCGCCTGCAGGGCATGGCCGACCGCCACCCCCTGCGGGTAGTGGTCGACGGCCGCCTGCGCTTGCCGCTGACCCACGACCTGGTGGTCCGCGCCGGGGAGGTGCCGACCCTGCTGGTGACCCACGACGGCAACCCGCGCGAGCGCCTGCGGGCCTACGAGGAGGCGGGGGTCGAGGTGGTCCAGGTCGAAACCGATACCGATGGCCACGTTTCCCTGGCCGCGGTGCTCGACCACCTGGGCGGGCGCGGCATCACCCGCCTGCTGGTGGAAGGCGGCGGCCACCTGGCGGCCTCGCTGCTGCGTGGCGGGCTGGTCGACCGCCTGGCCTGGTTCCAGGCGCCGCTGGTCATCGGCGGCGACGGCGTGGCCGCGGTCTCCGGTTTCGGGGTTGATCGCCTGGACCAGGCGCCTAAGTTCCTGCAGGCCGCGATGGCCCAGCTGGGCCACGACCGCATCGACATCTACAGCGCCGAAACCTGAAGGTTCCCTATGTTCACCGGCATCATCACCGACCTCGGTTCGGTCAAGGCGATTGAGAGCCCCGCGACAGGCGGCGACAGCCGCTTCGTCTTCGAGACGGGCTACGACACCGCCGGAATCGCCGATGGCGCCTCCATCGCCTGTTCCGGGGTCTGCCTGACCCTGGTCGACAAGGGGCCGGGCTGGTTCGCCGCCGACGTCTCGGGCGAGACCCTGTCGCGCAGCACCCTGGGCGACTGGGCGCCGGGCACGCCGGTCAACTTCGAGCGCGCCATGAAGCTGGGCGACGAGCTGGGAGGCCATATCGTCTCCGGCCATGTCGACGGCATCGCCGTGGTTGCCGATCGGCGGGCCGAGCAGGGTTCGATCCGCTTCACCTTCGAGGCGCCGGCGGAGCTGGCGAAGTTTATTGCCTCCAAGGGGTCGGTGGCGCTAGACGGTGTCTCGCTGACGGTCAACGAGGTCGACGGCCGCCGTTTCGGCGTCAACATCATCCCCCACACGGCGGAGGCTACCACCCTGGGCGGCAAGCAGCCGGGCGACCGGGTTAACCTGGAAATCGATATGCTCGCGCGCTACGTTCAGCGTCTCCTGGCGGCCTCCTGAGCGCCGCCGAACAAGGATTTAGCTTTTCGATGAACAAGTCCGAAGAACCCTGGCGGCTCACCTTCAGCGAGATGGTCTCTCCGATCGAGGAGATCATTGAGGAGGCGCGCAACGGCCGCATGTTCATCCTGGTCGACGACGAGTCGCGCGAAAACGAGGGCGACCTGGTCATCCCGGCCCAGATGGCGACGCCGGACGCGATCAACTTCATGGCACGCTACGGCCGCGGCCTGATCTGCCTGGCCCTGACCCGAGAGCGCATCGAGGAGCTGGGCCTGCCGCTGATGGCGAGCAAGAACGAATCCCGCCATCAGACTGCCTTCACGGTCTCCATCGAGGCGCGCGAGGGCATTACCACAGGCATCTCGGCGCCGGACCGCGCGCACACGGTGGCCACCGCCATCGACCCCAGCAAGGGCCGCGACGACATCACGACGCCGGGCCACGTTTTCCCGCTGCTGGCGCGTGAAGGCGGCGTGCTGGTGCGCACCGGACATACCGAGGCCGCGGTCGACCTGGCCCGCCTGGCCGGGCTCAACCCCTCCGGCGTGATCTGCGAGATCATGAACGAAGACGGCACCATGTCGCGGCTGCCTGAACTCGTCGCCTTTGCGCAGAAGCACAACCTGAAGATCGGGACGATCAGCGCGCTGATTTCCTACCGCCGCCGGCATGACAATCTTGTTCGCCAGCGACGTGAGGAAAAGGTTTCCAGCGTTTTCGGCGGCGACTGGAACATGCGGATATTTACGGACGAAACACAGGGCGCTGAGCATATCGTCCTAAGCAAGGGCGACATTGCAGACGGCAAGCCTGTGCTGGTTCGGATGCATGCGCATGACCCGTTGCAGGATGCGCTAGGCATCGGACGGACAAGTTCTGACCTTGAAAATGCGATGCGGGTGATCGGGGCCGAAGGCCGCGGGGTCGTCGTGCTTCTGCGTGATACCCATATGAAGCTTGTTCTTGGCGATGAGGTGTCACCCCAGACCCTGCGCCAATACGGGTTGGGCGCACAGATACTTGCTTCGCTTGGCCTGTCGCAACTGATCCTGCTGACGAACTCGCCCCAGCCAAAAGTCGTGGGCCTCGACGCTTACGGGCTGGAAATCGTAGACACCCACCCCATTCCGAAAGATCTGTGACATGGCGGCGAGCGAAGAACACTACACATTGCCTCGGCCAAGTTTCGATGCGCCGGTCAAACTGCTGATTGTTGTCGCGCCGTTCTATCGGCAGATCGCGGACGGCATGATTGCGGGCGCCACCGCCGAACTTGACGCCGCCGGCGCAACCTTCGACCTGATCGAAGTGCCCGGCGCGCTGGAATTGCCGACCGCCATCGGAATCGCGGATCGCGGCGGCAACTACGATGGTTACGTTGCGCTGGGCTGCGTCATCCGCGGCGCGACAACGCACTATGAA
>JBNKHC010000229.1:0-5388 GCA_050290145.1 Kiloniellaceae bacterium | reverse complement strand
ATGCAGCAGATCAAGAACGCCAAGCTGGACGACGGCATGGTCAAGCGCCAGCTGGCGGTGCTGTCCTCCATGACACCCAAGGAACGCAAGAAGCCGGAGATCATCAAGGCCTCGCGCAAGCAGCGCATCGCCGCCGGCTCGGGCACCACGGTGCAGGAAGTGAACAAGCTGCTGAAGCAGCACAAGGACGCGACCCGCGTGATGAAGCGGGTCCAGAAGATGGGCAAGAAGGGCATGATGCGCGGCGGGCTTGGCGGCCTGATCGGCGGCGGAAATCCCTTCGGCTGACGCCTTAGAGAAACTCACGAAACGCAAAGACTATCCGACCAGAAAGCGAGTAACAGAGAATGTCCCTGAAGATCCGTTTGTCCCGCGGCGGCGCCAAGAAGCGCCCCTACTACCGCATCGTGGTCGCCGACTCGCGCAGCCCGCGCGACGGCCGCTTCATCGAGCGCATCGGCTCCTACAACCCGATGCTGGCCAAGGACCACCCGGACCGCATCGTGCTGAACACCGAGCGCGCCAAGCACTGGCTGTCGGTCGGCGCCACGCCGAGCGACCGCGTGACCCGCTTCCTGGCCGCCGCCGACCTGGGTCCGGCGCGTCGCGTGCCGAAGCAGACCAAGAAGCACCTGCCGGGCCAGAAGGCGCAGGAGCGCGCGGCCGAGGCCGAAGAGGCCAAGAAGGCGGCCGAGGAAGCCGCGGCGGCCGAGGCCGAGGCGCCCGCTGAAGAGGCTCCCGCCGAGGAAGCCCCCGCCGAGGAGGCCCCGGCCGAGGAGGCTGCGGCCGAAGAGGAAGCCAAGGCCGAGTAACGGCCGAGGCCGTCGTCCGGAGGGCCGGCCCGCATGGTTGAAGCCCCTGCGCCGAAAGACCGCGTATGCCTTGGGGTCATGGTCGGCGCGCACGGCGTGCGCGGCCTGGTGAAGGTGAAGTCCTTCACCGAAGCCCCCGAGGACGTGGCGGCCTACGGCCCGGTCAGCGACAAGAGCGGCAAGCGCCGCTGGACGCTGCAGGTGACCGGCCCGGCCCCCGGCAAGCGGGACGTGGTGCTGGCCAAGGTCGAAGGCGTTAGCGACCGCGACGCGGCCCAGGCCCTGCACGGCACCGAGCTCTACGTCGAGCGGGCGGCCCTGCCGGCGCTGGCGGAGGAGGAGACCTTCTACCACGCCGACCTGATCGGCCTCAGGGTCGAGGACCCGGACGGCCGGGCGCTCGGCAAGGTGGCCGCGGTGGAGAACTACGGCGCCGGCGATTTCCTGGAGGTCGAGCGGCCGGACGGGAAGCTGCTGCTGCTGGCCTTCACCCGGGCGGTGGTCCCGGAGGTCGATATCGCCGGCGGACGCCTGGTGGCGATGCCGCCGGCGGAGATCGAGGTGCCGCCAGAAGGGGCGCGGCCGGAAGACTAGGCGGCGGCAAGACTTAACTCATTAAAGGTTAAGTTTTTGCGCCGGAGACTGTCCCCCGGATCTTTGCGACCGGGGGCCCTGGAAAGGCTGGACAAACCCTGTCCCGGGCGTCATAAAGCGCCGCTTCGGCGGTCCTTGGCGTCAGGTGGCAGAGTTCCGGGCCGGAAGAGTGGTTGCGAGGTTCCATGGCCGCATGGCGCTCGGTGGTCCTGACGATCTTCCCGGAGATGTTTCCGGGGCCCCTGGGGCAGAGCCTCGCGGGCAAGGCCCTGGAGGGCGGGATCTGGTCGCTCGACGTCCTGGACATCCGGGATTTCGCGCGCGATAAACACCGCAGCGTCGACGATGCCCCTTTCGGGGGCGGCGCCGGCATGGTGATGCGCCCCGACGTGGTGGATGCGGCTCTGGCCGCCGCCGCGGAAAAGTGGGCGCCGGAAGACAGTTCGGATGACCAGGCGACGGTCAAGAAGGCGCCGGTCATCTACCTCTCGCCCCGGGGGCGCCTGCTGACGCAGGACCTGGTGCGGGATTTGGCAGCGGGGCCGGGTGTCACCTTGCTCTGTGGCCGCTACGAGGGGGTCGATGAACGGGTCCTGGAGGCCCGCGACGTCCTGGAGGTTTCCGTCGGCGACTACATCCTGTCCGGCGGCGAACCGGCGGCCCTGGTGTTGATGGACGCGGTCGTCCGTCTGCTGCCAGGCGTTATGGGGAACGTGACCAGCCCGGACGAGGAATCGTTCGGGTCGGAAGGGTTTGAGGGGTTGCTCGAGTATCCCCTCTACACGCGGCCCGCCGAGTGGCAGGGCCGCAAGGTGCCGGAGGTGCTGACCTCCGGGCATCACGAGAAAGTCCGCCAGTGGCGCCAGGCCCGGGCGGAGGAGATTACAAAGGCGCGCCGCCCGGATCTCTGGGCGCGCTACACGAAGGGCCGGGGCTGACGCACCGGCGACAGTAAGGATAGAGAGTCATGAACGTCATCGAGCAGATCGAGAACGAGCAGATCGGCAAGCTGACCGCCGAGGGCGAGCCGCCGCTTTTCGCGCCGGGCGACACCGTGCGCGTCAACGTGAAGGTCGTCGAAGGCACGCGCGAGCGCATCCAGGCCTTCGAGGGCGTCTGCATCGCGCGCCGCAACCGCGGCCTGAACTCGGCCTTCACCGTGCGCAAGCTGTCGTACGGCGAGGGCGTCGAGCGCGTCTTCCCGCTGTACAGCCCGCGCATCGATTCCATCGAGGTGGTGCGTCGCGGCGACGTCCGCCGGGCCAAGCTCTACTATCTGCGTGGCCGCACCGGTAAGGCGGCGCGTATCCGCGAGCAGACCACCGGCCTCAGCGGCAAGCTGGACGCCGCCGCGCGCGAGGAAGCCGCTCAGGCCAAGGCCGAGAAGAGCAAGGCCGTCAAGGCCGAGAAGACCAAGGGCTAAATCGCCCGGCAGGCGCCGGCTGCAAAGCCGGGCGCCGGCTCAGGAAGTCCATCGGGGGCCTGCCCGCCTGCTTCTCGAGAGCAGGCCGGCGGGCCCTCTGCGTTTTCCGGCCTTTTCCGGAATGGGACCCATGCGGTTCGGGCTCTTTTCTGGCCGGGGTCCGGGCGCTATGCTCCGGCCCCCAACGTTGAGGCCGAACAAGAAGAGCAACCGGCCGCTCCCGAATACGGGCAGGCGGGCCGGGAAATTGAGTAAGGAACGAGAGAGATGTCCGCGCCGCGTACGCTATTCGACAAGATCTGGGACAGCCATCTGGTCGACCGTCAGGACGACGGTACCTGCCTGATCTACATCGACCGCCACCTGGTCCACGAGGTCACCTCGCCGCAGGCCTTCGAGGGGCTGCGCCTGGCCGGGCGCAAGGTGCGCCATCCCGAGGCGACGCTGGCGGTGCCGGACCATAACGTGCCGACCACCGACCGTTCCAAGGGCATCGCCGACGAGGAAAGCCGCATCCAGGTGGAGACCCTGGAGAAGAACTGCGCCGACTTCGGCGTGCCGATCTTCGACATGAACGACCACCGCCAGGGCATCGTCCATATCATCGGCCCCGAGCAGGGCTTCACCCTGCCGGGCATGACCATCGTCTGCGGCGACAGCCACACCGCGACCCACGGCGCCTTCGGCGCGCTGGCCTTCGGCATCGGCACCTCCGAGGTGGAGCACGTGCTGGCCACCCAGACGCTGATCCAGGCACCGGCCAAGAACATGCGCATCACCGTCGACGGCGCCCTGCCGGTCGGCGTCACCGCCAAGGACCTGATCCTCGCCATCATCGGCAAGATCGGCACCGCCGGCGGCACCGGCCACGTCATCGAGTACGCCGGCCAGGCGATCCGCGATCTCTCCATGGAAGGCCGCATGACGGTCTGCAACATGTCGATCGAGGGCGGTGCCCGCGCCGGGCTCATCGCCCCGGACGAGACGACTTTCGACTACATCAAGGGCCGCCCCATGGCCCCCAAGGCCGGCAGCTTCGAGCAGGCGGTGACCTACTGGCGCTCGCTGCCTTCCGACGAGGGCGCGCGCTACGACAAGGAAGTGACCCTGGCGGTCTCGGAGATCGACCCGCAGGTGACCTGGGGCACCAGCCCCGAGGACGTGGTGGCGGTCACCGGGCGCGTGCCCAACCCGGAGACGGCCCGCGACGAGGCCAAGCGCCAGGCCATGATCCGCGCCCTGGAGTACATGGGCCTCGAGGCCGACATGGCGGTCACCGACATCAAGATCGACAAGGTCTTCGTCGGCTCCTGCACCAATGGGCGCATCGAGGACCTGCGCGAGGCCGCCCATGTGGCCCAAGGCCGCAAGGTGGCCGACGGCGTGCAGGCGATGATCGTGCCGGGCTCCGGCCTGGTGAAGGAGCAGGCGGAGCAGGAAGGCCTCGACAAGATCTTCCTGGAGGCCGGCTTCGAATGGCGCGAGCCGGGCTGCTCCATGTGCCTGGCGATGAACGCCGACCGGCTGCAGCCGGGCGAGCGCTGCGCCTCCACCTCCAACCGCAACTTCGAAGGCCGCCAGGGCCGTGGCGGGCGCACCCACCTGGTGAGCCCCGGCATGGCGGCGGCGGCGGCGGTGAAGGGACACCTGACCGACGTGCGTGACCTGTAACAGGGGGCCGGCGCTTCGCCGGCAAGGACGGCCGCCCCGATGACCGACCTTCTGCTGGCCAACGAAGCCACACTGCGCATCGCCTTCTTCCTGGGCGTCCTGGGGATCATGGCGCTGGCAGAGGCCGCGCTGCCCCGGCGCCGGCGCGAGATTCCGCGTCTGCTGCGCTGGACCAGCAACCTCGGCATCGTCGTGCTCGACACCCTGATCCTGCGCCTGGTCTTTCCGGTGGTCGCCGTGGGCCTCGCCCTGACGGCGGCGGAGCGCGGCTGGGGCCTCTTCAATGTCTTCGACGTCCCGGGCTGGCTCGCCTTCGTCGCCTCGCTGCTGGTGCTGGACCTCGCCATTTATCTGCAGCACGTGATGTTCCACGCCGTCCCGGCGCTGTGGCGGCTGCACCGCATGCACCACGCGGACCTGGAAATCGACGTCACCACGGGACTGCGCTTCCATCCGCTCGAAATCCTGCTGTCGATGGTCCTCAAGCTGGCGGTGGTCGCGGTCCTGGGGCCGCCGGCAGTGGCCGTGCTGGTGTTCGAGGTGCTGTTGAACGCGACGGCCATGTTCAACCACGCGAACTTCAAGCTGCCGCTGGCGCTCGACGGCGTGCTGCGCTGGGTCGTCGTGACGCCTGACATGCACCGCGTGCACCACTCCATCCATCCGGACGAGACCAACAGCAACTTCGGCTTCAATCTGCCCTGGTGGGACCGCCTGCTCGGCACCTACACGGCCCAGCCCCGCGAAGGCCACGAGGCCATGACCATCGGCATCGAGCAGTTCCGCACGCGGCGCGACCTCTGGCTCGACCGCATGCTGGTCCAGCCCCTGAAGGGCCCGGCAAGCGGCTATCCCATCAATCGCAGGGAGCGGCCAGGCCGATGACCT
>JBNKHC010000228.1:0-14294 GCA_050290145.1 Kiloniellaceae bacterium | reverse complement strand
TCGAAAACCGCGCCACCGAGTACTCCAAGGCCGCCACCCAGGGCACCTGGGAAGAAGCCTTCGACTAGGCAGGGGAGCCCAAGCCCCTCGCCCTTCGAGGCGGCCCTTCGGGCCTTCTCAGGGCGAGGGGTTTTTCATTTCTGAAATCTCCACCCCGCCTCATCCGGAGGAGCTTGCGCAGCAAGCGTCTCGAAGGATGAAAGGGCACCTGCCCTCGCCCACGCACCTCTTGTCACCCTCGGGCTTGACCCGAGGGTCCATTTCTCCATTGTTCAGGCGACTGCCTTGGGTGCCCGGTCAAAGTCGGCCCTTGCCATACTCCTCCATCCACCTCTTTGCAGCGTCTTCCTGAGAGAAGCCCTGTTCGACTAGAGCCTGCTCGAACAAGACCCGTTTCTTGTTATCCAAGAATCCCCTTGCAAGCCACTTGGCGAGCCCACTTACGATTGCAGCATAGAGCACGTTCCACCAACTCCAGTCGGCGAACAATGCAAGGGCCGCAAAAATGAGAACTGCGATGCCGCCGCCGATCCAGATCCAGCCGAAGAGTCCCGAAAACAGTTCAAACGTGATGAGTTGACCCTTTGGACTCATATCCTACCTCCGTGTACAACAAGGAAACTATACACGGATAAGAAGAGGACGTGGACACAGGTGTCTACAATGCCGGTGGCACTCTTCTTCTCCTCTCGTCACCCTCGGGCTTGACCCTCGGGTCCATTGCGCCGTTCGCGTCTGGCCTGTCCATGGATGCTCGGGTCAAGCCCGAGCATGACAATGTGAAGCTGTGGCGACGGCAGTGCACCCTGGCCCTAGCCCGGCGCCTCCAGCGACACCGTGCCGTCTTCCTTCAGGGTCCAGAAGGGGTTGTGGGCGACCTCCCAGGGGTGGCCGTCGGGGTCGGCGAAGTAGCCGGAGTAGCCGCCCCAGAAGACCTTCTGACCCGGCTTCAGCAGGGTGGCCCCGGCCGCCTCGGCCTCCTGCAGGGTGGCGTCGACGGCTGAGGGGCTGGCAACGTTGTAGGCCAGGGCCATGCCGCCGAAGTTTTTGCCCGGCGTGAGGTCCGGCAGAGCGAGTTCGGCGTCCTCGGCCAGGGCCTCCAGGCCGTAGAGGCCGAGCAGCAGGCCGCCGGCCAACTGGTAGAAGGCCACGGCCTCCTGCGTGCCCGGCCCCGCCGTCCAGCCGAGCCCCTCCTCGTAGAAGGCCCGCGCCCGCGCAAGGTCGCGCACACCCAGGGTCACCATGGTCAGCCGCTGTTCCATCGCCGTCTCCCGCCGTTGCCGGGAGTGAGCCTAGCGCAGCCGCCTCGCGACATGCTGCTGCCAATTCGCGAGATCACTTGCAAAAGGCGGCGGACACCTGCGCCCCGGAAAGCGCTCTCTCATGAAAGCGTCACGACTTTCCGCTTTGTCGCGGCCCCTTGTCTCGCCTATCATTGAGGCCAATTCAGCATACAACCCACCTACACGGAGAGCGTTTCAGCCATGGGGCGATTTGGCGTAGGCCAAGGCCTGCGGCGGGTGGAAGACTCGCGCTTCCTCACCGGCCAGGGCCGCTACAGTGACGACATCCAGCTTGAGGGGCAGACCTACGGCGTGCTGGTGCGCAGCCCCTTTGCCCATGCCGAGATCAAGTCCATCGACCTGGAAGAGGCCAAGGCCGTGCCGGGCGTGCTCGGCGTCTTCACCGTCGACGACCTGGATGCCGACGGCGTCGGCAACGTGCCCTGTGTCGTGCCCATGCCGGGCAAGGGCGGCACCAGGACCGTCATGCCGCCGCGCCCGGCGCTGGCGCGCGGCCGGGTGCGCCACGTCGGCGACGGGGTGGCCTTGGTGGTGGCCGAGACGGCGACGGCGGCGCGCGACGCCGCCGAGCTGGTGATGGTGGACTACGATCCCCTGCCGGCGGTGACCGACACCAAGACCGCCAAGGACCCGGGCCAGCCGCAGGTCTGGGACGAGGCGCCGAACAACACCAGCCTGGTCTGGGAAATGGGCGACGAGGCCGCGACCAAGGAGGCTTTCGACAATGCGCACCACGTCACCAGGCTGGAGTTCGTCAACAACCGCGTCATCGTCAACGCCATGGAGCCGCGCGCGGCCATCGGCGACTACGACGCGGCCAGCGAGACCTTCACGCTCTACACCGTCTCCCAGGGCTCGCACCGCATGCTGCCGCTCCTGGCCGACATGATTTTCAAGGTGCCCAAGGAGAAGATACACGTCATCACCCCGGACGTGGGCGGTGGCTTCGGCATGAAAATCTTCGTCTATCCGGAGACCGTGCTGGTTCTCTTCGCGGCGCGGCGCCTGGGCCGCCCGGTGCGCTGGATCTCCGAGCGCGGCGAGGGCTTCCTCAGCGACACCCAGGGCCGCGACCACGTGACCCTGGCCGAGCTGGCGACGGATAAGGACGGCAAGGCGCTGGGCATCCGCGTCACCACCACCGCCAACATGGGCGCCTACCTCTCCAACTATGCGCCCTTCATCCCGACGGGCTGCTACGCGCCCATGCTGAGCGGCCTCTACACCTTCCCCACCGGCTATGCCGAGGTGACCACGGTCTTCACCAACACCGTGCCGGTCGACGCCTACCGCGGCGCCGGGCGGCCTGAGGCGGCCTACCTGGTGGAACGCCTGATGGACGCGGCAGCGCGCGATATCGGTATGGCGCCCGACGAGTTCCGGCGGCGCAACTTCATCCCCAAGGAGGCGCTGCCCTACACCACCGCCTTCGACCAGACTTACGACAGCGGCGACTTCGCCGGCCTGCTGCAGCGCGGCCTCAAGGCCATCGACTATGCCGACTTCGAGGCGCGGCGCGCTGAGGCGGCCCGCTTCGGCCGGCTGCGCGGCCTGGGCTTTGCCTGCTACGGCGAGGTCTGCGGCTCCAACGGCGAGGAGACCGCGCGCCTGAAGGTGAAGGAAGACGGCGGCGTCGAGCTGTGGATCGGCACCCAGACGAACGGCCAGGGCCACTTCACCGCCTATACCCAGCTGCTCGCCGACAAGCTGGGCGTGGAGCCCGACCAGGTGACCATCCACCAGGGCGATTCCTGGGACCTGCCGCAAGGCGGCGGCACCGGCGGCTCGCGCTCCCTGCTGATGGGCGGCCAGGCGCTGGACGGCGCCGCGGACAAGGTGATCGAGCGCAGCCGCAAGGTCGCCGGACACCTGCTGGAGGCCGCCGAGGCGGACATCGAGTTCCAGGAAGGCGTCTTCACCGTGGCCGGCACCGACAAGACGGTCACGCTGACCGAGGTCGCCAAGGCGGCCTACGGCGACGACAGCCTGCCGGAGGAGATGAAGGAGCCGCTGGAGGACCAGCACCACATCGTCGCCGGGGCGCAGACCTATCCCAACGGCAGCCACCTCTGCGAGCTGGAGGTCGATCGGGACACCGGAGTGGTCAAGCTGCTGCGCTACGTCATCGTCGACGACTTCGGCGTGCTGGTGAACCCGCTGCTGGCCGCCGGCCAGGTGCACGGCGGCACCGTCCAGGGCATCGGCCAGGCGCTGTTGGAGCACACGGTCTACGACGGCGACGGCCAGCTGCTGACCGGCTCCTTCATGGACTACACCATGCCGCGGGCCGACGACATTCCGCAGATCGAGCTGACCATGATCGAGGACACCCCCTGCACCACCAATCCCATGGGCGTGAAGGGCGCCGGCGAGGCCGGGGCCATCGGCTCCTGCCCGGCGGTGATCAACGCCCTGGTGGACGCGCTGGCGCCGCTGGGCATCCGTCACATCGACATGCCGGCGACGCCGGAGAAGGTGTGGCGCGCCATCCAGGACGCCCAGCAACAGGAAGCCGCGGAGTGAGCGGGTCGGAAAAATCGCTGCGGGGGCTGCTCGACCAGGACGAGGCCGATGCCGACGACCTGCTGGCGGTGCTGCGCCTCATCGCCGAGCGCGCCGGCAAGGTGATCCTCGCCTACTACGTGGAGGCCGAGGAGATCGAGGTGCGCGAGAAGGACGACGCCTCTCCGGTCACCGAAGCCGACGAGGCGGCGGAGACCTTCATCCTGGGCGCCCTCAACACCCTGACGCCGGAGATCCCCGTGGTCGCCGAGGAGGCCATGGCGGCCGGCGAGGAGCCGGACGTCTCCGGCGGCCGCTTCTGGCTGGTCGACCCCCTGGACGGGACCAAGGAGTTCATCAGCCGCAACGGCGAGTTCACCGTCAACATCGCCCTGATCGAGGACGGTCAGCCGGTCGCCGGCGTGGTCCACGCCCCGGCCCTGGCCATGACCTGGGCGGGGGTCTGCGGCGACGAAGAAGACGGCAGCAAGGGCAGCGGCCGCGCCGTCTTCGCCGAGACCGACCAGCCGCTGATGGAGATCCGCGCCCGCGAGATTCCGGAAGGAGGCGCGGTAGTGGTGGCCAGCCGCCGCCACGGCAGCGGCCAGGAGCTCGACGCCTTCCTCACCCGGTACAAGGTGGCCGATCGGGTGACCGCCGGCTCTTCGCTGAAGTTCTGCCTCGTCGCCACCGGCCGCGCCGACCTCTACCCGCGCTTCGGACGCACCATGGAATGGGACACGGCGGCCGGCCACGCCGTGCTGCTGGCCGCCGGCGGCCAGGTCTACGACATGGACGGCGAGCCCTTGGAGTACGGCAAGCCCGGCTTCGAGAACCCCTACTTCTACGCCGTCGGCGTGGAGTGAGAACGCGCGCGGCGGCTGAGAGTCGTTATCCGCAACTCCGGCTTTGGTTTTGTCTGCGGCCTAAACAATCGCCCGCTGAACGGCGCGCGCCATCTTGTGCAGATCTCTTTTTTGCTGCGCTACGGCAAGGACGCGCGCGGTCTTCACGATTTTCCGCTGCCTGCCTTGGCCGCGGCAGCTTTGCACGCGCGAAACGCGTGCGGCAAAGCGCGGAAATCCGCCGATATTCCTAGCACTGGCCTCTTGACCGGACCACGCGGAGAGTCGCAAGCTAACGGCACGTGGCCGGGAAAAACCGGTGACGATTTAGCCGCCGCAAAGCCTGTGCGGTGACTCGTCAGGAAGCTCCTAACGACCGCGGTCTGGAGCGTTCCTGCCAAGCGAGAGCAAAAGACCGGGGCCGTGAGCCCCGGTCTAGCTTTATGCGCTCCACAACGAAACGCCTGCCAACGAAAACGCTGAGAACGCGGCGCCAGACCGTATATGGACAGCGCCGCCGCGACGCGGCAGTCTGCCGCCATGCCTGACGATTCGACCAAACCCGTGAAGGATGCCGACCCGCTGCGCAGCCACGGCGGCTTCGCCGACCTGGTCGGCTATCATTTGGTGAACTGGGAAGACGACGTCGCCGAAGTCGGCCTGACCGTCGAAAAGCGCCACCTGAACCGCAGCGGCGTCATGCATGGCGGCGTGCTGACCACGCTGATCGACACCGCCTGCGGTTACTGCGGCTGTTACACGCCGGAGGGGCACACGCCGCGTCGTGCCTTCACCCTGTCGCTGACCTGCAACTTCATCGGGACCGCCCAGGAAGGCCAGCGCCTGGTGGCCCGCGCCTCGCGCAGCGGCGGCGGCAAGTCGCTGTTCTTCGCCGACTGTGAAGTGCGCGACGAGAACGGCCGCGTCATCGGCAGCGGCCAGGGCACGTTCAAGTACATCACGCTACGCAAGTAGCGGGACAACTGCATCAGCCCGAGGAAGTAGCGCCAGGGCGACGCTGCGCCCTCAGCCGAACAGCAGGTAGAGCAGGTAGACGACCCCCATGACGGTCAGCGCCCAGAGCCGCCCGCGGAACTGCTCCTCGCCCTCTTCGCGGCGCAGGCGTTCGCTCTCGGCGAGCGAGGTCACGGCGGCGTCCCGTTCCAGCTTCATGCGCAAACGCGCCACTGCCATTTCGCCTTCGTGGTCGATGCCGCCGACCATCATCGGGCCTCCATCAGGCGACCGTTTCCAGGCGCTCGCCGTAACGTCGCTGCACCGTGTCCGCGTGGCGCGCGCTGACCGGCACCTGCTCGCCGTTGCGCAGGACGATCTTCAGGCCGCGCTTGCCGCTCTTCAGGGCCGCGACGCCGGCGTCGGCGACCCAGAACGAGCGGTGCACCTGCAGGCCTGAAAGCCCTTCCAGCTCGCGCAGGGCGTCACCGAAGCGATAGAGCGTGGTCACCGCGCTCTCGGCGGTCACCACCCTTACGTAATGCTCCTGCGCCTGGACCGCCAGGACCGGGCCCTTCAGGGGCGGATCGAAACGTTGGAAGAAGGCCGGCGCGGCCGGCGTCGCCGGGCGCAGGGTGACCGGCGCCGGGAAGGGCGCGCGCGGTGAGGCTTCACCCTGCTCCGCCTCGGCTTCGACGCCGCGCAGGTCCATCACCACGCGGGGCAGGACGATGAGGGCGCAGAGCGCCAGGTGATTGTCCAGGTGGTAGAGCGATTCCATGGCGAAGAGCGCCGCCATGCCGGAGGCCGAGGCCTCCGCAGCGCCGGCGCTGTCCAGGCCGAAGCCGCTGATGCCCAGCTCCGGCAGGCCGAGCAGCAGGTCGAGCATGGTGACGCTCAAGGTGAAGAAGGGCAGCGTGATCAGCGCCGCCGCGGCGGCCAGCCAGCCCCACCCCAGGCGCGCGCCCAGCGGCCCGATCTCCAGCAGCAGCAGGCAGCCGGCGAACAGCAGGTAGGCCATGAGCAGGCGCACGCCCCAGTAGCCGTAGCTGAAGAACAGCGAGAACTCGGCAAAGGCCTCGCGCTGGTGGCCGGCGAGGAGCAGGCCGGCAAGCAGCGTCGCCAAAAAACCCCAGAAGGGCCAGGGCATCGAAGTCGAGGACGCACGAACAGCCATCACGGGCCCTCCGGGGCCTGAAATTTCATGCTGCATGAAAATGCTACCCGAAGATAACCCCCCGCAGGCACTGACTTTTTCGTGATCTTCCGTGCAGGCGTTCGCGCAATTGCCCATTCGAGAAATATCCGGCCCCGCCCTCTATTCGTAAGCCCAGGAGATGGCTAGCATTTTCGCCAAGAAACGACGGCTCCGGCGCTGGGCAAAACGGTCCCCTAAGCCACCGGCCGCGACACCGGTCGGGACCGCCCCGAACTGCCCCTTGCCCCGCCGGGCCGCCGTTTCCCATCTACGGTTTCGACCCTGCCACCCCTATTCAGGAGCCCGACAAGCGATGACCGCCGTGGAGACGCCCAAGCGCAAGACCTCTTCGGAAAGCCCCTCCAAAGTCACCCAGGAGATGATCGATCTCTATGACGATTACACCCACCTGACCCTGGACCGGCGCCGCTTCTTCGACCACCTGACCCGGGTCGCCGGCGGCAGCGCCGCCGCCTGCGCCCTGCTGCCGCTCTTGGAGAACAACTACGCCCAGGCGGCCATGGTGGCCCCGGACGACAGCCGCGTGGCGACCAGCACCGTGACCTTCCCCGGCGCCAGCGGGGAGATCAGCGGCTATTTGGCGCGCCCGACCGACGTGCCGGTGACCGAGAAACTGCCGGCGGTGCTGGTGATCCACGAGAACCGCGGGCTCAATCCACATATCGAGGACGTCACCCGGCGCATCGCCCTGGAGGGCTTCTTGGCGCTCGGCGTCGACTTCCTCTCGCCTTCCGGCGGCACGCCCGGCGACGAGGACCAGGCGCGCGAGATGATCCGCGCCCTCGACAGCGCCCAGACCATCCAGAACGCGGTAGCGGCGGTCGACTACCTCGCCAAGCATCCCGCCTCCACCGGCAAGGTCGGCGCCGTCGGCTTCTGCTGGGGCGGCGCCATGGCCAACCAGGTCGCGGTCAATTCGCCCGCCGTCTCGGGCACCGTCGCCTACTACGGCCGTCAGCCCTCGGCCGAGCAGGTCGCCTCCATCCGCGCGCCGATGCTGCTGCACTACGCGGGGCTCGACGAGCGCATCAACGCAGGCATTCCCGACTTCAAGTCAGCGTTGGACGCCAACGGCGTCAACTACGAGATGTTCACCTACGAGGGCGCCAACCACGCCTTCAACAACGACACCAACGCCGCGCGCTACGACCAGAAGTCGGCGGAGATCGCCTGGGGGCGCACCATCGCCTTCTTCAAGGAGAATCTTCAGTAGCAGGCGTATTCCCGGCGGTTATCCCCCCGGGGGTCGGGCGGCGTGACGGCAGAGCGGGCCGGAGCGCCGCCCTTTTTTAATCGTGCCTACTCCCCGCGGAAGACCGGCTTCTCCTTGGCGAGGAAAGCGCGGATGCCCTCGCGGTAGTCGGCGGTGTCGCAGGACAGCAGCGGCTCGCGCCAGGCTTCAGCGTCCAGGGTTTCGGGACGCAGGGCCTTCTTCGCCAGGCTCTTGTGCCAGCGCGCGGCCAGCGGCGCGCCGGCGGCGATGCGCTTCACGGCCGCGGCGGCCTCGTCTTCCAGGTCGCCGTCGGGAACCACGCGGGTGAGCAGGCCCTTGGCCAGCGCCTCCTCCGCGGTGAGGATGCGGCCTTCCAGCAGGATCTCCAGCGCCGTGGCGCGTCCCGCCAGCTCGACCAGGGCGATCATCGCCGGGTAGGGCAGGCAGTGGCCGATGCGATTGATGGGTATGCCGAGGCGGGCGTTCTGGGAGGCGATGCGCAGGTCGCACTGCACCGCCAGTTCCAGGCCGCCGCCGACGCAAGGGCCCTCGATCACCGCCAGGGTCGGCGCCGGGCAGTCGGCCACGGCCTCCGTCGCCCGGTCCATGACCTCGGCGTAGTCGACGGCCTGATCGGCGCTGTAGCGTTTCTCGGGAAACTCGGAGATGTCGGCCCCGGCGGCGAAGGCGCCGCCGCGCCCGCGCAGCACCAGGCAGCGCAGGCTGTCATCGCCGGCCAGTTCCAGCGTCAGGTCGCCGAGTCGCTGCCACATGGCGAGGTCGAAGGCGTTGCGCCGCTCCGGCCTGTTCAGCCAGAGGGTCGCCACGGCGTCCTGCCGTTCCACCTCGATCGATGGCGCCTGCTGCGCCGCCCCTGCCGCCGTCATGCCGTCTCTCCTGCCATCCCGCTCCGGTTGTTCGGGCCGCAGCTTAGGGCGCGCAGGCGCCCCGCAAAACCCCGTTTTCGGGACCGGAGCAAAGCAGGCATGCAGCATGGACACTGGTCAGTTTACCGCCCATATAGCATGCTGACGAAAGCGTCACGGTCCCGCTGCGCCGGGAGGGTGGCGCTTCTCTTGCCGCCCGCCCGGCCTTCACAATTCGGACCCCTTTTGCCCATGAGTGCGCCCGCGCAGCCCTCTTCCGATTCTTCGCTTTCCGCCGCACCGCGCCCGTCGCTGGGGATACTTATCGCGGTGACGGCGCTGGGGCCGCTGGCGCTCAACATCTTCATTCCCGCCATGCCCGGCATGGTGGCGGTCTTCAACACCGACTACACGACGATTCAGCTGACCCTGACGCTCTACCTCTTCGGCGTCGCCATCTCCCAGCTCTTCATGGGGCCGCTCTCCGACCGCTTCGGGCGGCGCCCGGTGCTGCTGGGCGGCATCCTGGTGTTCCTGGCCGGCAGCCTCATGGCGGCCCTGGCCGATTCGATCCTGCTGCTGATCGCCGGGCGCATCATTCAGGCGGTCGGCGGCTGCGCCGGGCTGGTGCTGGGCCGCGCCATCGTGCGCGACACCCACAGCCGCGAGGAATCGGCCAGCATGATCGGCTACATCACCATGGCCATGGTGGTGGCGCCGATGATCGCGCCGCTGCTGGGCGGCCACCTGGATCAGTGGTTCGGCTGGCGCTCGACCTTCTTCACCGTGGCCGCCGTCGGCGTGGTGGCGCTGGGCTTCGCCTGGCTGCTGCTGCACGAGACCCACCACGAACGTCACGTCTCGACCGGCCCGCTGGACATGCTGCGCGGCTTTCCCCTGCTGCTGCGCGACCGCGGCTTCAACGGCTATTGCCTGAACGTCTCCTTCACCACGGCGGTCTTCTTCTCCTTCCTCGCCGGGGCGCCCTACATCATGGTCGAGCTGATGGGCCGGCCGTCGAGCGACTACGGCAACTACTTCGTGATGAACGCCCTCTGCTACATGCTCGGCAACTTCCTCTCCGGCCGCCTGGCCACCCGGATCGGGCCGGAGCGCATGGTCTTCAGCGGCAGCCTGGCGGCCCTGGCGGGCACCGTCCTGCTGAGCGCCCTGGCCCTGGGTATCGAGATGACGCCGCTCGCCCTCTTCGCTCCGGTGATGCTGGTCGGCCTCGGTAACGGCCTCAGCATGCCCAGTGCCACCGCGGCGGCCATCTCCCGGCGCCTGGATCTGGCGGGCACGGCGTCGGGTCTGCTCGGCTTCACCCAGATGATGGTCGGGGCGCTGGTGACCCTGCTGGTGGGCTGGCTGCAGGACGACACCGTCTACCCCATGGTCGCGGTCATGACCGCCTCGGCGGTCATCGCCTTCCTGGGCTACCTGTTGGCCCGGACGCCCCTGCCCCTGGAGCGCGCCGCGCAGCCGGCGCCCGAGGCGGACTGAATTCCCCCTTCGGGCCCCGCGCGGCCGGTCGGCCCGATTGTCATTGGCGGGCTTTGACGATAAACAAGGCGGACCGAAATTGAAGGGGCCCGCCATGCTGCCGACCGCTGCTGCCAGTTCCAGCGACATCGCCGAAATCACCTCCCGCATCCTGCTGGAGATCGAGGCGGTGCTGTTCCGCCCGGACGAGCCCTTCATCTTCACCTCGGGGCGGGCCAGTCCGGTCTACGTGGACTGCCGCAAGATCATCTCCTTCCCGCGCGCCCGCGCACAGCTGATGGACTTCGCCTGCGACATGATCCAGCGCGAGGCGGGCTACGAGTCCATCGACGCCATCGCCGGCGGCGAGACCGCAGGCATCCCCTTCGCCGCCTGGATCGCCGAGCGCCTGGGCCTGCCGATGCTCTACGTGCGCAAGAAGCCCAAGGGCTTCGGCCGCGACGCCCAGATCGAGGGCTACCTGCCCGAGGGCAGCCGGGTGCTGCTGGTGGAGGACCTGGCCACCGACGGCGGCTCGAAGCTCAACTTCGTCGAGGCGATCCGCAAGGCTGAGGCCGAGATTGCGCATACCTTCGTAATCTTCCACTACGGCATCTTCCCCCAGGGTGTCGCCGCCCTGGCCGAGAAAGGTGTCAAACTGCACGCTCTTGCAACCTGGTGGGATGCCCTGGCCGCCGCCGAGAGCAGCGGCTATCTCTCGCCGGCGCAGGTCGAGGAGGTGCGCAGCTTCCTGCAGGACCCGGAATCCTGGTCGGCAGCCCATGGCGGCAAGGAATCCGGCAGCGAGGATCGCGCTTCCGGCGTCTGACCCCCGGGCTGCTACCCGTAATTGCAGCCCTTCGCCTGATACCTCCCGCCACGGCGCCCACTACTGGCGCAATCCGTGGAAATTAACCATAGCGCTATCGCTTTTTTCTCCCTTGAGCATCCGGGGTGCTTCTCTTCGCCGCCAAAATCGGTACTATCGAAGCTGTTGCTCAGGGACGGGGGTCGATGAGCGAATACAAACGAAGAGACGGCATCATCAGGCGCGTGATGTCGGCCTTAGAATCTGCGCCTCATGGCAGCCAGGAATTGGACTGCATGATCAGCTATGCTCTGGAATTGGCCCGGGGCGAGTTCGATCAGGTAATGATGGAACTGCTGGTCAACGAAGGCTTCTCCTGGAATGTCATTTCGGAGATCTGGGAAGGTAAGGTCGCGCCTTACACCCAGTCGCTCGACTGCGCCGTCGAGGGCGAGAACATCGCCTTCGTGATGAAGTCGGAGCGGCGCGAGCAATGGGCCGCGGTTCACAAGGCGCCCGACGGCGATGAATACGTCGCCTGGGCCCGGACCGAGATCCTGGCGCGCCGCCTGGCGGCCCTGAAAGGGATCATCGCCCAAGCGGAGAAGCGCGCCGCGGACAACAACCCCACGGAAAGCAGCGACGAGGACGCCGCCGAGGAAGCACCCGCAGACCCGGAGCACTTGCGCATGGTCTCCGCAGCGGGCTCGGCGAGAGATGCTGAAAACTGGACCGTGCTGTTCTAATCAAGAAACCGACGAGCGCCAGCATGTTCATGCCGGCGTTAACGTGGGCCGTACCAGCCGCCCTGTGGTAGCGAGCCGACCATAGAAGGGGGCGTCGTGGAGATGCAACGCAGCAGCAGCCGGCCGGAAGAGGCGGTGCCCTACGTCATCGTCGTCGGCAGTGAAAAAGGCGGCACCGGCAAGTCGACAACGGCGGTCCATCTTGCCGTCGCTTTGATGAAACTGGGCTTCCGCGTCGGCACCGTCGATCTCGACGCCCGCCAGGGCACCCTCAGCGCCTTCGTCCGCAATCGCATGAGCTACGCCGAGCAGAGCGGCCGCAAGCTGGAACTGCCGAAGCATCGCGCCATCGAACGCTCAACGGCCGGCGAGCGCGCCGCTGCCGAGGCCGACGAGGCCGGCCGCCTGCAGGACGCCTTCGACGATCTGGCCGACTGCCACTTCGTCGTCGTCGACACGCCGGGCAGCGACTCCTACCTCTGCCGCCTGGGCCACAATCGCGCAGACACCCTGATCACCCCCCTCAACGACAGCTTCCTGGACATCGGAGTGCTGGCGCAGATCAACCGGGAGCGCCGCGAAGTCGAAGCGCCCAGCGTCTACAGCCAACTGGTCTGGGAACAGAACAACCAGCGCGTGGTCGCCGGGCGGCCGCCCATCGACTGGGTCATCCTGCGCAACCGCCTGGCCCACATCGAGGCCCGCAACATGCGCGAGATCTCCGCCCTGCTGGAACTGCTGGCCAAGCGTATCGGCTTCCGCACTGCCCCCGGCATCAGCGAGCGCGTGGTGTTCCGCGAACTCTTCATGAAGGGCCTGACCGCCCTGGACCTGCCCGACCACGCGAACGGCCTGACAGAGACCAGCAGCCACGCGGCGGCGCGGCGGGAGATCCAGGACCTGCTGACCGCCATCGGCCTTTTCGAGAGCGAACCCGCTTAAGGCCGCGGCGCGGTCTGTCCGAGAAAAACGAAAGAGAGGGTGTCCGGCTAGGGGCGCTGGGCCTGCTGCTCCGGTGCCGAGGCGGGCGCTGCCGGGCCGTCCTGCACCACCTCGGTCTGCGGCACCTCGGCAGGGGGCGGGCGGCGCACCACGAGACAGCCCTGCCCTGCCGCCTCCAGGCGGCGGCAGAGATCGCGCGCCGCGCCAAGGTCAGCGATGGCGCCGCTGCGCACGCGGAAAAAGGTGCCGGCGCCGTCGACGCTGGCTTCCTGCACCCGCAGTTGCAGCGCGCCGAGAAGGTCGGGATAGGCCGCCGCCAGTCGGCTGCGCTCGCGCTCCGCATCGGCGCTCTGGCGGACCGAAGCCACCTGCAGCTCATAGACACCATCCTGCGAAACCTGGATGCGCGGTGCCGGCGTATCGCCGGAAACCGCCGGCTTGGGTTTTGGCAGGGCCACGGCGACATCGAGCTCAGGCGCTGCCTGCGGCGTCAGGGCGGCACCCGAATCGCTGCCGGACTGCGGCGCCGCGGGCGCCTCGGGCGCCGGTTGCTCCGAGAGGTTCTCCTGCTCCGCCGGCGCGGGAATGGCCACCTTGCCGCGCTCGGTCTTGGGCACCAGGCTGAAGGCGTTGGCCCCCGGCACCAGCGAGGCGTCGGGCAGCACCACCCACTCGCCGTTGGCGTCGGCCTGCACGCTGGCGATGGGGTCGCCGTTGTTGAGCAGGATCCACTCGCTGCCCGGCGCCGCGCGCCCGGCGATGATCGACTGCCCATCGGGCTCGATACGGATGATGTCGAAAGACGGCTCCGGCACCTGCACGGCGGCGGCCGGCGGTTCGGGCGCGGCACTTTCCGGCGTCACGCTTTCTGGGGTGGCGGCGGGCGGTGCGGCAACCTCTGCCGCGGTCTCCTTCGCCGCTGTCGCCGCCTCCGCCGGCAGCGTTTCCGCGACCGGTGCCGGAACTGGGGCCGCAACTGGGGCCGGGGTTTGCGCCGGCGGCGTTTCCGGGCCGCCGGAGAAGATGACGTAGGCGCCCAGTCCCAGCGCGATGCCGAGCGCCACCACCGCGGCGCTGCGCCACGGCAGGGCGCCGCCTTCGGGCTTCGGCGCCGCCGCGGCCGGCGCGGGCGTTGCCGCGGTCTCGCGCTGCGGCGTCGGGCTCGGCATGGGCGTCGCCCGGCTGGCGGCGGCCTGGCGCAGGGCCACAGTGGCCGAGATGGCCGCCTCGGTTCCCAGTTTCTGCGCCGCTGGTGTCGCCGTAGCGGTGCCCGGCGCACTGCCGGCGGTTTCCGGCTCGGCCGCCAGCGGCGCCTTCGCCTCGGGCTCCGCCACCCTGTTTCCGGACCCGGCGACGGCCTTTTCTTCGCCGGTCTCTTCCGTGGCTGTCTCTGCGGCCTCGGCGGTCTCGGCT
>JBNKHC010000227.1:0-7298 GCA_050290145.1 Kiloniellaceae bacterium | reverse complement strand
CCCGGGGCGACGCCGCTCTACCGGGTACCCGACGACCTGGTGACCGTCGATCTCGCCCTCTTCCGCGCCGACCTGCGCGGCGAGAAGCTGGTCGGCCGGGTCCAGGACGGCCGCCTGGTGCCCTACCTGACGCGCAAGGAGATCGATGCCGGGGCGCTGGCCGACCGCGGGCTGGAGCTGGTCTGGGCGGCCGACCCGGTGGACGCCTTCTTCCTGCACGTGCAGGGCTCGGGCCGGGTGGTCTTCCCCGACGGCCGGGTCACGCGGGTCGGCTTCGCCGGCTCCAACGGCCTTCCGTTCTACGCCATCGGCCGGGCGCTGATCGACGAAGGCGTGATCGACCGCAAGAGCGCCTCCATGCAGAAGATCCGCGACTGGCTGCGCGCCCATCCGCAGAGGGCCGAGGAGGTGATGCAGCGCAACGCCCGCTACATCTTCTTCCGTGAAATCCAGGGTGAGGGCCCCATCGGCGCCCAGGGCGTGGCCCTGACCCCCGGCCGCAGCCTGGCGGTGGATTCCTCCCTGCTGCCGCTCGGCGTGCCGCTGTGGCTCGACACCACCTGGCCGGCGACCGACAGGCCGCTGCGCCGCCTCATGGTTGCCCAGGACGTCGGCAGCGCCATCAAGGGCGCGGTGCGCGGCGACTTCTTCTGGGGTTCCGGCGAGGAGGCCCTCACCCAGGCCGGGCGCATGAAGCAGAGCGGCCGCTACTACCTGTTTCTGCCCAAGGCTGTCGCCGAGCGCCGCGAGACCGCGAGCTGATCCCGCGCAGCCGCGGTTTGCGGGGGATAGGCGCCTGCTGCCGCTTGCTTTTCCCAAGTGGTAATACCATTATCCCCGAAAGCCCCAAGGGCTCGAGTTGGGAGGACCATCCATGGCTGACGAGCATCCGCGCGTCGGACTTTTCGTGACCTGTCTGGTGGACCTGATGCGTCCCTCGGTGGGCTTCGCCGCGGTGAAGCTGCTGGAGCAGGCGGGCTGCAGCGTCGAGGTACCGCAGGCCCAGACCTGCTGCGGCCAGCCGGCCTACAATTCCGGCGACCGCGCCGACACCCGGGCGCTCGCCGAACAGACCATCGCGGCCTTCAAGGGCTTCGACTACGTGGTGGCGCCCTCGGGCTCCTGCGCGGGCATGATCCGCGAACACTACCCCACCCTCTTCGATCACGACCCGCAGATGAAGGCGGCGGCCGAGGACCTGGCCGGGCGCACCTACGAGCTGGTCTCCTTCCTGACCGACGTGCGCGGCATGACCGAAGTGAACTCCCGCTTCCAGGGCAAGGTCACCTACCACGATTCCTGCGCCGGCCTGCGCGAGCTGGGCGTCCAGGCGCAGCCGCGCAAGCTGCTGGGCTCCATTCCGGGGGTGGAGCTCACCGAGATGGTGGAGCACGACGTCTGCTGCGGCTTCGGCGGCACCTTCTGCGTGAAGTACCCGGACATCTCCAACAAGATCGTGACGGCCAAGACCGACAACATCCTGGCCAGCGGCGCCGGCACCCTGCTGGCCGGCGACCTGGGCTGCCTCATGAACATGGCCGGCAAGCTGCAGCGCCGCGGCGCCGGGGTCGAGGTGCGCCACGTGGCCGAGGTGCTGGCCGACATGACCGAGCAGCCCCCCATCGGAGAAGCCGGGGGCGGTGAAGCGGCAAGCGAGGGGAGCGACTGAGCGCCATGCAGAGCACCTCACACGCCTTCAAGGACAACGCCCGCGCGGCGCTCGCCAACCAGACGCTGCAGAAGGCGATGAAGCACGTGAAGAGCGGCTTCATCGAAAAGCGCGCCAAGGCCCGCGCCCGCCTGCCGGAGTTCGACGCCCTGCGCGACGAGGCACGCGACATCAAGAACCACACCCTGGCCAACCTGGACTTCTACCTGGAACGCTACGAGGAGAAGGTGACCGCCAGCGGCGGCCAGGTGCACTGGGCCGCCACGGCCGAAGACGCGGTCAAGGCGGTGCTCGACATCTGCCGGCGCGTCGACGCCAAGGTGGTGACCAAGGGCAAGTCGATGATCTCCGAGGAGATCGCCCTGAACCAGGCCATGGAGAACGCCGGGCTGGACGTGGTCGAGACCGACCTCGGCGAATACATCATCCAGCTGCGCAAGGAGCCGCCGAGCCACATCATCGCGCCGGCGGTCCACCTGACCAAGGAGCAGGTCGAGGCCGACTTCCGCCACCACCACAGCGAGCTGCCCTCGGAGCGCTCGCTCAGCGAGCCGGTGCAGCTGGTCGCCGAGGCGCGGCAGATGCTGCGCCGCCGCTTCCTGCAGGCCGACGTCGGCATCACCGGCGCCAACTTCCTGATAGCCGAGACCGGCACCTCGATCATCGTCACCAACGAGGGCAACGGCGACCTCACCCAGACCCTGCCGCGGGTTCACATCGTGGTCGCCAGCCTGGAGAAGGTCGTCCCCAACCTGGAGGACGCCACCACCATCCTGCGCGTCCTGGCGCGCTCGGCCACGGGCCAGGAGTTCTCCTCCTACACCACGCTGTCGACCGGGCCGCGCCGCCCGGAAGACCTGGACGGGCCGGAGGAGTACCACGTCATCCTGCTCGACAACGGGCGCTCCAACATGCTGGGCGGCGACTTCCAGGACATGCTGCGCTGTATCCGCTGCGGCGCCTGCATGAACCACTGCCCGGTCTATCACGCGGTCGGCGGCCACGCTTACGGCTGGGTCTATCCCGGGCCCATGGGGTCGGTCCTGACGCCCAACCTGATCGGCGTCGACGAGGCCGGCCACCTGCCCAACGCCTCGACCTTCTGCGGGCGCTGCGAGTCCGTCTGTCCCATGCGCATCCCCCTGCCGAAGATGATGCGCCACTGGCGCGAGCGCGAGTTCGAACGCCATCTCTCCCCGCCGGCGGTGCGGATCGGGCTGGGGCTCTGGGCCTTCCTCGCCCGCCGGCCGCAGCTCTACCATTTCGTCACCGGCTGGCAGGCGCGCCTGCTGGCCCGCTTCGGACGGGCGCGCGGGCGCTTCGATGCCCTGCCCCTGGCGCGCGGCTGGACCAGGCACCGCGACTTCCCGGCGCCCGAGGGCAAGACCTTCCAGCAGCTCTGGGCCGAACGGCAGAAGGGGAAGGCCCAGGGGGGAGCCGGGTCATGAGCAGTTCCAAGCAGCAGATCCTGGCGGCGGTGCGCCGCTCGCTGCGCCGCGAGCAGCCGGACGAGGCGACGCAGGCCGAGCTGGAGCAGCGCCTCACCGCGCCGCGGGCCAACCTGGTGCCGCAGCGCGCGCAGGTCTCCCACGCCGAACAGCTCGACCTGATGGAGAGCATGCTGAAAGAGCTCTCGGCGACGGTGGTGCGCCTGGACAGCGAGGCCGAGGTGCCGCAGGCGGTGGCCGACTACCTGAAGAACGAGAACCTGCCGCCGCAGGTCCGCATGGCCCCGCGCGACGACCTGCGCCAGCTGCCCTGGGACGGCCAGCCGCTGCTGGAGATCGCCGAAGGTATCGCCGAAGCCGAGGACGCCACCTCGATCACCGGCGCCTTCGCCGGCATCGCCGAGACCGGCACCCTGATGATGGCCTCGGGCCCCGAGGCGCCCATCACCCTGAACTTCCTGCCGGAGAACCATGTGGTGGTACTGCGCGCCTCCCAGGTGACCGGCACCTACGAGGAGGCCTGGGCGCGGCTGCGCCAGCTGGTCGGGCCGGGCAAGATGCCGCGCGCGGTCAACATGATCACCGGCCCCTCGCGCACCGGCGACATCGAGCAGACCATCCTGCTGGGCGCGCACGGGCCGCGGCGCCTGCACGTGCTGCTGGTCGACGACCGCGACGCGGCCGCGGGCTGACGCGGCGGCCTGAGGTGACGGTGGAGAGGCGATGAGCGGCAAGCGAAAGAACCCCGTTCTCTCGCCCGAGGACCGGCGCCTCTGGGACCACGTCGCCGGCCAGATCAAGCCGCTTACCGGGCGCGACCGCCTCTATTCCCGCGCCGCCGAGCTGCTGCAGGAGGAGCTGACGGCAGAGCAGGAGGCGCGCCAGGCGCCGCCAAAGAAGCGCCGCGCCACCGGCACGGCCCCGAGGCATCTGGTGCCGGCCGCGCCGTCGCCCCATCCGCGCCCGCAGCCGGAGCTGACCCACGGCAGCCGCGCCGGCCTCGACCGCCGCAAGGCCGAGCGCCTCAGCCGCGGCAAGCTGCCCATCGAGGCCACCCTGGACCTGCACGGCCTGCGCCAGGCCGAGGCGCACCGCCGCCTGGAGGTTTTCCTGGCCGAGAGCCAGGCCGCCGGCAAGCGCTGCGTCCTCATCGTCACCGGCAAGGGCCTGCACAAGGAGGAAGGCGGCGTGCTGCGCGCCAATGTGCCGCGCTGGCTGAACGAGGCGCCCAACCGGGCAAGGGTGCTGTCCTTCGACTACGCCCAGCAGAAGCACGGTGGCACCGGCGCCCTTTACGTGCTGCTGCGTCGCCGGCGCTGATCCCCCTTTTTCGCGTCGCTTGACGGCAAATTGTTGCCGCAGCGAGGAATCGCCTTCCGCCGCAGAACCCGCTAAACTTCGATCCGGTTATGCGCCAGACAGTTTCGTCTGGGTGACAGCGGGGTCTGCCATGCCTCACCTGAAAGGATCCTGTCACTGCGGCGCCGTCACGTTCTCCGTGTTCTCACGCGCCGCGGTGCCCTACATGCGCTGCTACTGCTCGATCTGCCGCAAGACGGCGGGCGGGGGCGGCTATGCCATCAACCTCTCGGGCGTCTTCGCGACCCTGAAGGTCGAGGGCGAGGAGCACGTCAGCGTCTACCAGGCGCGCGGTGCCGGCGGGGCCGGGCCGGGCGAGGTCAGCCCGGCGCGCCGCCATTTCTGCAAGCATTGCGGCTCGGCGCTCTACGCCTACGATCCGCGCTGGCCGGAGCTGGTGCACCCCTTCGCTTCGGCCATCGACACGCCTCTGCCGGCGGCGCCGGAGAGCGTCTTCATCATGCTGGATTCCAAGCCGGGCTGGGTGAAGCTGCCACCTGACGCCAAGAGCGCCAACCGCTATGCCGAATATCCGGAAGAATCGCTGGCCGAGTGGCACCAGGCCCACGGCCTCTATGACGAGTCGGAACCTGGTGGACACTAAATGACGCCGTTCGGGGAAAAGTTGCGCGCCATCCGTGCTGCCCGCGGCTTGGCGCTGAAGGACATGGCCGCCGGCCTGCAGGTCTCGCCGGCCTATCTTTCCGCCATGGAGCACGGCCGCCGCGGCAAGCCGAGCCGGCGCTTCGTGCACCGGGTCTGCCAGTTCCTCGGCATCATCTGGGACGAGGCGGAGGAGCTGCAGCAGCTCGCCGACCTGTCGCATCCGCGGGTGGTGGTGGACACCGCGGGCCTCAGCGCCAAGGCGACCTTGCTGGCCAATCTGCTGGCCGAACGCATCTCGGCGATGGACGAGGCGTCGCTCGACCGGCTGCTCGAGCAGGTCGATCCGGCGGGCAGCCGACGCGGCGCCCTCACGAAATCCGGCGGCGAAGGCGGGGAGGACGGAAGCTCGCAATGACCCGCCTCGGTGATGCCAGCAGGATTCCCGAACCACAGCTGCGCAACCTCTATCACTATTGGCACGGCAAGCGGGCCGGCCGGCTTTGGCCCGCGGGCGCCGACATCGACACCGCCGATCTCGGCCCGATGCTGCCCTACGTCATACTCGTCGACGTGCTGCAGGACGGACGCTATTTCCGTTTCCGCCTGATCGGTGCCGACGTCGCCATCGGCGTCGATCCCACCGGCAAGTTGCAGCATGAGGAGCTGCCCGAGGGCATCTACCGCGACCACATCAGCGCGCTGTTCCGGCGCGGCGCCGCCGGGCCGGGGGCGCTCTACAGCCGCAGCTCCTACGGCTATGCGGAGATCGAGGGGCCGCGCAGCATCAGCCGCCTCTTCATGCCGCTGGCCGGCGACGGCCTGGCCATCGATATGATGCTGATCGGCCAGACGGCCGAGCGCAGCCTCAGCAAGGGGCAGTCGACCTGGAAGGCCAACCCGCCGACCGTCACCGAAGAGGTCGAGTTCCGCCTGCCGTAAGGCGGCGCGCCGCGAGGGCGCGTTCCTAGAGGATGAACTTGGAGAGGTCGGCGTTCTTGGCCAGCTCGCCGACACGGCTGTGCACCATCTGGGCGTCGATCAGGATGGTCTCCCCGCCGCGGTCGGTGGCGGTGAAGGAGATCTCCTCCAGCAGCTTTTCCATCACCGTGTGCAGGCGCCGAGCGCCGATGTTCTCCACCGAGGAATTGATCTCGGCGGAGAGATCGGCCAGGGCGTCGATGGCTTCCTCGGCGAAATCGAGGGTAACTTCCTCGGTCTCCATCAGCGCCTTGTACTGGCGGATCAGGCTGTTCTCCGGCTCGGTGAGGATGCGCTTGAAGTCGTCGCGGCTGAGCGCGTCCAGCTCCACGCGGATCGGCAGGCGGCCCTGCAGCTCGGCCAGCATGTCCGAGGGCTTGGCCATGTGGAAGGCGCCCGAGGCGATGAACAGCACGTGGTCGGTGCGCACCGGCCCGTGCTTGGTCGCTACGGTGGTGCCCTCGATCAGCGGCAGCAGGTCGCGCTGCACGCCTTCGCGCGAGACGTCGGCGCCGCCGCGTTCGGCGCGCGCGGTGATCTTGTCGATCTCGTCCAGGAAGACGATGCCGTTCTGCTCGACCGAAGAGATGGCGCCGGTGATCACGGCCTCCTCGTCCAGCAGCTTGTCGCTCTCCTCGGCGATCAGCACGTCGTAGGACTCGGCCACGCGCATGCGGCGCTTCTTGGTGCGCCCGCCCATCGCCTTGCCGAAGATGTCGCCGAGATTGAGCATGCCCATGGAGGCACCGGGCATGCCGGGGATCTCCATGGTCGGCAGCTGCATGCCGGCGCTGTCCAGCACGTCGATCTCGACTTCTTTGTCGTCCAGCTCGCCCTGGCGCAGCATGGCGCGGAACTTCTGGCGTGTGTCGACGCTGGCGTTCTCACCGACCAGGGCATCCAGCACCCGCTCCTCGGCGTGCAGCTCGGCCTGGGCCTTGACCTGCTGGCGCTGGCGCTCGCGGGTCATGTGGATGGCGGCCTCGGTCAGGTCGCGGATGATCTGCTCCACGTCCCGGCCGACGTAGCCGACCTCGGTGAACTTGGTGGCCTCGACCTTGATGAAGGGCGCCTGGGCCAGCTTGGCCAGGCGGCGGGCGATCTCGGTCTTGCCGACGCCGGTCGGGCCGATCATCAGGATGTTCTTGGGCAGCACCTCCTCGCGCAGCTCCTCGGGCAGCTGCTGGCGGCGCCAGCGGTTGCGCAGGGCGATGGCGACGGCGCGCTTGGCGTCGCCC
>JBNKHC010000226.1:0-2739 GCA_050290145.1 Kiloniellaceae bacterium | reverse complement strand
GCCCTGCGCCCAGGCGCCGACGACGCCGATCGCCAGCGACAGCACCAGGCAGATGACCGACAGCCAGACGGTCATGAAGAAGCCGCTGATCAGCCGGTCGCGGTCGTAGGAATCGTAGATGAAGGTGAGGTTGATCCCGGTGTCCTGGTAGAGCACACGGGCCCAGTCGTAGACCGCTTCCACCGATGTCCCCCTAAACGCTCTCCCTGACGGGAGTCCCCCTCCCTAACCCTCCCCCACGAAGGGGGGAGGGGACTCTAGTTGGAGCCGCTCCCCGAAAACCACTCCCTCCCCCTTGACTGGGGAGGGATGGGGTGGGGGTGACTCTGGCTTTCGATGAGCCGTCTTAACGCTCGATCGAGGGGTTAAAGTCCAGGAAGGCCTGATGCATCTTCTTGGCGAAGGGGGTCTGCTCCAGGCCGTACTTGGTCTCCAGTTCCAGGATGCGGCCCGAAAGGTGCCACTTCACGATCATGCCGGACATCAGCGCGGCAAAGGCGTCCTCGCCCTTTTTCACGGCCAGGCCCCAGGGCGCGTCGTCGATGGTCGGCAGCGGCATCTTCCAGCCTTCCCAGTCGGGATCGCCGAGGCGCGAAACGATGAAGCTGTCGTCATAGACGAAGGCGACGCAGCGGTTCTGCTTCAGTGCGGTCAGCGCTTCGGCCGTGCCCTTGAAGGCGACGATCTCGGCGCCGAACTCCTCGGAAGTCTTGCGGTTGTAGAAAGCGCCCTGAATGCCGCAGACCGGCGCGCCCTTCAGGTCTTCCCACTTGGCGAAGTTGCCCTTGGTGAGGACGTTGGTGCCCGAGGAGTAGTAGTTCGGGTCGACGATCTGTACCACCTCGCGCCGGTCGTTGCGGTCGGTCATGGTGGCGATCATCAGGTCGATCTTGCCCTGCTCGAGGAACTGCATGCGGTTGGAGGAAACCACCGGCACCAGCTCCAGGTCGACGCCCAGCACGCTGGCCACGTCCTGGGCCAGGTCCGGCTCGATGCCGACGATCTTGCCGCTGCTGTCGAGGAAGCCGTAGGGCGCATAGTCGGCTTTCACGCCGACGATCAGCTTGCCGCGCTGCTTGATGTCGCTGATTGCGTCGGCCGAGGCGCCCGAAACGACGACCGAGCTGGCCAACGCGGCGATGCCGGCCGCGGCTGCCAGAGATTTCATCCACCTTGCCATGAGTCTCCCTTTCTTACTTTCATGTGGTCTTGCCCTGTGCGGCCAGGATTGTGAAAAGACGATCCCCGCCGCAGAGGCTCCGGCACACATCGGCACACGAAGACAGCGGCGGGAAGCGGACCTCCCCTCCTGGTAGACCGGTAAGACTAGAGGAAGTTCAGGGACAAATGAACCACCTTGGCGACTTTGGCCATGCTCCGTATGGGGTTATGCGCCGTTGCAGGCTGGTTGCCGTTTGCGGCCGGGCATCATTTGCGCTTGAAGTTCATCTCCGGCCGGGCCAGCGAATCGGGCGGACCGGCCCAGGCATAGGCCAGCAGGACCGGCTCGTGATCTGAGGTTGTGATCCGGTGTGTATGCCCCGGCAGGTTGAGAATCATCGACCCCGGCGTGTAGACGCCGCTATCGTTCTCGGAGGCCGCGCCGCTCAGGCAGATATACGATTCCGTGATGCCTTCGTGCTTATGCGCGGGATAGGTACATTGCGGCGCGAAGAGCACGACGCCGAGGGTCAGGTCGTTGCAGACGACGGGGCCCTGCGGCCCGAGGAACTCGGCGAAGCCGTACTTCTTCTCCAGTCCCTTGGGCAGGCGGTCATAGCCATAGCGCCAGTCCAGCCGGTCGGCGACCACCTCGATGGTGCGCACCAACCCGCGCATGGCGCCTTCCATGCCGTTGTCCAGCGCCCGGTGCAGATGAGCGCAGACCGGCAGGCGCTGTCCCACGCAATCGAGGACGGGCGGATTGCCCTTGATGGCGGCGGCGAGGCGCAGCCGGACTTCCTTCATGTGCGCGCGGATCCTGCTGCTGCCGCCGGCCTGGCCGTGCCGATAGGCCAGCTCGAATTCCCGCAGCAGATAGCGCCACTCGGCGTGGTCGTTCAGCCGACCGAGGCTCTGGGCTGTCTCTGTCATGCGGGCAGTCTCCCCGGATCGCCGGCGCCGTGCAACCGGGTAGGTGCGGGCCCGCCGGGCACCATTCCCGGCGGGCGGCGATGCGAAGGCTCTGGATGCCCGGGACGAGCCCGGGCATGACGAGGGGAGCGGATGCTACGCAGCGGCGCGAACCTTCTCCGCGTAGAACTCCGCAAGGCCGTTCAGCATCGCCTGGCCGTCGCCGCGGAAGGAGGAGCCGTGCATCAGGGCGAGGGTGCGCGGCTGCAGCTTCGCCAGTTCGCGGATCGTCGGCGCGGTGACGGCGGTGAGGCTGGTGGCGTGGAACATTTCCTCGGCCGCCCTTGCCGGTTCCAGGATGTCCTCTTCGGTGACGGCCGGCCCGGCCCCGACGTGGGTGAAGAGATCGCCACAGAACAGGGTGCCCGTCGTCTCCTCGTAGAACAGGCCGGCGTCCCAGCCGTGCGGAACATGCGGCGTGTCGATGTAGCGCATGCGTTTGCCGCCCAGGTCCAGCTCCTCGCCGTTCGTGAGCGGGCGCGGCGCCCGGTCGGCAAGGTCGTTGAGGGAGACCATGCAGCCGGTCATGCCGTGCACCACCTGCGCCCGGGGCGCGGCGGCGAGCCAGTCGTTCATCGCCCCGCACTCGTCGGCCTCGACATGGCC